>NZ_RAWA01000100.1 GCF_003611675.1 Corallococcus sp. CA053C
GTCCTGCCCGGGCCCAATGACGTCTGCTGGTGCGGCAGCGGCTCCAAGTACAAGAAGTGCCACCGCGGCGCCGACACCGTCGAGGCCCGCAAGAAGGGCACCGACCTCAACGTCCGCAAGGGCCTGCGCCCGGGCATCGTCAGCCCCCGGCGCGTCGTGCCCCTGACCATCGCCCGGCCCGACTACGCGGACTCCGTGGGCGGCCGGCCGTCGCGCTCCCGGAACGAACCGGACGTGAAGTCGCCGGACGTCATCGCCCGCATGCGCCGCGCCTGTCAGGCCGCGGCCCAGGTGCTGGTGGAGACCGCCCAGCACGTGCGTGTGGGCATCACCACGGATGAGCTGGACGCCATCGCCCACGAGGCCTACCTCAAGCGCGGCGGCTACCCCAGCACCCTCAACTACCACCGCTTCCCCAAGTCGCTCTGCACCTCCGTCAACGAGGTCATCTGTCACGGCATCCCGGACAGCCGCGCGCTGGAGGACGGCGACATCGTCAACCTGGACATCACCATCTACCTGGATGGCGTCCACGGCGATTGCTCGGCCACGTACCTCGTGGGCAACGTGGAGCCGCAGCACCAGCGGCTGGTGCAGATTGCCCGCGAGTGCCTGGACGTGGGCATCGCCGCGGTGAAGCCCGGCCGCCCCATCAGCGACATCGGCCGCGCGGTGGAGGCCCACGCCGTCAAGAACGGCACCAGCGTCGTGCGCGCCTACTGCGGCCACGGCATCGGTGAGACCTTCCACACCGCGCTCCAGGTGCCCCACTACTACGAGCCCGAGGCCGACACGATCATGCAGCCCGGGATGATCTTCACCGTCGAGCCGATGATCAACCAGGGCCACTGGGACCACCGGACGTGGAACGACGAGTGGACCGTCGTCACCGCGGACGGCATGCGCAGCGCCCAGTTCGAACACACCCTGCTCGTCACCGACACCGGCGCGGAGATCCTCACCCTGCCGTAGGGGCCCGCGCCGCTTGAAACATCACGGGCCCCGGACGCGCACACTTGCGTCCGGGGCCCGCTTCATTCCAGCCCTTCGGCTACGCCCGACGACGGCGCAGCTTCAGCATCAGGCCCACCGCGAGCAGCAGGCTCATGGCGCCCATGGGACCGGGGGCGGTGCTGCGGCAGCCGCAGCCGCTTTCATCCTCACCCGAGTCCACGGCGTCGTCGGTGACGAACACCGCGGTGGTGCGCGCCGGCACCGTGAAGGTGCCCGTGTCCCGGCCGTAAAAAGACTGGCGCACCACGGGGTCGGTGGAGTCCTTCAGCACCGGGTGCAGCTTGAGCTTCACCAACTCGTATTCGGCCGCCTTGAACGTCTGCGCGTCGTCCGTGCCGTTGAACAGCACGACGGCGCGCTTGCCCTCCGCGTTCGTGCCGTGGTCCTGCATGGCCATCACGATGAGGCCGGGGATCTGATCCGGGCCGGTGTTCAGGAACCGCACGTGCTCCATCACCTCGTCGCCCGTGCGCAGCCGGAACAACCGGCTGCTCTTGCGGATGGCCAGCATCTCCTCGAAGTGGTCGCGCGCACGCAGGATGTTCAGCAACCCCGGCTTCAGCGACGGGTCCGCCAGCAATGGCCCGAAGAGGCCCCAGTTGGACTGGTTGTCCGCGGCCGGAGGCAGGCCCACGCCCCAGTTGTTGGACTGGTACGTCCAATCAATCTTGTTGAACCAGTCCCCGGAGTTGAAGCTGTTGCGGTCCAGCGACTTGGAGCGCAAGAGCTCATCACCCGCGTGGAAGAACGGGATGCCCTGGCCCAGCGCGACGAGGGCGATGCCCAGGTTGTGCATCCGCACGCGCTGGTCCGTGTCCAGGTAGCGCTGCGCCTTCAACTGCACCGCGTCGAACAGCGTCTCGTTGTCGTGCGCGGAGACGTAGGTGATGACCTCCTGCGGATCCGACGTGTAGCCCGCGGGCGCCCCGTTGTAGAGCACCTGCGAGCCCTTCACCTCCGCGCCCGTGCGGTCCTGGAGCACGTAGTCCTTCAGGTTGCCCGTCAGGCCCACGCGGATCCAATCGCTGTAGGTGAGCAGCTTGTCCTTCTGCGCCGCCTCCGTGCCCTGGTCCGTGCTGTTCGGATCCGACAGCAGGCCGGTGATGAAGCCCTGCTCCTGCAGGCCGCTGAAGGGGCCACCGCCCCGGGCGGCGTCGCGCAGGCGGTCGTTGAACGTGCCAATGCCCGTGCCCGCCATGTTGAGCTGCGTGGCGTTGGTGCCGCGCTTGTTGCCCGCCACCTCGCCGAAGTCCCAGCCCTCGCCGTAGACGTAGATGGCCTTGCCGTCCACGCCGTCCTTCGCCACGGTGAGCGCGTCCAGCGTCGCGCGCAGCTTGACCATGTTGGACTTCAGGTGGTGGCCCATCAGGTCGAAGCGGAAGCCGTCCACCTTGTAGGCCCTGGCCCACGTCACCACGGAGTCGATGAGCAGCTTCTCCATCATCGCGTTCTCGGACGCGGTGTTCTGGCAGCAGGTGCTCGTCTCCACGTTCCCGTCGTCGTTGAGGCGGTGGTAGTAGCCGGGGACGATGCGGTCCAGCACGCTCTTGGCGTCCTGCCCCGCGGAGTTGGTGTGGTTGTAGACCACGTCCATCACCACGCGCAGCCCGCGCTGGTTGAGCGACTGCACCATCTCCCGGAACTCCACCGTGCGCGTGGGCCCTTCCGCGTTCGTGGAGTAGCTGCCCTCCGGCACCGTGTAGTGGTACGGGTCATAGCCCCAGTTGAAGCCGTCCAGGTCCGCCACGGCCTTCACCGCCGCCTGCTGCTCCTGGGAGTCCGGACGCAGCGACACCAGGTCGCCCGCGGGCTTCTGCTGCTGCGAGCGGTCCTCGTTGATGGTCGCGATGTCGAACACCGGCAAGAGGTGCACGTGCGTCAGGCCCGCCTTCGCCAGCCGCGTCAGGTGCTTCGTGCCATCCGAGTCCCGCGTGAACGCCTTGAACGTGCCGCGCTCGTTCTCCGGCACCGTGGTGTCGTTGATGCTGAAGTCGCGCACGTGCAGCTCGTAGAGGACGATGTCCTCGGGGGCCTCCAGCGCGGGCTTCGCGAGCGTGCTCCAGCCCTGGGGCGCGAGCGTCGGGTCCGCCAGGTCCACAATCTGGCTGCGCGTGCTGTTGGTGGACAGGGCCACCGAGTACGGGTCGGTGACGAGGTTGGTGACCACCTTGCCCTCCTTGCGCACGTAGACCTCCGCCTCGTACAGGTAGAAGCGGTTCTTCCACGCCGCGTCGCCCGTCGCGCTCCACACGCCCTTGGCCCCGGCCGTCATGGGCACGCGGGTGAAGGCCGCCGTGGGGGTGGAGTCCGCGTACAGCAGCACGTTCACCTGCTTCGCCGTGGGGGCCCAGACGCGCAGCGTGGGGATGCCCGCCTCGAACGACACGCCGAGCGCGCCGTCATACGTGTCCAGGTCGTCCAGCACGCCCGCGAGCTGCGCGCTGGTGGCGTCCAGCGGCGTGCCCTCCGCGTTCGTCGCGGACAGCACCACCTGGCCCTTGAGCCACGTGGCCGCGTTCGCCGCGTCCGCCTCGGAGAGCTTGAACACCGGCCGGCCCACGAGGTGCGGGAAGCGCGCCTGCTGCGCGGCGGTGAGGCCCGCGGCGTCCGGCGTCAGCGTCACCGACGTGCCGCCCTGCACGCCCGCGCCCGTGAGCGTCATCGCGCCCGTGGAGTCCGTGTGCAGCTTGAACACCGTGCCCGCGGGCACCGCGACCTCCGGGCTCCACACCAGCGTGTCGCGCGCCACCCAGTGCGCACGCGCCAGCAGCAGGCTGCCGGCCGGAGCTCCCGCGGCGCGGATGGTCACCTTCTTGGACGCGCCGGAGTCGAACGTGAACACCATCTCCTGGTTGTCCTCCGTCACCTCGAACGCGGCGTTGCTGCCCGGGTAGGCCGTGGTCCAGTTCTCGTCGAGCGGGACCTTGCACTCGTAGTTGCCCTTCGGCAGGGCCTTGGTGACGAAGGTGTAGACGCCGTCGCCGTCCGGGTCCTGCATCATCGACCGCAGGCAGTCCGGCTGCCAGTCACCGGGGCAGCCCAGCTCGCTCTGGAAGCTGCCCGCCACCGTCGCGATGGTGCTGGAGCGGCTGCTCGTCACGTATGACGACTTGGCGTCGAAGTAGAACTTCACCGCGCCCGCGGCCGCCTGCGTCAGCACCACATCCGCGCCGCCGGGACCGCCCTGCGTCTGCGACAGCGAGCCGTCCAGCGCGACCTTGAAGTGCCACGTGCCGACCGGCACGGTGAACGAACCCTGCCAGACGTCGTCCGCGGCGTCGTACGTCAGCGCCGTCTGCGCGCAGGTGGGGTCGTTGTCCGCGGCGCAGCCCGCTTCGCTCTGCAGGTCGCCAATGACTGTCACCGACGTCGGCGCCGCCAGCGACGACAGGGGAACGAGCGCGGTGAACAGCCCGCTGAACGCGAGCGCACGCAACGCACGGGAGAAGGGGAAGGGGACTCTCAGGGGAAACCTCCGGGGGGTGAAAATTTCCGCGCACGCTAGCAGCCAGCCCTGTCTCACGCGGCCGTTGGACGGTTTCCAGATTCGGGGAACTCCTGGATGAACCCCGTTCCCGCCACGGAATCCGCCCTGTGGCGTCGGGTCCGGGACGGCCTCCCAGGGGCCTTCAACTGAGACGCGGTGCGGCAGGAATCACGCGCTCCGTCGGAGTCACCCGCGCCTTGCGTCAAGCAGGTGTGCAACGGAAAACATCCGAGCGATGGCGCGTTGCGGCATCAGCCGATTGTTCCAGGGCCCCTTCACCCCTCTTCAAACTGTTGGCTACAGTGCCGCGCCTAGATGTCCCTACGTCTCCCCCGCCCACAATCCAACGCTGTCTCCTACCGGAGTCGGTGGCGCCCGATGCTCCAGGGCTTCTTCGCCCTGTGTCTGGCGGGGTGCGCCACGGCCCCGGAGACGCCGACCCGACCCGCGACGGAGGCCGCGCCGACGCAGCCCGCCGTACCCGCGCCGGCCCCGGAAGCGCCCGCCGCGCCCGCACCCGTCACGGAGCAGGTGGCCCCCAAGGAGCCCGCGCGGCCCTGGGCGGACGAGGTGCTGTACTTCGTGGTGGTGGACCGGTTCGCGGATGGCGACCCGACGAACAACGAGAAGGGCGACACCAAGGCGGCCGGCACCTTCCACGGCGGGGACCTGAAGGGGCTCACCGCGAAGCTGGACGAGCTGTCGTCGCTGGGCGTGACGGCGCTGTGGGTGACGCCGCTGCTCAAGCAGATCCCCGGCTTCGTCACCGGCTCTGGCTTCCCGGACTGGGGCTACCACGGCTACTGGGCGGATGACTTCCACGCGTTGGATCCGCGCTTCGGCACCGAGGCGGACTTCAAGGCGCTGGTGGACGCGGCGCACACGCGCGGCATCCGCGTGCTGCTGGACGTCGTCTACAACCACCCGGGCTACAACTCGCGCTACCTGACGGAGAAGCCGGACTGGCTGCGCTCCGAGGATAAGGGCACCTGCGGCCAGGACGACGTGACGTCGTGCGTGGCGGGCCTGCCCGACTTCAAGACGGAAGTGCCAGAGGTGGCGAAGTACCTCCTGGACGCGCAGCTGGACTGGGCGAAGCGCAGTGGCGTGGACGGCTTCCGGCTGGACACCGTGAAGCACGTGTCGCACGACTTCTGGAAGGAGCACCGCCGCCGCACGCGCGCGGAAGTCAGCCCCGACTTCTTCCTCCTGGGCGAGGTGTGGGGCGGCGACGTGGCGGTGCTGGAGCCGTACTTCACCCCGGATGAGATGGACGCCGGGTTCGACTTCGCCTTCCAGGGCAACACGCTGGCCTTCCTGCAGGGCCGGGGTCGCGCGGTGGCGTTCGACCGCTACCTCCAGTCGCGCGGGAAGGTGACGCCGGGACACCACCTGGCGCACTTCCTGTCGTCGCACGACGTGGACGGGGCGCTGCACCAGTTGAAGGGCGACGTGTCGCTCTTCCGGCTGGCCGCCGCGCTGCAGCTCACCACCACTGGCATCCCCGTCATCTACTACGGCGAGGAAGTGGGCCGCGCGGGTGGGGACTGGCCGCAGAACCGCAGCGACATGCCGTGGGGCAAGCAGGCGGTGAAGCCGGGCGCGGGAAAGAAACGCGACGAGGCCCTGCGCGAGTATTACAAGCGCCTCATTTCCATCCGCCGGGCCCATCCGGCCCTGTCGCGCGGCGCGCACGAAGCGCTGTCCACCGAGGGGGATGTGTATGTCTTCCAACGCAAGGACGGGGCTTCCGGCGACACGGTGGTGGTGGCGGTGAACCGGGGCAAGACGCGGGGGACGGCGTCGGTGCCGTGGCCGGAGGGGTGGACGGGCGTCGCGGAGGTGGAGGACCTGCTGAACGGAGGGCGGACGAAGGCGGGCGCCACGCTGGACCTGGCGCTGGAGCCGCTGTCCGCGCGCATCCTCGGACGCGTGCAGTGAAGCATCCGCAGGGCGCGCAGAACCTGACCCGGACGTGCTGCTGTTGTCGTCGGCGCGCGCGGGGCTCTTGTTGGAGGGCCTGATGGCCGGCGTGTCGTTCAAGGACGTGGCGAAGCGGTACGGGGACGTGTCGGTCATCGAGGGGCTCAACCTCGATATCCGCGACCATGAGTTCATGGTCCTCGTGGGGCCGTCGGGTTGCGGCAAGTCCACGGCGCTCCGGATGATCGCCGGCCTGGAGGAGATTTCAGGGGGCACCATCTCCATTGGCCCGCGCGCGGTGAACACGCTGCCGCCGAAGGACCGGGACGTCTCCATGGTGTTCCAGAACTACGCGCTCTATCCGCACATGACCGTGCGGCAGAACCTGGAGTTCGGCCTCAAGATCCGCAAGACGCCCAAGCCGGAGATGGACAAGCTGGTGGACGAGGCGGCGGAGATCCTCGGCATCACGCACCTGCTGGAGCGCAAGCCCAAGGCGCTGTCCGGCGGCCAGCGCCAGCGCGTGGCCCTGGGGCGCGCCATCGTGCGCAAGCCGGCGGTGTTCCTCTTCGACGAGCCCCTGTCCAACCTGGACGCGAAGCTGCGCGTGCAGATGCGTTCGGAGATCAAGAAGCTCCAGCACCGGCTCCAGGTCACGTCCGTCTACGTCACGCACGACCAGATTGAAGCGATGACGATGGGCCACCGCATCGCGGTGATGAAGGACGGCAAGCTCCAGCAATTGGGCACCCCGCTGGAGGTCTACGAGAAGCCGGTCAACGTCTTCGTGGCGCAGTTCATCGGCACGCCGCCCATCAACATGCTCTCCGCCACGCTGGACGCGGACGGCGCGACGCTGGTGGGTGAAGGCTTCCGGCTGCCGGTGGCGAAGACGCTGCGCGCGGCGACGGCGGGCAAGGGCGGGCGCAAGGTGAAGTTCGGCCTGCGCCCGGACAACATCCTGGCCGCGGGCGCCACGGCGCGCGGTGAGACGGCCCCGGTGGAGGCGCTGGTGGAGCTGGTGGAGCCGCTGGGCAACGAGCTCATCGTGCACGCCCGCCTGGGAGACAACCCGCTGGTCTTCCGCCTGCCGCCCCAGTCCACCCCCGAGCCGGGCGCGAAGGTGCCGGTGTCCGTGGAGCTGGAGTCCCTGCACCTCTTCGACGCTGAATCCGAACTGCGTCTGTCCGTTTGATATCCCGGAGGCATTTCATGACGAACCTGCGAACGTTGCTCGCGGCCCTCTGTCTGTGCGCAGTCGGCCTGTTGCCCGTCCCGTCCTTCGCCGCCACGGAGCTGGTGCTCTGGCACGCCTACCGCGCGGAGGAGAAGGCCGCCCTGGAGAAGGTGGTCGCCGAGTACAACAAGGCCAACGAGGCCAAGGGCATCAAGGTCACCACGCTGGCGGTGCCGTATGACGCCTACGCGGATAAAATCTCCGCCACGGTGCCGCGCGGCAAGGGCCCGGACCTCTTCATCTTCGCGCAGGACCGCCTGGGCGGCTGGATTGAAGCCGGCAACACGGTGGAGCCCATCGACTTCTTCCTGGATGACGCGACGAAGAAGCGCTTCATCCCGACGACGATGGAGGCGATGACGTACCGGGGCACCGTGTACGGGCTGCCGCTGAACTACAAGGTCATCACGCTCATCTACAACAAGAAGCTGGTCCCCACGCCGCCCAAGACGTCCGGCGAGATGGTGACGATGGCGAAGAAGCTCTCCGACGCGAAGTCGGGCCGCTTCGGGCTCGCGTACGCGTACGGCGACTTCTACTACCACGCGGCGGTGATGAACGGCTTCGGCGGCGGCGTGTTCGACGCGAAGACGAACCCCACGATGAACTCGCCCGCCAACGTGAAGTCGGTGGAGCAGGTGCTCAAGTGGAAGAAGGACGGCATCCTGCCGGCGGAGCCCTCCAGCGCGCTCATCACCTCGCTCTTCAACGAGGGCAAGGCCGCGATGGTGTTCTCCGGTCCCTGGTTCCTGGGGGAGATCGCCAAGGGCGTGGACTTCGGCCTCGCGCGGCTGCCCACGCTGGATGAGAACAAGGGCACGCCGATGAAGCCCTGGATGACGGTGGAGGGCGTGTACGTGGCCGCCCCGTCGAAGAACAAGGAAGCGGCGTACGACTTCGCCAGGTTCCTCACCGACGTGGGTCCGGGCAAGACGCTGGCCCTGGAGGGTCGCCAGAGCCCGGCGAACCAGGCGGTGTACGCCGACCCGAAGGTGACCGCGGATCCGCTGCTCAAGGCGATGAAGGACCAGGTGGACGTCGCGGTGCCCATGCCCAACCTGGCGGAGATGTCGATGGTCTGGACCCCCGCGACCAGCGCGATGAACTCCGTGCTCAAGAACACGGCCACGCCGAAGGCGGCGCTGGACGTGGCCCAGAAGAGCGTGGCGAAGGACGTCGCCGGCCTGCGCAAGAAGTAAGCGAGTGAGGACCTGAAGTGAGCCAGAACGCCCCCGTGCAGTCCCCTTCCGCGTCCGTCACCTCCGTGGCGGCCCGCACCACCCCGAGCGGCGACGCGACGGCCCCTTCTTCGTCGGGGCCCTCGGGCCGTTCCGGGCGGGGACACTGGGGGCGCGTGCTGGTGGGCCTGGCGCTCGCGCTGGCCGTGACCCTGCTCCTGGCGCACGGCCTGCTCACGCGTGCCCAGGCGGAGCGCGGCGCCGAGCGTGCGCAGCGCAAGTCCGCCGTGGCCCTGCTGGGCCTGACGGACCTGGTGCAGCGCGCGGGGGGCACGGGCGACGCGGTGCGCGCCGTGGTCGCCGGCTGGCCCCGGTTGGACGGGGGCGCCGCGCGCGTCATCGCCTTCAGCGGCATCCGGCTGGAGGCGTCCACCTTCCCGGAGGACACGGGCGACAAGGCCGCCCCGCGCCGGCTGTCGCGCGAGGAGAAGCCGCTGTACGACCGCGGCCAGCGCCTGCGCGCCGCGGTGGAGACGAACCGCGAGGAGGGCAGCGCGCGCAAGTCGGAGGTGGAGTCGCAGACGCTGCCCACCGGCGGCCGGCTCCTGTCCGCGCCGGTGGAGATCGACGGGCAGGTGGTGGGGGCGGTGGAGTGGTTCACGCCGGTGCTCACCGAAGCGGAAGCGCCCTCGTGGGGCCCGGTGCTGCTGGCCTTCCTGCTGCCGCTCGCGGCGTGCGCGGCGGCGGTGTTCGCGCTGTCGCGCCAGGGTGCGCGCGTGGCGGTGGCGGCGGTGCTGTTCGTGGTGGGGTTGGGCAGCTACACCGTCTACTCGCTGCGCGCGCTGGATGCCGAGCTGCGGGAGACCGAAGAGGCCGTGAGCGCGGAGCTGCGCACGCGCGGTGAGAAGGCGCAGGCCCTGGTGGCCGCGAACAACCTGAAGGCGGAGCCCGCGCTGAAGCCCGGCGTGTGGGACGCGGATGCCATGCGCCGCCCGCTGGGCCAGCTGACGGACGCGGGCGTGCCGGACGCGGGCAAGCTCGCGGCGCGCGGCGCGAAGGTGCGCGGCGATGCGGGCAAGGCGCTGGGCGCGCTGGGCGTGCTGGGGCTGGTGGTGCTGCTCTTCATCGGCCTGGGCGCGCTGCACCGCACGGTGGCGACGGCGGTGGAGTTCCGGCAGGCGTATGCCTACGTGCTGCCGGCGATGGTGGGGATGGTGCTGCTCGTCTTCTTCCCCTTCGCCTACGGCATCACGCTGTCGTTCACCGACGCCAACCTCTACAACAGCAGCCAGCCGCTGTCGGAGCTGTGGGTCGGCCTGAAGAACTACGCGGACATCCTGGGTGACTTCAGCTTCGCGAAGACGGCGGCGGACGGCTCGCTGGTCTTCAACTACCTGAACTTCTATTACACGCTGCTGTTCACCATCGTGTGGACGGTGACGAACGTGACCATCGGCGTGACGGTGGGGCTGCTGCTCGCGCTGGCGCTCAACGTGCCGAACCTGCGCCTGCGGCCCGTCTACCGCGTGCTGCTCATCCTGCCGTGGGCGATGCCCAACTACATCACCGCGCTCATCTGGAAGGGCATGTTCCACCAGCAGTTCGGCGTGGTGAACCACGTCATCCGGATGTTCGGCGGCGAGGGCCTGGCGTGGTTCGATTCACCCCTCACGGCGTTCTTCACCGCGCTCGCCACCAACGGCTGGCTGTCCTTCCCGTTCATGATGGTGGTGTCGCTGGGCGCGCTCCAGTCCATCCCCGGGGAGCTGTATGAAGCGGCGCGCGTGGACGGGGCCAACCGCTGGCAGCAGTTCACGGCCATCACGCTGCCCGCGCTGAAGCCCGCGCTGGTGCCGGCCATCATCCTGTCGGTGGTGTGGACCTTCAACATGTTCAACATCATCTTCCTGGTGACGGGCGGCGACCCGGGCGGCTCCACCGAAATCCTCGTCACCCAGGCGTACAAGTTCGCCTTCGAGCGCTACCGCCACGGCTACGCGGCGGCGTACTCCACCGTCATCTTCGGCATCCTGCTGATGTACAGCGTGGTGCAGAACCGCATGAGCCGCGCCACGGAGGCCGCGTAACCCATGGCGCTCTTCTCTGAACGTCGCGAAGGCATCTCCCACCTGCCGCTGCATGTCGTGCTGGTGGCCTTCACCCTCTTCACCATCTACCCCATCCTCTGGGTGGTGAGCCTGGCGTTCTCCGGCAAGCAGAGCCTGGCCATCGCCACGCTGCCGGAGAACCCCACCTTCTGGGACCGGCTGCGCGCGGTGACGCCGTGGCCGGAGCAGTTCTCGTCGTCCAACTTCGTGTCGGTGATGACGGATCAACCGTTCGCGAAGTGGATGCTCAACAGCGCCATCGTCTCCATTGGCACCACGGTGCTGGGCGTGTTCCTGGCGTGCACCGCGGCGTATGCCTTCAGCCGCTTCAAGTTCCCCGGCCAGCGCACGGGCATGATGGCGTTCCTCGTGTCCCAGATGTTCCCGGGCACGCTGATGCTCATCCCGCTCTACATCATCCTGGTGCAGTGGCTGGGGCTGGGCAGCAGCCGGCTGGGCCTCATCATCGTGTACGCCACCACGTCCATCCCGTTCAGCGTGTGGATGCTCAAGGGCTACTTCGACACCATCCCCCGGGACCTGGAGGAGGCGGCGTTGATTGAAGGGGCGTCCGTGGGGCGCATCTTCTGGAGCGTCATCCTGCCCCTGGCCAAGCCCGCGGTGGCGGTGACGGCGCTCTTCAGCTTCATGACGGCGTGGAACGAGTTCATCCTCGCCGCGACGTTCATGGACCAGGAGACGATGTACACGGCGCCGGTGGGCCTGCGCTTCTTCGTGGGCGGGTTCAGCCAGCAGTGGGGCTACTTCGCGGCCGGCTCCATCATCGTGTCGGTGCCCGTCGTCTTCCTCTTCCTGTTCCTCCAGAAGTACCTCGTCTCCGGACTCACCGCCGGTGGCGTGAAGGGTTAGTCGCAGTCCTTCGCAGTCCTTTGTCGTCACAAGGAGCTACCCCCATGATCAACCCCCGCATCGCAGTCCTCACGCTCGCCGCCTCGCTGGCGACGGTGCCCGCCCTGGCGGCCGACAAGGTGTCCCTCAAGGACCCCACCGGCGACGACAAGGGCCCGGGCAAGTACGTGTACCCGACGGACCCCGTGTACAAGCCGGGCTCGTTCGACCTGACCGGCTTCACGCTGGAGAAGGGCGGCAACAAGACGGACCTGACCATCCAGATCAAGGGCTCGCTGGAGAACCCCTGGAAGATGGCGGACGGCTTCTCCGTGCAGGAGGTGTTCATCTTCATCGACACCGACCACAAGGCCGGCAGCGGCTTCACCGACAGCCCCCCGGGCCTCAACATCGCCTTCGACGGCGCGGACGCCTGGGACAAGGTCATCGTCATCTCGCCGCAGGGCTCCTCGCGCGTGCGCGCGGAGGCCAACAACAAGGCCGGCGCGATGAAGGGCGCCGTGGTGGTGCCCACCAAGGTGCGCGCCTCCGGCAACAAGATCACCGCCACCGTGATGAACGCGGACCTGGGCGAGGGTGACCCGTCGCAGTGGGGCTACCAGGTCGTGATGCAGTCCAACGAGGGCTTCCCGGCGGACAACGACCTGCTCACGCGCCGCGTGAACGAGTACGAGGGCCAGCACCGCTTCGGTGGCGGCACGGACTTCAACTGCGACCCGCACGTGATTGACGTGCTGGCCGGCCAGGGCAAGGGCGACGGCGCCGAGGCGAAGGCGCAGTACGACATGCTCGCCTACGAGTGCAACGCGGACGGAACGGCCAAGAAGAAGGCCACCCTGCGCATGGTGGGCCCGAACCGCCCGTCCACCACGGAGGCCCGCGCGGCCGCCCCGGCTCCGGCCCAGGCGGCGTCTCCGGCTTCGCCCGCTCCCGCCCCGGCCCCGGCCGTCCCGGCTCCGGCGCCCGTGCCCACGCCGGCCGCTCCGGCTGGAACGTCCGTGGCGCCCGCGCCGGCGCCCACGACCGCGTCCCCCACGAAGTAGTGGGCGACTGTTTAAAAACGGTCTGTTTCAAGGTTTGATGCATCAAGGGGAGGGCTGCCGCGGTGACCCCGCGGCGCCCCGGGAGAGGGGATGACCCCCCTCAGATTCAAAAGCTTTCCGAGAAGGGTTTTCCGAACATCATGAAGATTCGTACGAACGTGGTGCGGGGAGCGTGTGTGCTCTCCGTGGCGGCCGGCCTGGTTCCCGGGACGGTCATGGCGCAGGACAGTGGCCCCAAGCTCACCATCGGGGGCACGACCTATACCAAGTACCTCTGGGGCAACCAGCGGGACCAGGGCGCGCTCTACAACTTCTCGACGGTGCCCGGTGAGGGCTACGGCGACAACGGCATCGGCACGGAGCTGGAGCTGCTGCTCAATGCCAAGATCTCCCCGCAGGTGGAGGTCAACGGCCGCATCCACAGCCGCTTCAACCAGAACTTCTGGACGAACTTCGGCGGCTTCGGCGGCAACGCGGCGGGCCCCTGCGTCGCGGGTGACTGCGGCGAGTTCGACCCCCGCTCCAACCAGTACATCAAGCTGCGCGGCATGTCGGTGACGCTGCGTCCGGGCTACCTCATCGACTCGGCGCTCATCGGCGCGACGGACCTGGGCCAGTTCGACCCGTTCGTCATCGGCCGGGTGCGCTACATCGACCGCGACAACGCGGCGGCCATCATGCTCCAGGGCTCCAACCTGGACCGGAAGATCACCTGGGACGCGGCGCGCATCTCGCTGCCCCGGCTCTGGGCGGGCCCGAACTTCAGCACGGGCGTCTTCCACGCGCGCGACGCGGCGTACGGCTTCCAGGCGAAGTACACCCCCACGGAGATGTTCGACGTGGGTGGCATCTTCCAGTACGCGAACGACCAGGAGATCAACGCGGAGGACACGAACCTGGATGACGGGCGTGACCTGACGCCGCGCTACCGCAATGGCGTGGGCGGCCTGAAGGCCGGCCTGCACATGGGTTCGTGGCTGGACGTGCGCGGCGCCGTGTACTCGTCGTACTCCAACGCGGACTCCATCCTGACGCCGAAGAGCTTCGGTGTCGGTGGGTACAGCCCGGTGCTGGCCGGTCAGCACACGGACCAGACGTACATGCTGAACGCGTCGCTCAACGACCCGCTCGACGTGGGCCTGTCGCTGAACTTCCAGCTCTTCAGCATCGGCGCGGACTACGTGGCGGTGATGGCCAGCCGCCGCGAGGCGGACGTGCTGCTGACGGAAGGCCACGACGGCAGCTTCGCGTTCCCCGGCCCGTCCAATGCCTCCTACGGCATCTACAAGGGCAACCCCACGCGCATCGGCTACGGCGGCTGGTCCAGCGAGTCGCAGCAGGTGGCGACCATCAACGTGGACAACGACTTCACGGACTTCGACGAGCCCTTCGCGGAGACGGCGATTGGCTGGAAGGGCGCGACGCTGAACCCGGTCTACACGAACAGCGCGCTGGAGGTGGCGGGTGAGTATTCCTTCATCACCTACAACACCAACTGGCAGGCGTTCGGCAGCGCGGACAAGCCGCTGGGTGACAGCCAGTACCCGGGCACGGAGCTGGATTCGGGCGTGGGCCACAACTACCGCACGGCCTACCAGCCCTTCCAGGACAAGCAGACGCACCTCATCGCGCTGCGCGCGAAGTACGTGGTGGACGTGCTCAAGGGCATCGATGTGTTCGGCAAGTTCAAGTACATCCACGAGAACGACAAGCGCCTGAACGACCCGCGCTTCCTGCCGTTCCAGCAGGGCGCGTGCGCCGGTGACGGCGTGGCGTGCGACAACTCGCTCGTCAACGAGTACAGCGACGGCAACAGCACCTCCGGCCTGTACAGCAACCCGGGCGTCATCACGAACAGCCAGGGTGAGACGGGCTACCAGTTCAAGCCGTTCGACAACATCGGCGACGACGACCGCGTGCTGGACTACACGACGTTCACGGCGGGCGCCGGCTACCAGTTCACGGACGACCTGTACCTGTCCGCCAGCTACTCCAAGTTCTTCGCGGACCTGCTGGACGGCAACACGGCGTTCCAGGCGTACAACAACCACGAGATGGCGTCCGGCAAGCACAACAAGAACCAGCTGCTGGTGAAGGCGCGCTACATCCTGTCCGGCGTGGAGTTCGGTCTGGAGGGCCAGTACGCGTTCGGCTCCTTCCGCCCCGACTTCGGCGACGGCTTCGTGGTGCAGTACGCGGACGACACCATCGCCGCGGACCACAACGTCGCGGTGGGTTCGCGCGGCTTCACCAACCGCAACGGCGGCTGGAACAGCCTGGAAGAGCGCAACTTCGACCACATGCGCGTCAAGGCGTTCATGAAGGCGCAGTTCTAGTCCCCGTCGTTCCCGGGAGGCCCTGACGGGCTCCCGGGGCATGTGACGGAAGGCTTTGGAGCCCGGGGCGCCGACAGGCACTCCGGGCTCCTTGCGTTTGGAGCACCGCGCGGTACACCTCCAGGAGGTCGTCCCCCCTTCGTGCTCGAGGTGTCCCGTGCTCCTGCGCCGCCGCGGTCTGTCCGCGTTCCTGCTCGCCACCACCCTGTCCGCGTGTTCGGGGGCCCGGACGCACGAGGACGCGCTGCTGTTCCGCCTGGAGGACCCCACGGGGGATGACCACGGTGACGGCGAGCTCGTCTACCCGCGCCGGCCGGACCTGGGGCGCGGCGACCTGGACGTGGTGGCGGTGGCGGCGTTCGCGGAAGAAGGGGCGACGCGGTTCGAGGTGACGTTCGCGCACCCCATCGCGAAGCCGTCGCGCGCGCAGGCGGTGGACATTGGTGGATCCACGGTGGCGGACCGCGCGCGGCATGGCTTCTACACGTTCAACGTGGACCTGTACGTGGACACGGACCGGGTGACGGGCTCCGGGCGCACGGACACGCTGCCGGGGCGGCAGCTCACGCTGGCGCCGGACTCCGCGTGGGAGAAGGCGGTGGTGCTGACGCCGCGTCCGTACGAAGCACGCGAGGCGCTGCGCAAGCACTGGCGTGAGGGGACGCTGCGCGCGTACGAGCAGAAGACGGGCCCCATTGGCGGCAAGGTGGAGGCGGAGCTCAACGCCAGGGCGGAGGCGGAGCTGGCGGCGCAGGTGTTCTTCCCCACGCTGATCCAGGTGAGCGGCCGCACGGTGATGTTCCAGGTGCCGGACAGCTTCCTGGGCCAGCACGCCCAGAAGGACTGGGGTTACGGCGTGGCGGTGACGGGTGCGTCCATCGACCGGCGCGTGTCGCTGGGCGGGGTGTTTGGCGGCGTCACGGAAGGTGGCCCGACGCTGATGGCGATGGACATCGCGCCGGGGGAGCCGCTCAACGATCGCTTCGGAGGCGGGCGAAAGGGCGACCCTTCGCAGTCGCCGGTGGTGGACCTGTTGGTGCGGCCGGGGGATTCGCAGGAGGCGGTGCTGGGGCCCGCGAAGCCGGCGTGGTCCACGGTGGTGCCTTCGGGGCGCGCGGCTGCGGTGCCCGAGGTGGCTCCTGCCGCGGCGCCGGTGGAGGACGCGGGGGGGCCTGAGGCGTCTCCGGCGGCTCCGGTGTCGGGTGGTGCGGTTGAGCCCGCGCCCTCCGCTGGTGATGCGGGCAGTGCTTCGCCGTCGCGCTGAACTGCACGGCCTGGCGCCCGGTCACTGTCAGGATGGGGTTGCCGCGCATCCATGAGGGGCGCGCGGTGTACCGGAGACGTCCGTGTCCCTGTGTCGGAGCTGGGCCGTTGCGGTGGTGCTGCTGTGGCTGGGCGCGGGGTGCTCGGCGGCGCGGGGCGTTCGTCTGGACACGGGACGGGGCGCGCCCGTCGTCTACCTTCCGCGCACGGACGTCACTCCGGTGGCGCTGGAGGAGGCTGCGTTCGCGGAGGCGGTGAGGACGCTGGCGGAGGAGGCGCCGGTGTCCGCGCAGCCACGGGCGGAGGCGTATCGGCTGTTCGCGGGTTCCTTCTCTCGGGAGGCGTACTCGCGGGTGCGAGGGCGTCTGGGATTGGTTTCGGTGGAGGAGCCGCGAAGAGGGCGGCTGCTGGTAGAGGAGGAGGACGACGCGGCTCCGGGGCTGGCGAGCGCCTACGGACGGTGGTGTGAGCGCAGGCATGAGCCGGGAGATTGCCTCCAGGTGCTGGGTGCGGGGCCGCACCTGGATGAGGACGCTCGGCGCACGCTGGCCTTCGCCATCGCCCTGGACTCGGTGTGGGAGGAGACGGCGGACGCGCTGGAGGGGATGACGAACCGGGAGGCGATGCTCGCCACCATCGTCACGACGGGGACCGTGTACTTGTGCCTTTGGTTGCTGCCGGAGCCGGTTTCTAAAGGCGTGGCGGCGGCGATGACGGTGGCATTGATTGGCTACCTGGGCATCGACACGGTGTGGAGCCTCATCCAGGGGTGGCGGGTGCTGGCCGAGCAGGTGCGGGTGGCCCGGAGCTTCGATGAGGTGCGCGACGCGGGGGAGCAGTACGGCGAGGTGTTGGGAGGCAACGCGGCGCGAGGCTTCGTCATGCTGGCCACGGCGGCGCTGGGCAGCACGGCGGAGACGATGGCGTCGAAGCTGCCCCTGCTCCCGGGCTCAGGGCAGGCCGCCGCCGTGGGGGCTGCGCAGGCAGGCGTCCGGTGGAGCGCGGTGGCCCAGGTGGAGTCAGTGGCGGTGTCCACGGAGGGCATCATCACCCTGGGCCTGGCGCCGGGCGCGGTGGCGATGTCCGCGCGGGGGGATGGCGGCACCGCCACGGGGGGCGTGGATGCGGAGGGGCACGAACACCACATCGCTTCCAACAAGTGGTGGAGCGCTACGAACCGGGGCGGTCCGTGGTCGCCCAGGTTTCAGGAGATCTTCGACAAGGCTGGGATGTCGCTGGATGACCCGGCGAACAAGGTGCGCGTGCCGGGCCATAGGGGCCCGCATCCACAGAAGTATCATGAAGAGGTTTTGCGTAACCTCACCCGGAGGACGAAGCAGTGTGGCTCCATGGAGAATTGCAAAGCACTGTTGACCAAGGCCCTTGAAGAACTCGCCGTGCAGATCCGCAAGACGAATTCAAAGCTGAATCGGTTGGTCACTGGCCTGGAGTGAAGAAAGAGGTCCACCATGACAGCGCGATACTTCGATCTCTATGAGGATGTCGCTGAGGGCTTCTGGTGTCTGGGACATCCCCTCGACTCATTGAGGCGAGAACTCGATGACCCCTGGCAATTCACGGGGGGACAACCGGCGCATTTCAAGGAACAGGTGCGGTTTCCCCTGAGCCTCGAGGGTGAGGCACGCGACTTCTCCCATGCGGCATTTGGTACCCCCGTCGTCCATGCCAGGGTGGCGGCCCTCTTCAAGGAACTGGCTCCCGACGATGTGGAGTTGATTCCCGTCGAGGTCGACGCCCACTCCGGTCCGTACTTCATCCTCAATGCCATCCGCGCCATTCCGTGCGTCGATGTCGAGGCCTCGGAGGAGGTGCACTACTGGACCGAGGCCGACGGAATCCCCGAGAAGGTCGGCACCCTCAGCTCTCTGTATGGAATGCGCATCGACCCTTCGAAGGTGGGCGACGCGAAGGTGTTCCGGCCTTCGGAGTGGGAGGTCGCCCTCATCGTCTCCGAGGACATCAAGGACGCGCTGGAGCACGCTGGCGTCACGGGCACGAAGTTCGAAGAGGTCACGGGCCCAAGCACTGTCGACCCCGTGATGCGTGCACAGACGAAGCTGCGCGGGGAGCTGTGGGACCAGGCTCGCATTGCGCGCGAGTCCGTGTGGCGCGGACTGGGAACGCTGGAAGATGACTTCATCATCTCCATGGTCCTGGGCGGTGCCTGGCCGGGCGGACGGCAGGCCTGGCGGGTCATCCGTCGCACCAACGGCCACACGCTCGTGGTGACGGACGGCCTGTCGGATCCGTTCACCGACATCCTGGACCGGCCCACCGTGGGCTTCGGGCTGGAGCTTGCGATGGAGACCCCGGAGCCGTTGCCGGACCTGGAGAAGAGCTGGCTGGTGCAGCTCCTCGAACGCGTTGGCAATGAGCTTGCGGGACACGAGAAGCTGCGCTCCGCCCTGGAGCGGGGAACGCTGTCGATGGAGGTGTCCGGAGGGCACCTGCCCGAAACGCTGCTCACCCCGGAGGGCCGCGCGGCGGTGCTGCTCGGGATGCCAGCGGACTCGCTGCCCACCCACTTCCCGCTGCCCGGGGGCGACGTGCGGCTCGTGACCGTGAAGGCGCTGATGCCGTCAGAGCTGAAGTGGTTGCTCCAGCAGGGCAAGGGCGGTGCCGCGGAACTGGCGCGGCGCTTCGCCCAGGCGGGAGACGGATATGTCTCCCGCTCCTGGCGTCAGCCCGTCGTCTGACGCGGCGCCTACTGCAACCGCCAGATGCCGGTGCCGCGCGCGGGCAGGCTCGTCTTCCACGCGCCCGAACCTCCGGTGAGCTGCGACACGCCCGTGTCCGTGAACAGGGGCTCCGCCGTCGTGCCCCCCGCTTCAATCGGCCCCACGGAGACCTGGGCGTTGGAGAAGTTGTGCACCACCAGCACCTGCTCGCCGTCCAGCGTGCGCACGAACGCGAGCGTGGAGGACGGGCCCGTCGTCGGCGTGAAGAGGCGCAGGCCTCCGGTGCGCAGCGCTTCCGAGCCCTGGCGCGCGTGGAGCAGCGCCTTGTAACGCGACAGCAGTGAACCCGGCGCCGCCTTCTGCGTCTCCACGTTCGCCGTCTCCCTCCCGGAAGAGAAGCCGTACCACGGCGTGCCCGTGGTGAAGCCTCCGCCCGCCGCGGCCGTCCACGGCATGGGCGTGCGCTTGGACTCGTCGTTGTTGGCCGCTCCGTTGCCCAGGCCGACCTCCTCGCCGTAGTAGATGAACGGCGCGCCCGGCAGCGTCAGCAGCACCGCCGCCGCCAGCCCCAGCTTCGACGTGTCGTTGGAGAACTGCGTGGCCACCCGCACCATGTCGTGGTTGGTGAGGAAGGGCGCATCCGCCACGCCCGCCGGGTAGTTGTTGCGCATCTCCAGCAGCTTCGCCGCCACGCCTCCGGCGTTGCCCGCGTTGATGCCCTCGAGCACGCGTGTGGACAGGGGGAAGTTGAAGTTGAGCGGCAGCTCGTCCCCTCCGGGCACCTGCGCCGTGGAGCCGAAGTACTTCGCCACCGACGGCGTCTCGCTCCAGTCCTCACCCACCAGCACCGCGTCCGGCTTCACCGAGCGCACGTGCGCGGAGAACTCCTTCCAGAACGCGTGCGTCTCCGCCGTGTCCGCCTGTCCCGCGCCGCCGCCCGTCTCGATGAGGTAGCGGGCCGCGTCCAGCCGGAAGCCGTCCACGCCGCGCTGGAGCCACAGCGTCGCCAGGCGCTTCACCTCCTCGCGCACCGCGACCGTCTGCAGGTTCAGGTCCGGCATCCCGCCCCAGAAGACGCCGTAGTAGTACGCGCCGTCGCGCTCGTGCCACGTGTCCGTCGTGGAGTAGGCCAGGTCCCACGGCTGCTTCCACGCCGGGTTGTTGTCCCGCCACGAATACCAGTCGCGCTTCGCCGACCGGGGCGACGACGCCGAGTCCACGAACCACGGATGCGAGGAGCTGGTGTGGTTGATGACGAAGTCGAGGATGACGCGCATGCCCCGGCGGTGCGCTTCGTCACACAGCTTCTGGAGGTCCTCCGCCGAGCCGTACGCGGTCTGGATGCGCTCGTAATCCACCACGTCGTAGCCGTGGTAGCTGGGCGACGCGAACACCGGCATCAACCACAGCGCGTCCACGCCCAGGTCGTCCGTCGTCGCCGGGTTGCCGTCGTTCAGGTAGTCCAGCCGTGAGATGAGCCCGGGCAGGTCGCCCACGCCGTCACCGTTGGAGTCCTGGAAGCTGCGGACGAACACCTCGTAGAAGACGGCGCCCCGGTACCACGCGTCGCCCGCGGGCGGGGCGAGCGTCACGCTTCCTGGCGAGGGCGTGGGGACGGGAGGCGGGGGCGAGGAGCTTGCGCAAGCCGACAGCAGGGCCGCGCTGAACAGGGAGAGGCCGCGGAGGGGACGCATGACCTCCTGCTCTAGCAGCGAACGTTCCACGACGGCCAGCGCCCGCGTCGCGTGCCGCGCGCCCACCCGGACAGTAGGCTTGGGGCCGCCATGTCCCACCCCGTGCGCCGCCTCCACTCCCTGCACATCCGTCAGGGACACCCGGACTTCCTCGACCTGCCGTGGGAGTTGCCGCTGGAGGCGTGGTCGGAGCGCTCACCCCGCGTGGTGGAGGTGCCGCGCGGCCTGTCCCGGCACGTCGTCGTGTTCGTCAGCTACGGCGCCACCATCTACGCCTTCAAGGAGACGCCCGCGCGCGTGGCCCAGCGCGAGTACGACCTGCTGCGCGGCCTGGAGGACCGGCGGCTGCCGTCGGTGGTCCCCGTGGGGCTGGCGGTCCAGACGGAGGCGGGCCACGAGTCCGCGCCGGACGACCGGCCCGCGATGCTCATCACGCAGTACCTCGCCTCGTCGCTGCCGTACCGCGCGCTGTTCATGCACCAGGGGCTGGAGCGCTATCGGTCGCGGCTCCTGGACGCGATGGCGGGCCTGCTGGTGCGGCTGCACCTGGGCGGCTTCTTCTGGGGCGACTGCTCCCTGTCCAACGTCCTCTTCCGCCGCGACGCGGGCGAGTTGCAGGCGTACGCGGTGGACGCGGAGACATCCGAACTGCACGAACAGCTCTCCCCCGGCCAGCGGGAGATGGATTTGCAGATCATGGAGGAGAACGTCGCGGGCGGGCTCGCGGACCTGGCCGCGCGCGTGGAGCTGCCGGAGGAGTTGCCCGCGGAGCTGGAGGCCTGGCAGGAGACGGCCACCAGCATCCGCCAGCGCTACGAGCGGCTGTGGGCCGAAATCAACCGCGAGTTCATCCTCCAGCCCCATGAGAGCTACCGCATCCACGAGCGGATCCGCACGCTCAACGACCTGGGCTTCTCCGTGGGCGAGGTGGAGCTGCTCGCGAGCGGGCAGGGCAGCCAGCTGCGCATGCGCACCCTCGTGACGGACCGCGAGTACCACCGGCACCAGCTCCACTCGCTCACCGGCATCGTCGCGGAGGAGCGTCAGGCGAGCCTGCTGCTCAACGAGATGCAGGAGATGAAGGCCACGCTGACGCGCAAGCTGGACCGCAGCGTGCCCCTGAGCGTGGCCGCGTTCCGCTGGATGGACGAGCGCTTCCACCCCGCGTTGTCCCAGCTGCAGAAGGACCTGGGCCGCGCGGCCGACACCGCGGAGCTCTACTGTCAGGTGCTGGAGCACAAGTGGTTCCTGTCCGAGCGCGCCAAGCGCGACGTGGGCCTGGACGCCGCGCTCCAGGACTACGTGACGCTCAATCGCAAGCAGCCCGGCATCGCGCCGCTCGTGGAGGACGCGACGCGGGCGGCGGAGGAGGCCTCCGAGTCCGCAACAGAGCTGGACGCCCTGCCTCCCCGCCCCGTGACGTGACGGCTCAGATGCGGATGGGCGGCTCGATGAGGAACGGCTCGGTGGCCTTCGGGTCGTCCGGGTCGAACGCGGGCGCCAGGGGCCCCGCGCCGGTGGGCTTCCACTTGCGCGGCACGCGCTCCAGGCCCACCGGGTAGATGGTCAGCACCCCGTCCTTGCCGATGCGCAGGCGCAGGAAGTTCTTCCAGTCCGGCAGCGCGAGCGACCCGAAGGCCTCGTTGGAGTGCGCGCCGAAGAAGTTCACGCACAGCCAGAGGTAGAGGCCGGTGATGAACGGGCCCACGAGGAAGCCGCCCACGAACGTGAGGCCGCAGGAGAAGAGGAACTTGCCGGCCAGGTGCATCCACCCGTCCGCGCAGTGCGCGCCGTCCGGCGTCAGCACCGGGCAGATGCCCAGGTGGCTGACCGTGAAGTAGACGCCTCCCCATGCGACGGCGAACGCCGCCAGGATGTGCGCGACGCCGTGCAGCCCGCCCAGCAGCGCGCGCCACCTGCCGAGCGCCGCGTCCGCGAGCCCGATGAGGCCTCCCACCGTCACCAGCCCGAGGATGAGCGTCCACGGCCGGTTGACCATGTTGTTGGCCACCGTCGTCACCACCTCCGGCAGTTGGGACAGGCCCAGCGAGCCCACCTCCGCGTAGGCCGCGAGCGCGAGCAGCAGGTACCACAGGCCGGTGATGAGGCCGAACAGCGGGCTGTAGCGGATGAGCAGCAGGTTCTTGAGCGCGA
Organism: Corallococcus sp. CA053C; assembly: GCF_003611675.1. Lineage (GTDB taxonomy): Bacteria > Myxococcota > Myxococcia > Myxococcales > Myxococcaceae > Corallococcus. The sequence goes on from NZ_RAWA01000100.1 coordinate 23,007, forward strand.
GCCTCCGGGAGGTGGCCTCGTCCGGGAAGCTCTTGCGCAGCGTGGAGCCGTCGCGCAGCACGGGCGCCGCGGGCGCGTGCGTGGGGTGCATGAACGCGCCGCCGCCGCCCGCGGTGATGCGGTGCTGGCCGGTGTCGTCCTCGTGCCGGCGGTAGTGGTGCAGGTCCCCCGCGAGGAACACGCAGATGCGCCGCCCGAGCACCTTCTCCTCCAGGTACTCCAGGTTGTTCTCCAGGTAGCTGCCCTTGTTGCGCCGCGAGGCCGCCGCGAGAATCCAGGCCGGCTCCGCGTTGCAGAGGATGACGCGGTCCTTGGGGCCCATCTGCTCGGCGACGTTGCGGAAGTACTCCACCTGGGGCACGTCGATGTCGCTGTTGAGCTGCACGTCCGTGCCGATGAGCCACCAGTCGTGCGGCAGCTTCAGCGCGAAGTAGCTGCGGCTCTGCCGCGTCCGGCGTCCCGCCACCCAGCGCTGCGCGCAGAACAGCCGCATGAACGCGGACAGCCCGTCGTACCAGTCGTGGTTGCCGGGGATGACGAACAGGTCCGGGTGGGGGTCCTGCGAGCGGCGCATGGCGGCCTCGTAGGGCTGCACCGTGCGCTCCTCGTACGTCTCGCGGTTGGCGCCCGGGTACACCTCGTCGCCGCCGAACACCAGCACCCGGCCTCGCGGCGTGGTGTGGACCGTCTTGCCGTCCTCTTCCGGGAGCTTCAACTCCGGCAGCGCCAGCAGACGCGCCACCGCGTAGGTGGAGTCCCAGCCGTCGCCGATGTCGGAGACGTAGTCGAGCCACAGGTCGCCGTCCGGGCCGGACTCCTCCGAGTAGTCGAAGTAGGGCGCCTGCGGCCGCACCACCGCTTCGATGAGTCGGTGGTCCGCGCGCGCGCCGAACACCGTGGCCACCACCGCGTCCAGGCCCGTGCGCAGCACCTGGGTGGGATGCAGCCAGCGCACCATGTCCGCGTGCTTCTGGGGCTTGGTGGCGGTGGCGCTGCCCCGCTCGCGCACCAGGTGCGGCGGCGAGGGCAGGGGGCCCGGGTCGTCCCAGGGCGCGGGCGTGTCGTCACGGCGGGCCCCGGAGGGCTTCGTGGGCTCACCCGCCATCGCGGACACCTGTGCGGACGGAGGAGGACGGCAGGGAAGTGGGCGGCGCCAGGGCGGACCGGAGAGCCATGCACCCCTGGCTTAGCATGTTCGCCACGGACTCCTGGAGGGCAGGCAGGCATGGTTTCCGTTCCCTGGTGGGACGGTGCTTTGCGAGCATGGGCCCATGTCGGACGCCTCCCTGAAGGACTTCCCCGTCGTCATTGCCTTCCCGGTGCACTGGAGCGAGATGGACGCCTATGGGCACGTGAACAACGCCCGCACGTTCACCTGGTTCGAGTCCGCGCGCATCGCGTACATGGCGCGCGTGGGCCTGGTGGGCCCGTCCGCCGCGGGCGCGGACACGACGGTGGGGGGCATTGGGCCCATCCTGGCCAACACGCATGCGGACTACGTGCGGCCGGTGGTGTTCCCGGTGAACCTGGTGGCCGGTGCTCGCGTCACGCGCGTGGGCACGTCCTCCATCACCTTCGAGCACATTGTCGCGGGCGCGGACGACGGTGTCGTCTACACGCGGGGCGGCTCCATCGTGGTGACGCTCCGCTACGCGACGCACGAGAAGGTCTCCGTGCCCCCGGAGGTTCGTGCGGCCATCGCGCGGCTGGAAGGGCGCTCGGCTGGTGGTCAGGCCTAGCGGGCGGGCGGGTGTGCCGCGCTGAACTTCTGAGCCGGAAGCAGGGTCCGGGCGTCCCTGTCGTGTTGTCGTGAGGTCTTCATGGTCATCGCTCCCCCTGCCAACCCCCACATC
>NZ_RAWA01000101.1 GCF_003611675.1 Corallococcus sp. CA053C
GTGTATAAGAGACAGCCAATGCCCCGTCCCCTGCTGCCTCTTCCCGTCCCGCCATGCGCGTCTTCCTATCGGAGATGGGTCCATCCGTCTGCCTGAGCCGGGGGACCGCCCGCTCGGGCGCAGGAGGGGCGCTTGCCCTGGAGGGACGGGCCGGATAGCAACGGGGCTCCGGTGGGCGAAAGCCTGCCTTCCGGAGCTGGAGCGGAGTGGCGCAATGAAAAAGAAGTGGGTCATCGGTGTGGTGCTGGGCTGCGTGGGCTTGCTCGCGGTGGCCGTGGTGGGGCTCGTCGCGGTGGGCGCCCAGGCGGACCGCGACATGGAGGGCTCGGGCCTGAGCTCGATGCAGGACGCGCAGGCCCAGGCCCGGCGGCTCGCCGAACTCAACACCCGCTATCCCTTCCGGCCGCCCCCCGCGGGCCAGCTGCTGAAGCTGGACGAGGCGCGGCTGGAGGCCTACCTCACCGCGCGCGAGGCGACGATGCCCGCCTTCCACACGCTGGAGACGGAATCCACCGCGTTCTTCAAGCAGTACGGCAACGACCTGGGCAGCAAGAACCCGAGCGTCGTCCTCAAGGCCGCCGGCGCTTCCATGCGGATGATCGCCAAGGCCCGGGCCGCGCTCGCCACGAACCTGGAGGCCTCGCGCATGTCGCCCCTGGAGTTCCAGGGCCTCACCCGCGTGGTGTACCCGTCCGCGGTCGCCGCGCCCAAGGCGCCGACCCTGGTATCGCAGCCCTCGGATCCGGAGAACATCGCGCTCCTGGAGAAGCAGCTCGCGGCGCTGACGCCCCAGCTGGAGGATCCGAAGCTCAGCGAGGAGCAGCGGCTCCAGTTGGAGCAGCGCCGCGCCGGCCTGCGCAAGTACATCACCACGCTGGAGCTGACCGGAGGCAAGGCCGTGAGGGACGCCAACGCCGCGCTCCTGGCGAAGCACCAGGCGCGCATCGCGAAGGCGGCGAACACCGGCTTCGACGAGCTGCTCGTGTACGAGAAGGCGGCCGACTCCGTCCGCCCTGCCGCGCCCTGACCCCGGAAGGCCCGGGCCCCGCTCAGGCCTCTACTTCGCGCGGATGTCCGGAGGCGGGCGGCGACCCCGGCGCATCCCCGGGCCCCTCGGGCCGGTGGTGGCGGCGGCGCGCGAGGCTTGCCCCCACCGCGGTGCCGATGACGACGAGGATGATGGCCACCGACAGGAGCGGAGGGATGTGCACCCACTGCTCCACGACCATCTTCACGCCCGCGAACGCCAGCACCCCCGCGAGCCCGTAGTGCAGGTAGCGCAGCTGCCCCACCGCCCCGGCGATGACGAGGTAGAGCGCGCGCAGCCCCAGGATGGCGAAGGCGTTGGAGCTGTAGAGGATGAACGTGTCGGTGGTGACGGAGAACGCCGCCGGCACCGAGTCCACCGCGAACAGGATGTCCGTCACCTCCAGGCCGATGAGCGCCAGCAGCAGCGGCGTCACGAGCCCGCGGCCCCCGTGCTTCACCACGAAGTGCGGCCCCTCCACCCGGTCCGTCACCGGGAGCCTGCGCGACAGCCACTGCACGACGCGGTTGTCCTGCTGCTGGGACGGGTCCTCGCGGAAGACCCGCCACGCGGTGATGAGCAGGATGGCGCCAAAGACGTACGACACCCAGCCCCAGCGTTGCAGCGCCGCCGCGCCCACGAAGATGAACAGGGCCCGGAACACGAGCGCGCCGAAGATGCCCAGGAAGAGCACCTCGTGCTGGTAGCGCTGGGGCACGTTCAGGCTGCGGAAGATGACGAGGAAGACGAAGACGTTGTCCAGGCTGAGGCTCTTCTCGATGAGCCACGCCGCCAGGTATTCATGGCCGCGCTCGCTGCCCAACGTCACCCACACGAAGCCACAGAAGGCCAGCCCCAACCCCACCCACGCCAGACTCCACAGCACGGCCGCGCGGCGTGACTGGCCGCGCCCGCCCCGGTGGGCCAGCAGGTCCACCACCAGGAGCGCCAGCAGCAGCGCCCAGAAGACGATCCAGGCCCAGGAAGGGGTGCTTTGCATGACCCCACCAACCTAGGCATCCCGCTGCCATCCGCTGGGTCGGGTGACCCGCCCGGAGTCAGGTGCCACCCAGTCGTGCATTATTGACGCGTCGCGTTGTATGGTGTTGGGGGATGCGGGCAAGCGTTGCCTTCTCCCTCACTCAGGATGTGATACTTCCCTGGAAGGCTTGGACCTCATGATTCTCAACACTCCAAAGGCGGTGCGATGAACACGGTCATCTTCGCTTGTAAGCAGAGTGCGGGCAGCTCGCAGATCGCTGCGGCGTTCTTCAACCTGATGGCGGACCCCGCGAAGGCGCGCGCGATCGCCGCGGGAGCGCAGCCGGCCGAGCGGGTGCAGCCCGAAGTGCTCGCCACGATGAATGACATCACCGTGAGCATGACGGGTGCGAAGCCGGAGCAGTTGACGGCGGACCTGGCCAAGAGCGCGCAGGTGGTGGTGACGCTCGGTGGCTTCGCGGACGCGCCGACGGTGCAGGGCCAGGAGCGCGTGGAGTGGCCCATGGTCGAGGACACGGCGGGCAAGTCCGCGGCGGACGTGGAGAAGATCCGCGACACGCTGGCGGCGCTGGTGTCGGGCTTCGTGGAGAGCCACGGTTGGGAGCGCCCTCCGGCGCCGTAGCAGGTCGCATGCGCATGCCTGACCCGCGGAGTCGTGTTGCCCGCGGAACCTGGTGAAGCAAGCACACGCTGCCGTGAACCGTGGGTGCCGGGGCCTGGGAACGGGCGGGCGGACGGTCGCGGAAAGTGGTCGGGACCTGCGACGACGGCGTTGCGGGAGGGGGGGCCTGCCCGGGCCGTGTCGTCGTGAAATGGCAGGTGGCTTGAAATAGGAGGGGGGCTTGCCGCACGCTGTGTCCCTTCGCGGACACGCGGTTCGCGCTTCCCACTCCCAGGCTCTCGCAGATGCTCTCCGTCCTTCTCGCCGCGTTGCTGACGCAGACGGCGCCGCCGGTTCAAGCTCGTCAGCAGGGCGTGCCCATTGGCAGGGGCGACAAGCTGCCCACCGTGCGCCTGAGTGCGCCGTCCGGAGGGTGGACGGTGGACCGGATGCTGCTCATTGAAGGCACGGTGAGCGACACCACGGTGGATCCGGTGGTCGTGTCCATCAACGGCGACCGCTACCTGATGCGCACCGAGGGCGGGCGCTTCAGCCGCAAGTTCCCGGCGGCGAGCGGCAAGAACATCGTCACGGTGATGGCCACCAACAAGGCGGGCACGGCGCGCGCGCAGGCGACGAGCTACGCGAAGGTGCCTCCGGTGCCGCTCAAGGCCATACTCACGAGCGACACGGACGGCGTCTACACGGACCTGCACATCTACGAGCCCACCGACGCGAGCAGCGCGGGGGACACGCTCGACGTGAAGGCGATGGCGCACGTGTACTGGGCGGACACGGACAGCCCGTCCGGCGGCACGTTCTTCCTCAACGCACAGGGCGGGGACTTCGATCAGCCGGCGTATGGCCCGTACCTCTACATCCACCGCGCGCCGCCCCAGGGCGTGTACCTCATCGCGACCAACTACTGGCCCAGCGGTGACAAGGCGCACACGGTGGCGACGCTCAACCTGGCGCTCTTCGAAGGCACGCCGGGTGAGGTGCGCCGCCGCGTGCGCATCCCGCTGGCGACGCCCGGCACCACGCGCGTGCTCGCGTGGGTGAACATCCTGGGAGAAGGACAGGCGGAGGTCTACGTGCCGTCCGCGGATCCGAAGCCCACCGGGAAGAGCTGGCCGGAGAACCTGGACGCGGCGCTCAAGGAGCTCCAGGCGAACGGCGACTCCGGCGAGGGCGAGGGCGGGTACTGAAGGCGCGCCTCGGCGCTCCTCGTTCCAGCCCTGCCCATGCGCGTCCTGATGCTCTCCCTGCTGCTGCAAGCCGCCCCGGTGGCGACGGGCCCGTCCGCGCCCGGGCAGACCGGGACGCGCGCGGCGCAGGGCCGTGAGGCTGCATCGGCCCGCGTCTCCGAGCCCGCTGGAGCCGGGACCCGCGTGGCCTCCGCGGCGGTCGCCGTCTCCGAGCCTGTCTCGCCGGAGACGCGCGCACGGCTGCTGCGCCGCGAGGTGGCGCAGGTGGCGCTCGCGCAGGTGCGGACCCCGGACACGGCGTGGCAGCCGGCGCAGCGCGACTGCGCGGGGCTGATCCGCTACGCGTTCCGCACGGCCTACCGGCGCGTGGCCTCCGCGCGGCTTGTGTCCCCGCTGTGGAGGGACGCGCGCGGCGAGCCCTCCGACTTCGCGGACGCGGAGACGCTGCTCGCGCGCAACTTCACCGCGCTGGGGCGGGACGCGGCCACGCGTGAAGCGCTGCGCACCGGGGACGTGGTGGCCTTCCGCCAGGAGCACGATGCAGGGCCCGTCTTCCACCTGATGCTCGTGGTGCGCCCGGAGGACCGGGCCCATGCCCCCGCGCGCGTCGTCTACCACCCCGGTGAAGCGGGCGCGGCCGTGCGCACCGGGGTCCTGGACTCGCTCGCCACCGAGGCGCCGCGGGAGTGGCGCCCCGTGCCGGCCAACGCCGCCTTCCTCGGCTTCTTCCGTTTCAAGGAGTGGATGTCATGACCTCACCCGTGAGCCCACCGCCCCCCCAGGGCCAGGGCCCCAGCTCCAAGTCCGCCGTGCGCATCGCGCTCGTCGGCGCACTCGTCGTGGGCGTGGGCGTGGGGGCCTTCGTCCTCGGTCGCCGGGGGAGTGGAGGCGGCTCCGGATCCGGCACGGCCTTCACCTCCGGGGAGCGCCAGGGCCCGCCCTCCGCGGGCGCCTCCGTGGAGGGCATGCCGGAGCTGCCGTCACAGCCGACGAAGATGGACGTGCCCGGCACCGCCGCCATCGCCGCCGTCTGGGTGGACGTGCACGCGCCCGCCAGGGTGCGCGACGCGCTCGTGCGCAACGCATGGCTGAAGGAGCAGTGGAGCAAGCCGCTGGGTCAGGGCTTCGTGAGCGGGTGGGCCGCGTTCCTGGGCTCCACCGGCACCGACCTCAAGGCGTCCTTCAAGGGCGCGGTGCTGGACGTGGTGGCGGGACAGCTGCTGGACACGCCCTTCCGCACGGTGTGGTTCAGCGGCGCCACGCGCGCGGGGACTCCCGCGCTCATCGTCCCCAAGGCGGGCAAGACGGCGCAGGCGGCGTGGGACGCGCTGGACGCGGTGGCGAAGCGCGGCGAGATGACCGCGGACAGCTGCCCGGGGAGCACGGAGAAGGCGCCCGAGGGCGGCTTCCACCTGTCGCGCTGGCTCGTCGCGGAGCAGTCGATGTGGGCCGCGCGCACGGCGGACCGGGTGGTGCTCGCGCGGCACCCGGTGGTGGTGCTCCAGGGGCTGTGCACGCCCCTGCCGGAGCTGAAGGCGGACGACGGCGTGGACGTGGAGGTGGGCTTCGACGCCAACGCCTACGGCCGCGAGGCGCAGCTGCTCACCCACGTGCTGGGCCTGGGCGAGGACACGCGGTTGCAGTTCGGCGTGGAAGGCGACCGGCTGGTGGGCCGGGGCATCGCCGGAGCGCTGCTGGAGAACGTGGCGCCGCTCGACAGCGCGCCCCTGTCCGACGACCTGTTGAAGCTGGTGCCGGAGGAGACGCCGGTGCTGCTCGCGTTCCAGCTCAAGCTGCCGGAGTCGCTGGAGCCCGCGGCGCTGAAGACGTTCTGGAAGGACGGCGGCGAGGGCAAGACACGCACGCGCCAGGTGGCCCTGGTGTGGACGCCGCGCGGCAGCGGTTCGCTGGAGCCGGAGCTGGCGCTGCTGTGGGGCCGGGAGGAGGACGCGGACGGGTTGCAGGCGCTGTTCTCCGGCGGCTCGCGGACGCTCACGCGCGCCACGCTGTGCAAGCACGTGGTGCTGGCCACGAGCGCGGAAGAGGTGGAGCGACTGAAGAAGGCGTGTGAGGGCCGCGGCCCCAACCTCTTGAACGCCGCGGGGCCGGTGGTGACGGGGCTGCGCGCGCCCGCGTCGGTGGTGTTCGGCATCAACACGGGACGGCTGCTCAGCGTGCTCGCGATGGACGGCTACACGTCCGAAGCGCGCGTGGACCGCTCGGCGCCGCTGCCCAAGGCGGCGCCGCCGGAAGTCGAAGCGGCCCGACGAGACCTGGAGTCCCTGCCGTACCTGGGACTTCGCGGCACGGTGAAGGGCGATGCCCTGGTGCCAGGAGGATTTGGAACATGAAGACCTCGGTGCGTTTCGCGGCCCTGGCCGCGCTCCTGGTGTCCGGCGTGGCGCTGGCCAAGCCGCTCTACATCACCGTCCCCCGCTCCTACGGCAGCGGAGAGCCCGTGTCGGTGGACGTCGCGTTCGAGGACAAGGGCCCCGTGGAGCTGCGCGTGTTGCAGCCCGCGAACCTGGACGCCTTCATCCGCGCGCAGGGCGACCTGCGGCGCGCGTACCAGACGCCGCCCACGCTGATCAACCCGGGCCGGGGCCTGAGCCGCGGCCTCAACGCCGTGCGCTCGCCGGGCCTCGTGCTGATGGAGGCGCTCAGCCCGGCCTTCCGCCAGGAGGTGAGCGACGTGCTGCCGAAGGCGCCGGACGAGGCGTCATCGGACGAACCGCTCGCGAAGGTGGCCGAGGGGCCGGAGAAGCTGGTGGGCACGCCGCCGGGCTTCACGGTGGTGCGCAGCCAGTGGCTCAACCTGGACCTGGGCGGCACGGACCGGGACTTCAACGTGCCGGGCTTCGACACCGGGCATGACAGCGGCGGCTTCCAGGAGCGCCGCGTGCTGCTGGCCCCGCTGCCCCCGGGCGCCTACGTGCTCCAGCTGGTGCAGGGCCGCGTGGAGGGGCAGGTGGTGCTCGTCGTCAGCGACGTCACCGTGCAGCTGAAGCAGACCGACGGACAGGTGCTGGTGCGCGTGGCGGGGCGCGACCAGCAGCCGCGCGCGGGCGCGCAGGTGCAGGTGTACCTGCCCGCGGGCAAGGGCCCCACGGGCACGACGGACGACAAGGGTGAAGTGACGCTGGCGGTGGCGGAGCCGCGCATCCTCGCGACGGTGACGTCCGGCAAGGACACGGCCATCGTGGACACGGACTTCTACTCCGCGCTGGCGGTGGCGCCGGACGTGTTCATCTACAGCGACCGGCCCATCTACAAGCCGGGCAACGAGGTGAAGTTCCGCGGGCTCGTGCGCCAGCCGGACACGTTCCTCGCGCGCCTGTTCACGCCGAAGAAGCGCGACGTGCGCGTGAAGCTGGTGTCGCAGGAGGGCCGCGAAATCACCACGCGCGCGGTGGTGGACGAGTTCGGCGCGTTCAGCGGCACCATGCAGGTGCCGGGCGACCTGGGCACGGGCGTGCTGCGCATCGAAGCGGACCTGGACACGCACCCCTACCAGGGCGAGGCGCGCGTGCAGGACTACGTGAAGCCCACGTTCTACCTGGAGGTGCAGCCGGCGTCGGAGACGGTGGTGCCCGGCGAGACGGTGAGCGTGAAGGTGCTCGCGCGCCGGTACGCGGGCGGCGTGCCGAAGGGCGCGAAGTACGAGGTGTTCCTCTACCGCAGCCTGCTGGACGCGCCCGCGTGGGTGGATGACGCGGGCAAGGGCGGCCAGGGCAGCGCGGTGACGTACGGCACCGCGTCCACCAGCGAGGGCAAGCTGAGCGTGCCGGAGCGGCTGTACTCCTCTGTCGCGGAGCGCGAGGCCGGCGAGGACCCGTGGTCCAGCGCGAGCGAGTTCGACGCGAGCGGCGAGGCGGAGGTGGACGTCGCCGTCCCCGCGCTCAAGCCGGGCGAGGAGCGGCTGCCGTACCGCTACAGTCTCACCGTGCGCGCGCGGGATGATCAGGAGACGTTCGCCACCGGCACCGCCGCCTTCTTCCTGTCGAAGGTGGAGGTGCTGGGCGTGGCGCGGTACTCGGACGCGGTGGTGGCGAAGGGCTCGGAGGCGCTCCTGTCCGTGCGCGCCACCACGCTGTCCGGCAAGCCCTACGGCGTCACGTCCGGCGAGGTGGCCTTCGTGCTGCGCCGCGCGGACGGCAGCGAGAAGCCGCTGGGCTCGCACGCGTTCACCACCGCGCAGGACGGCACGTCGCGCGAGAAGGTGCCCACCACCGACGTGGGCACGGTGGTCGCGCGGGTGACGGTGAAGGACAAGAAGGGCGAGGCGTGGACGGGCGAGGAGTCGCTGCTCGTCATCGGCGCGGCGGATGAACCCGTGGCGCAGGTGCCCAACCTCACGCTGGCGTCGCTGTCCGGCACGCTGGAGCCGGGTGACAGCGCGAAGCTGGTGGCGCTCTTCCCGGATGGCTGGGGACAGGGGGGCAAGGACAGCGGCCCGGTGTGGGTGACGCTGACGGGCGCGGGCCTGTACGGCACCACCGTGGTGCCGCTGAAGGGCCGCACGCTGGTGCACGCGTTCCCGGTGGAGAAGCGCTTCGGCAGCGCGGTGTACGCGTCCGTCGCGTACCCCACGGCGACGGGCCGCTGGGAGGAGCGCACGGTGGCGTTCCGCGTGGTGCCGAAGGAGCGCACCCTCACGGTGTCGCTCCAGGCGCGCCGCGCGGAGGCGCTGCCGCTCACCGAGCAGGCGGTGGACGTGCGCGTCACCGACAGCGAGGGCCGGGGCGTGGTGGCGCAGCTGTCCGTGGGCGTGGTGGACAAGGCCGTCTACGCCATCCAGGGCGAGTTCCGCCCGGGCGTGCTGGACTTCTTCTACCCGCCCGCGCGCGACAACGTGACGAGCTTCTATTCGGCGGAGTTCCAGGGGTACGGCTACGGCGAGCAGCTGGCGCGCAAGATGTCCGGCCTGCCGGACCACGCGTTCGCGTCCATCAAGCCGCCCAGCCGTCAGGCGAAGGACCTGGAGAAGGACACGGCGCACTGGGACCCGGCGGTGGTGACGGACCGGGACGGGCGCGCGACGGTGCGCTTCACGCTGCCCTCCAACCAGACGCTCTGGGTGGTGACGGCGGTGGCGGCGGACACGTCCGGCCGCTTCGGTGAAGGCACGTCCGAGTTCGCCACGCGCGGCGGCCTCAACGTCTACGCGGCGCTGCCGCAGTTCCTGCGCGAGGGCGATGAGGCGCTGGCCTCCGTGCGCCTGTCCGCGGGGGAGAAGTCCAAGGGCAGCCAGCTCCTGGACCTGCGCGTGCAGCCGGGTGGGGCACTCCAGGCGGCCGCCACCCAGCGCAAGCTGGAGCTGGGCGAGGGCGGCGAACAGGTGGTGCCGGTGACGCTGCGCGCGTCGAAGACGGGCCCCGCGGAGCTCGCGGTGGACGTGACGGGCGGCAAGGATCCGTTGCGCGACCTGAAGCGCTTCGACGTGGCGCCGGCCGCGGTGGAGGACGCGGTGCAGGTGAGCGCGTGGGGCGGCGGGGCGCTGTCGCTGGACGCCCCCGGATCCGCGACGCTGACGCGCGTGGAGCTGGTGCTCCAGCCGTCCACGGTGGACGCGGCGCTCACGCAGGTGCGCGAGCTGCTGACGTATCCGTACGGATGCCTGGAGCAGCTGGTGTCCACGACGGTGCCGAACGTGGCCGTGTACCAGGTGCTCCAGAAGGCGGGCGCGCTGGAGAAGCTGGACCCGGACTCGCAGGCGCTGCTGGCGGAGGCGCGCAGCCGCTCCGTGCAGGGCACGGCCCGCATCCTCGGCCTCGCGGTGAAGGGGGGCGGGTTCACCTGGTTCGGTGGCTACAGCGAGCCCAGCCTGCCGCTGACGCTCATCGCGCTGGACGGCCTGGCGTACGCGGCGGAGGCGGGGCTGGTGGACCGCGACGACGCGCGCATCGTGGAGAGCGCGAAGTGGGTGGAGGCGCAGGAGGGCCTGCCGCTGGAGTACGACGCCACGCGTGCGTACGTGCTGGCGCGGTTGCAGGGGCCTCGGCAGGCGGCGCGGGTGCGGGCGCTGGTGGAGGGCGCGCAGCCCGGGGACCTGTACTCGCTGGCGCTCGCGGTGCTGGCCGCGGAGAAGGCGGGCGTGATGAAGGAGCCCGCGCTCCAGACGCGCATCCAGGCGTTGGTGAAGCAGAGCGGCGAGGGCTTCGCGAAGCTCGCGAGCCTCAAGGGTGAAGCGCAGACGTCCGAGGCGTTCTACCGCTTCCCGCTGCGGCGCGTGGGCCTCACCGCCATCACCGCGCACGCGGCGTCGTTCGGGTCGCTGGACGTCACCCGCGCGCGCAAGCGCATCCTGGAACTCTTGAGCGAGCCGGACCTGTCCACGTTCGACCGGAGCACCGCGCTCTTGCACTCGCTGTGGTTGGTGGAGCGGGACGCGAAGGCGTTCAAGGGCATGACGCCGCCGGAGGTGAAGGGGGCGTCGGCGCCGGTGAAGTTCGCCGCGCGCGGCATGGGGCTCGTCGCCACGCTGCCGGCGGGGACGCGCACGGTGGACGTGGGCGGCTTCGACGGCGTGGCCACGCTGCGCGCCGCCGCGACGTTGCCGCTCAAGGCGGTGCAGCCGCGCGTGGAAGGCATGTCCGTGAATCGCGCGTACTACGTGCTGCGCGAGGGCGGGAAGGTGAAGCTGGACGCGGGGGCGAGCGTCACGCAGGGCGAGGAGGTCTACGTGGAGCTGACGCTGGACGCGCGCGGCGAGAACCGGGCGCGCTCGGCGTACTACGTGGTGGAGGACGCGGTGCCGGCGGGCTTCGTCGCGCTGCAGGAGGACAAGGTCTTCCGCGGTCCTCCGCACTCGCTGCCGCTGGCGCCGGAGGCGCTCAAGCGCCGGCAGTTGGATCCGGCGCACGCCACGTTCTTCTTCGAGGAGCCGGCGTGGTGGAGCGACAGCCCGCGCACGGTGGGCTACGTGATGCGCGCGCAGTTCGCGGGCACGTTCGCCGCGCCGCCGGCCACCATCGAGGACATGTACTCGGCGCGCATCCGGGGCCGCACCGCTTCGGACGTGCTGAAGGTGGTGCCCTCGAAGACGTCCGTGAGCGACCTGTAGCCCATGGGGTGGGCCGTCGCCGTCGCCGTGCTGTTGTCGGCTTCGCCCACCTTCGTCACCCGGGGGGACGTGACGCCCGAGGCGGACCTGCGCAGGGAAGCGCAGGCCGCCTGGACGTCACTGGAGGCGCAGTACACGGCACAGGCGGGTGGCCTTCCGACGCGGGCCCCCGCCACCGTGACGCTCCAGAAGGGCACGGTCCTGCCACCCGAGCGCAACGCGCAGGGACGGCCTGGAGTGGTGGAGCTGCGGCAGAACACACTGGGGGTGCTGGACGCGCGGCTGATCACGGCGCTGCGGCATGAGCTGGCGCACCAGGTCCTGTGGTGGGCGTGTCCCGCTTCCAGCGAGGATCGACTCTTCCATGAGGCGTTCGCGCTGACGGTGAGCGGAGAGCTGCCCGCGTGGCGCGAGGCCCCGTACCAGTCGCTGTCGCGCGCGGCGAAGGAGGTGGCGAGCGCGCCCGCGGTGGACACGCCCCGGGCCCGCAAGGGACTGGCGCGCATCCTGGGCGAGCACGTGGGGTTCCCGGCCGCGCTGACGCGCCGGCTGCGCCAGTGCCACGACGGCACGCGGTGGGCGTCGAACCTGTCGGTGGAGGAGCTGGCGGACGTGGCGGTGCTCGCGCCCGAACCCGCGACGGTGGTGGTGAGCCGGCACTCGGGAGAGGTGTTGTTCGCGGAAGGCGACGTGCGCAGGGCGGTGCCCTACGGATCCGCGCTCAAGCCCTTCGTGTACGCCGCGGGGACCGTGGCCTCGGCTTCCGCGCCAGATGCATCGCCTCCGCTGCTCGCGCCGCGCGTTGGCGTGCAGGAGTGGGCGTGTGGCGCGGGCCTGCCTCCGAAGGTCGATGCGCGGCTCGCGCTCCTGCGCTCCTGCAACGGCTACTTCCTGGACTGGGAGGCCACGGGACGCGCGCCCCAGGCATTCGGTGTCTGGGGACCGGTGCTCTCGGCGGTGGGCCTCACCGGCCTGCCCGCGGACATGACGGAGGCCATCGGGCTCCGCTCCGCGCATGGCCTGTCTCCTTGGGGCATGGCCCAGGCGTACCGGCTGCTCGCGGAGGGCCGGCCTGATGTCCTCGCGCTCCTCACCGGCAACGTGGAGGAAGGCACGCTCAGCGGCCTGTCCACGTCGAAGGCGCTGAAGGGCGTAGCGACCAAGACGGGCACGGTGCGCGATGCCGCGAGCCGCCCGCAGCTGGGATGGATCGCCGCCGTGGACGCGGACCTCGTCCTCGTGGCCGTGCGGCCCGGCAAGATGCCCCGGCACTTCGTGGACGAAATCCCCGCGCTCCTCGCGCGCGTGCGCAAACAGACGGCGGGCCTGGAGGCCGCGCGCGTGCAGGTGCTCGGCCTGCTGCCCTCCGCGTCCGTGGAGGCCCGCTGCGCGGGCGCGGGCTTCGCGCTGGAGGACGGCGTCCCACGTCCCACGCCCACGGACTTCTCCCGCCTGGACGCGCTCACCGCGAAGGGCACGGCGGTGTGCCTGGGCAGTCCCTGGCGCGTGCGCTTCCCGGACGGCCCCGACGGTGGCCGTGACTACGCGGGCGTCTTCACGTGGTCGCCCCCTCCGCCGTACCGACCGCCCCCGGGCGTGCCCACCACGCCCAGCGCGCTCAAGGCCCGGCGCGGCTCCGACTTCGTCTTCCGCACCACGCGCGTGCAGTACACCGCGGGCGTCGTCGCCGCCGAGGACGTCACGCTGCAAGGCGAGGCCCGCGTCGCGCTCTCCCGCGTGGTGGCCCACAACGAGCGCCACGGGGCCCTGCGCCACCCCGGCCGCGCCCTCTGTGACACCACCCACTGTCAGGCCTTCCGCGGCACCGTGCGCCTGCGCCCGGAGGACACCCGCGCGCTCAAGCACCCCCCGCTGAAGTGGGGCACCTGGCTGACCTTCTCCCAGGGCGGCTCCACCCCCTGGCGCGAGTTCCGCTCCCGCGCGCAGGTGGAGGCCCTGCTCGGCACCCACCTGGTGTCCCTGCGCTTCGAGTCCGGCCGCGTGCGCTACCTGCGCACCGAAGGCGAAGCCGGCGCCCCCTACGAGGACGCGCGCTCGCTGCCCTGCGACACGCTGCGCGCGGGCCTCCAGCTCCCCTCCTGTCCCCAGCGTGCCTCCTTCGACGGCCCCCGCCTCCTCTTCGAGGGCCAGGGCCGGGGCCACGGCGAGGGCCTGGACGTCGAAGCCGCCAAGGCCGCCACCGGCCTCTCCAGCGACGCCCTCCTGCACCGCGCCTACGAAGCCCTCCCCACCCGTCCCCCGGCACCCCAGGCCGGCGGAGGGTGATTCAGCGTTTATCCAGCCAAACCCGCGAAATACGCGCTAACACCCCCTCCTAATCACAGCTATTATGTAACTGTGCAGTCGTGCTGTTCGGCTTGAGGGGGCCTGATGGCGGAAGTGGAGCGAACATTCGAGGGGGTGGAGACCACCCGGCGCACGCTGGAGTCGCTGCCGGCGGGGCTGCGGGTGCGCTGGGTCCAGGAGGGCCGGTGCGCCTGGGTGTTGGGCTGTCACGACTCGCGGCCGAACCTGCACGCGCCCCGGGGCGAGGACGTGCTCATCCAGGGCGAGCTGTTGCTGCGGGGGGCGCGCTACGTGGAGGGCGCGGTGCCGCGAGGCGCGTTGCAGGTGCGCCTGCTGGAGGGCCCGGCGCGCCACGTGCTCTCCACCCGCGTGGCGGTGAGCGGCGAGGACCTGATGCTGGGGCTGGGGCCGCCCGGCGCACGCGTCTCCTCGGCGCGCGTGGTGTGTCAGCGGGTGGAGTGGCGGCCGTACTCGGTGGCGAACGCGGCGCCCCTGGCGGCGGCCTTCATCGACCTGTGGCGGAGCCTGGGCCGGGGGGCGCGGCTGGAGCGGCTGGGGCTGGAGGTGGAGGGCCTCCTGGAGGGGCGCGCCCGGGTGTCGCCCTTCGTGCAGGTGGAGGCGGACCGCCAGGGTGGCCGGCGGCCGGAGACGCGCCATGCCCTGCCTTCCTTCGACGTGGCCTCCGCGGGAGTGCTGCACGACTGTCGCCTGTGGCTGCGCGCGACGGCGCACGCATTGACCCGCGAGGCGCCCTTCCTGCGCGAGGTGTACCTGCCACCGGGGCCCGGCACGACAGGGACGGATCCGTCACCGGAGGCGTTGGAGTCCCTGGGCGCGCTGCTGGAGCGCCGGCTGCGGTGGGCCGAGGCGTGGCTGTCCCCCTCCGCGCTGCTGGAGCTGGAGGTGTCACGCACGGTGCCCGAGAACGGCCTGCCCGGGGCCTGTTGGATCACCGCGCGCTTCGAACAGGCGCAGACGGGCGGGGCGGGCACCACCGTCACGCTCCACGACACGCCGGTCTTCTCCACGGAGGTGCTGGCGGTGCTGCGCGGCTGGGCCCAGGCCACGGCACCGGAGCGTGGCGCGGTGGTGCGCGGCGTGCTGCCCGCGGAGTGACGCACACGCCCTCCTGCCCTCGTCCCCGGGGGCGGGGCTGTCGGCCAGACGGCCCTGGCGCCGGCCCGTCCCATCACCAACTTCCCCTCGTCATTCATTCATCCGCGAGGCGCGGGGGAGGCGGGACCATGGGCAACACGAACTGGAAGGCGCGGGCGCTGACTGCGGCGGTCATGACGGGGCTGATGGGCTTCGCGGCCCACGCCGAAGACCCCATGACGAAGCAGGACAAGGAGATGCACAAGCAGGGCAAGGCCGTGGGGGAGGCGGCCGCGAAGCGCGTGACCTACGTCGGCAAGCTGGCCGTCTTCAACAACCGGCAGATCAAGCTGGCGACGCTCGCGGAGGAGCAGGCGTCGAATCCGCAGGTGAAGGAGTTCGCCAAGCAGCTGCGTGAGGACCACGAGAAGAATCAGGAAGCGCTGCGCAGCTGGGCGAAGAACAAGCAGGTGGAGATCAGCGAGCTGGGCGACAACAGCATGCCTTCCACGGGCACGGGCGGCGCTGGCGGCGTGCAGCAGGGCTACGACGAGAAGATGAAGAACGTCGACGAGAAGCTGGCCAAGCACACCGACGAGACGAACGCGGAGCTGGCGAAGCTGCGTGCGAAGCAGGGCCCCGAGTTCGACAAGGCCTTCCTCACGCGCATCTCCGAGGACCAGAAGAAGGGCAAGGAGATCCTCAGCGAGGGTCGCAAGGAGTACAAGAACGATGCGGTCTTCCTGTCGCTCCTGACCGACACCGAGGGCGTGGTGAGCAACCACGAGATGCAGGTGAAGGACCTGGAGAAGCAGCTGAAGAAGTAGTCGCGATGTAGCGCGGTGGGCGTCGGACCGTCGGGCCGGTTGACTCGGCCGGGTCCGGCGCCTATCCCGTCGCGGATGCGCAAGGCATTGGCGACGGTCTGGGTGGGGCTCTGGGGGCTGCTGGGCGCGTGTCAGGCGACCGTGCCGGCGGCCCCCGCGGTCCCCGTCGTGGGCGTCACGTCCACGGGGCCCTTCGTCGCGGATGCGCGCGCTCTCTTCGACGGCTGCGTGCCCCTGCCCGACAGCGCCACGTCGCGTACCTACCGCTGCGGCGGGCTCGCCGTGTGGCTGGACGAGCTGTCCGACGTGAGTGAAGCGCAGGCCCTGGACGCGGGACGCGCCCGCGTGCGTGCGCGCCTGGGCCCGCCACTCGCGGAGGTCGCGGGGGAGTTGCCGCTCGCGGGCCAGTCCCATCCGTCCGTGCGCTTCGCGAAGTGCACGGGAGCGCAAGGCGAGACGCCGCCCTGCCGCGCGGGCGGGTACCTCACGACGGCGACGCCCTCGGCGGGCCGGGTGCGCCAGCTGGGCTGCGTGGTGCGCGACAACGCGCGTGCGGAGCTGGGGCGGTGTCTGGAGTTGTTCGCGTACCTGGCCACGCGGGGCAACCCGGAAGGGGACGTGCTGGCGCCGTCGGCGCTCGTGACTCCGCCCCTGCTGCCGTGGCGGCTGCTGGGCGTGCCGGAGGGCTGTCAGCTCGCGGCCTCGACGACGCACGCGGGGCGGATCCGCTGCGAGCGGTCCACGTTCTCCTGGAGCGTCTTCTACCCGGTGCAGCCGGGCACGGCCCAACTGGAGCGCTGGCGCGACCAGAGCGTCGAAGAGCTGCGCGACGCGCTCCCCGGCGCCAGCGCGGTGGAGCCGCGGGACTGCTACCTGGAGGGCCTGCCCACGCGCTGCGCCCGCTTCACCGCGCCCGCTCCGGACGGCGGTGGCGACGTGGTCGTCTGGGCGGGCGGCATGGACATGCAGGGGCGGGGCCTGTTCGCGGCTTGCAGCTTCCGCTCGGCGGGCTCGGCGGGCTCGGCGGGCTCGGCGGGCTCGGAGCACGCCCCCTTTCCCGCGGCCTGCAACGGCGCCTTCGCCGTGCGTTGAAGGGACGGAGGCCCACGTGTTCACACTGGAAGGCGTGTCCAAGCGCTTCGGCGACCTGCAGGCCCTGCACCCGCTGACGCTGACTTTGCCCACGGGCACGACCACGGTGCTCATCGGCCCCAGCGGCTGTGGCAAGTCCACGCTGCTGCGGCTGCTCAACGGCCTGGCGCGGCCCGACACCGGCCGCGTCCTCTTCAACGGCCACCCCCTGCCCGAGGCCCCGGACGCGCTGCTCGCCGTGCGCCAGCGCGTGGGCTACGCGCTCCAGGGCGGCGGCCTGTTCCCACACCTCACCGGCACGCAGAACGTCACGCTGATGGCGCGGCACCTGCGCTGGCCGGAGGCGCGGATCCGCGAACGGCAGGGCCTGCTGATGGACCTGACGCGCTTCCCCGCGGAGGCGCTGGAGCGCTACCCCGGGCAGCTCTCCGGCGGCCAGCGGCAGCGGGTGGCCTTGATGCGCGCGTTGATGCTGGATCCGGACGTGCTGCTGCTGGATGAGCCGCTGGGCGCGTTGGATCCGCTGGTGCGCCACGACCTCCAGTCGGACCTGCGCGCCATCTTCGAGCGGCTGGGCAAGACGGTGGTGCTCGTCACCCACGACCTGGCGGAGGCGGCCTGGCTGGGCCACGACATCGTGCTGATGCGCGAGGGCCGGGTGGTGCAGCAGGGCACGCTGGACGACCTGGAGGCGCGGCCCGCCGACGCCTTCGTCACGCGGTTCATCCAGGCGCAGCGTCCGCTGCCCGTGGGGAGGGCCGGATGACGCGGCTGGGAGCGCTGGTCCTGGGGGTCCTGCTCGGCGCGAGTGCGTGCGAGAGGACACCCGGTGAGGGGCCCGTGGTGCGCGTGGGGTCCAAGAAGTTCACCGAGTCCGTCATCCTGGGGGAGATGGTGACGCAGGTGGCGAAGGCCACCGGGGCCCAGGCCACGCACCGCCGCGAGCTGGGCGGCACCACGGTGCTGTGGGAGGCGCTGCGCCGGGGCGAGCTGGACGTCTACCCCGAGTACACCGGCACGCTGCGCCAGGAGCTGTTCGCCGGCCGCGCGCTGAAGGACGACGCCGCGCTCCGCGAGGCGCTCGAGCAGGAAGGGCTGCGGATGAGCGCGTCGCTCGGCTTCAACGACACGTATGCGCTGGGCATGAAGGAATCGGAGGCGGAGCGGCTGGGCATCCGCCGCATCTCCGACCTGAAGCAGCACCCGGAGCTGCGCGTGGGCTTCAGCAACGAGTTCATGGAGCGGGGCGATGGCTGGCCCGCGCTGCGCGACGCGTACGGCCTGCCGCAGACGGAGGTGCGCGGGCTGGACCACGACCTGGCGTACCGGGGCCTGGAGAGCGGCGCGCTCCAGCTCACGGACCTGTACTCCACCGACGCGGAGATCGCCGCCTACGGGCTGCGCGTGCTGGAGGACGACCGGCGCCACTTCCCCGCGTACGACGCCGTGCTGCTCTACCGCGCGGACCTGGAGACGCGCGCGCCGCTGGCGCTCCGGGCGGTGCGCAAGCTGGAGGGCTCGCTGACGGAGGCGCGCATGGTGAAGCTCAACGCCCGCGCGCGGCTGGAGCGCGTGCCCGAAGCCCAGGTGGCGTCGGACTTCCTCAAGGCGTCGCTGGGCCTGACGACGGAGGTGCGCACGCAGGGCACGGTGTCGCGCGTCTGGCAGCGCACGCGCGAGCACCTGTTCCTGGTGGGCGTGTCGCTCCTGGCGGCCATCGCGCTCGCCATCCCCTTGGGGGTGCTGGCCGCGCGCCGTCCCCGGCTGGGGCAGGTGGTGCTCGGCCTGTCCAGCATCATCCAGACGGTGCCGTCGCTGGCGCTGCTGGTGGTGATGATTCCGCTGCTGGGCATCGGCTCGAAGCCGGCCATCGCGGCGCTGTTCCTCTACAGCCTGCTGCCCATCGTGCGGAACACGGCGGCGGGGCTCGGCGGCATCCCGTGGGAGGTGCGCGAGTCCGCGGAGGCGCTGGGCCTGCCGCCACGCGCGCGGCTGTGGCGCATCGAGCTGCCCATGGCGGCGCCGTCCATCCTCGCGGGCATCCAGACGGCGGCGGTCATCAACGTGGGCACCGCCACGCTGGGCGCGCTGGTGGGCGCGGGCGGCTACGGGCAGCCCATCCTCACCGGCATCCGCCTGGACGACGTGGGGCTCATCCTGGAAGGCGCGGTGCCATCCGCGGTGCTCGCGCTCCTCGTCAGCGCCCTCTTCGAAGCGGTGGCGCGGGCGGTGGTGCCCCGGGGCCTGCGGCTGCGCGAGTAGGCGCTACACCGGCTCCACGCGCGACGCGGGGGCGGTGGACGGCTCGAAGCGCGGCGCATCCTCCGCGAGCCCCGCCGCGCACAGCCGCACCACGCACATCCACACGCAGTCCGCGAGCAGCAGGTGGACCAGCTGCATCGCCACCGGCGCCAGCAGCACCAGGTTGATGACGCCCGCGCACAGCTGGGCGACGTACACGCCGGTGAGCAGCAGCGACGCCCGGCGCACCTCCGGCGAGGGCCGCAGCCGCGCCACCCACCGGCCCACGAACACCAGCAGCGCGCCCAGCCCCACCGCGAACACCGGGTGCAGCACGCGCAGGCGCAACAGCACGTGCGCCGTCTCCGACACGTCCTGGCGCAGGCCGTCCGCGAGGCTCGTGGAGGGGAACAGCGTGTCCCCCAGCGCGGCCACCGCGCCGCTGACGCCCAGCACCAGCATGCCGGCCACGCTCAAGCCCAGCAGCACGGCCACCGGGCCCTGGCCCTTGAGCACCATGCGCGCGCGGCCCCCCGCGGCCCACACCACCAGCGTCTGCGCGCCGACGAGGAGGAAGGTGTTGGTCAGGTGCACGCCCATCCACACCGCGCGGCCCACGGACGCGTTCTGCGCCACGTACTTGAGCAGCACGATGCCCGCGCCCACCATCCCTTCGGTGAGCATGAACACCAGCGCCCAGCCCGCGGCGCGCCGTGCGGGATGGGCCTTGGGGAACGCGCGCCGGGCCCACACGTACAGGGCGACGGCGAGCACCGTGGCCAGGCCGCTGGTGAGCCGGTGGGTGTACTCGATGAGCGTCTGCACGGTGGGGGCGCGCGGCACCACGTCGCCGTTGCACACCGGCCAGTGGTCGCCGCACCCGGCGCCGGAGCCGGTGGCGCGCACGAACGCGCCCCAGAGGATGACGCCCAGCGTGTAGACGAGGACGCCCTGGCTGAACCACTGGAAGCGGCGGGACGCGGCGGGAAGGGTCATCGTGCCCTCCCAGTACCGCATCCCAGGAGGCCGGGCCACCGCGCGGGCCGCTCCGCCTGCACGCTGCCCGCCACGGGCTCAACACCTGCCCTTATGGGCCTGCCACCGACAGTCCCCAAGGCCGGGAGAAGTTGTTAGCGTCACCGCGTGCCCCGAGATCGCGAAGCGCCGCCTGCCTCCCCGTCCTCTCTCGATGCGGCCGAGCGCCTGCGCCGGCTGGAGGCCGCCATCGAGGAGGGCCGTGCGCGCAAGGACGCCGCCCTGGAGGCGTGGGTGCGCCGGATGGGCCGCTTGCCCACCGACAGGGAGCGCGACCGCTGGGAGCGGGAGTGGGAGCGCGGCGCGGAGCGGGAGCGCCAGCGGTGGGAGAAGCAGTGGGAGCGCGAGTCGAAGGACGCCCTGCGCCGGGCGGAGCGGCAGGCCAAGCGCGACGCCTACGTCGCCCAGCAGCAGTCGTACCGCCAGGCGAAGCGCGCGGAGAAGGCGGCCCGTGAAGAGGCCTCGCGCAACCCGGTGCTGGGCATCGGGCAGCTCGTCGTCGCGGTGGCGTGTGTCATCACCGTGATTGGCCGGCCCCACGAATACTGGTGGCTGCTGTTCGTGGCGCTCGCGTTCTTCCGGGGGGCCGCGAAGCACCTGCACGCCAAGAACAACCCGCTGCTGACGCGCGTGGAGGAGCCGTCCTCCGCCCCCGCGCTGCCGGTGGAGAAGAAGGTGCCCGCGGCCGTGCCGTCGGATCCGCGCCTGACGCGGGTGGACGCCGTCTGCGAGAAGCTGATGGCGGAGCTGCGCTCGGCGCCGGGTGTGTTGCAGGAGATGGTGCGCTCGCCCGACCGCACCGTTCAGGACCTGCGCAAGAGCTGCCACGAGCTCATCCGCCGCGAGCGGGAGCTGCGCACGGTGGCGCCGCCGGAGGACGTGCAGCGGCTGGGCGAGGAGCGCAAGAAGCTGGAGACGCGCTGGGCCTCGGAGGAGGACAGCGTGGTGCGCGACCGGCTGCGCGCGGCGTTGCAGGTGCTGGACGAACAGGTGCGCCAGCGCACGGAGCTGAGCCGCGCGGCGGACCGGCTGGAGGCCGAGTACACGCGGCTGGCCTACACGCTGGAGAACCTCTACGCCCAGGTGCTGCGGGTGCGCTCGGCGGACACCGCGGACCTGGACGTGGCGGGCGCGGGCCTGCGCCACAGCGTGGAGCAGCTGGGCGCGGAGGTGGACGCAGTCACCCAGGCGCTGGAAGAGGTGCACGGCGCGCCCATGGATGGCCGGGTGCGCACGCGCTAGCCGGGGGCTATTCGCCCACGTGCTTCGACGGAGGCGCGCCGGTCGCCCCGCCGATGCGCACCGTCTTCGCGTTGACGAACTCGCGCAGGCCCAGGTCCGCCAGCTCGCGGCCGTGCCCGGAGTGCTTCACGCCGCCGAAGGGCAGGCGCGCGTCGGAGGCGACGAGCGCGTTGACGAACACCATCCCGGCCTCGATGCCGTCGATGAACCGGCGCTGCTCCGCCGCGTCCTGCGTCCACACGCTCGCGCCCAGGCCGAACGGCGTCGCGTTGGCGAGCTCCACCGCGTGCTCCAGGTCGCGGGCGCGCAGCAGCGTGGCCACCGGGCCGAACAGCTCGTCATGGAACGCGGGCGCCTGCGGCGGCGGATCCGCGAGCACGGTGGGCGGATAGAAGTTGCCCGGGCCGCCCTGGGGTTTGCCTCCCAGGAGGAGCCGCGCTCCGGCCTTCACGCTCGCCTGCACCTGGGCGTGCAGGCCCTCCAGGATGCCGGGCGTCGCGAGTGGCCCCACGTCCGTCTTGGGGTCCATGGGGTCACCGACCACCATGGTCTTCATGCGCTCCACGAAGCGGCGCTCGAACTCCTTCGCGATGGGCTCCGCGATGATGAAGCGCTTGGCCGCGATGCAGGACTGGCCGTTGTTGATGAGGCGCGCGGACACGGCGGTCTCCACGGCGCGGTCCAGGTCCGCGCTGGGCATGACGATGAACGGGTCGCTGCCGCCCAACTCCAGCACCACCTTCTTGATGGCCCGGCCCGCGGCGGCGCCCACGGCGCGGCCCGCGCCCTCGCTGCCGGTGAGCGTCACGGCCTTCACGCGAGGGTCCTCGATGACGCGGCTCACCTCCGCCGTGTCGATGAACAGCGATTGGAAGGCGCCCTCGGGGAAGCCGGCGTTGAGGAACACCTCCTCCAGCGCGAGCGCGCACTGGGGCACGTTGGAGGCGTGCTTGAGCAGGCCCACGTTGCCGGCCATGAGCGCGGGCGCGGCGAAGCGGACGACCTGCCAGAAGGGGAAGTTCCACGGCATGATGGCGAGCACGGGGCCCAGGGGCTGGTAGCGGACGAACGCGGTGTCGCCGTCCACGTCGATGGGCACGTCGCGCAGGAGCTTCTCCGCGCGGGTGACGTAGTAGCGGCACGCGGTGGCGCTCTTGCGGGACTCGGCCTTCGCGGCCTCCAGCGGCTTGCCCATCTCCTCCGTCATGAGACGGCCGAAGCGGTCCGCCTCCACCTCCAGGATGTCCGCCGCGCGGCGCATCCACCGGGCGCGGTCCGCGAAGGACGTCTCCCGGTAGGCGCGGAAGGTGTCCGCGGCCCGTTGCAGCTTGAGCTCCAGTTCCTTGGGGGAGAGCGCCTCGAAGGTGCGCAGCGTCTTGCCCGTGGTGGGGCTGATGGTGGCGATGGCCATGTGCGGGTGCCTCCCAGGTGCGAACGTCCCCGGGTGATAGCAACCCAGGCGTGGCTGACAATGCCGACCCGGCCCGAGCGTCCGGGGGCGTACGCCCGGCTCATGACGCAACCATGACCGAACCACCGGATGTCCACGGCCAACGCCCCGCCGCGCCCATGGTCCCATGGCCTCCGACTCGCCAGGAGGCTGCGCATGGGAATGGCCGTGGGAGGCAAGGGCCGGGTGAAGGCCGATATCAACGTCACGCCGTTGGTGGACGTGGTGCTGGTGCTGTTGATCATCTTCATGGTGTTGACGCCCATGTCCCAGGAAGGGAGGGACGTGGCGCTGCCCGGGGCGACGCAAGGCGAGCACCGCGACACGAAGCCCGAACCGCTCGTCTTCTCCCTCACCTCGGAGAAGACGCTGTACGTCGGGATGGATGTGTTCCCGGACATCGCGCGCTTCCAGGACCGGGTGCGGGACGAGCTGCACGCCCAGCCGGAGCGCCGGCTGCTGCTCAAGGCGGACGAGATGCTGACCTGCGGGGATGTGCTCGGTGTGCTGAAACGCTCGCACGATGCCGGAGCGCGGAAGGTGTCCCTGGCTGTCGCCGTGAAGAAGGCGAACGGAGGAGGACCGTGATGCGCTCCAGACGCAGCCCCATCGTGGTGAAGCCGCAGTCCGGTCTCCAGTCCGACATCAACGTCACGCCGTTGGTGGACGTGGTGTTGGTGCTGTTGATCATCTTCATGGTCGTGACGCCGCTGATGCGCCGGGAGTTGATGCTCCAGCTTCCGTCACCGGATCCCGCCGACTCCGCGCCTTCGAAGGAGCTGCCCCCGGGGCTGGTGCGCCTGACGGCGGAGGGGACGCTGCTGTTGGAGGGGGAGGTGGTGAGCGAGGCGGACTACGTGCCGCGCCTGCGCCGCTTCCTGGAGGCCCGTCCGCGAGGCCAGCGCGGCCTGTTCTTCCAGCCCGATGCGCGGGCGCCGTACGCGAGGCTGGTGGTGGCGCTCGACGGCGCGAAGTCCGCTGGGGCGGAGGCGCTGGGGTTGGGATTGGAATCCCCGTGAGCCTCTCGAAGCCTTCGTGTCAGTCCTCATCATCCAGGACAGCGAGGTACGTGTGGACGATGTCCCGGTAGTGCGGGACGACTTCGACCGCGAGCACGTCCTGGAGCAACTGCCGCGCGCCGTTCGCATCACCTGCCTGTTGGCGCCGGTCCAGTTCACCGAGCACGCGCGAAAGGCGGTGGGAGCCTTCGCGGATGCGCCGTGCAATCTCCACGAGCAGTGCCGCCGCGCTCGCCTCGCTCTGAAGCGCCTTCTCCGCTTCCACCGCAGTGATGGCAACGTCGGGAGCGGTGTTGCGCAACAGGGCGCGCACGTCATCCGTCAAGGCGAACGGCTGGCCCAGGTCGGACACCTTGTGGTTCAGCTCCCAGATTGCGTCCCAGGCCTGTGCATCGGGCATGGATGGATCCTAACGCGGGTGGCAGAGCGCGAATGGCCATTGGCGCTGCCCTTCACATCTGCGAAGGCACGCGTAGCAGTCTCCCACCCATAGAGGTTTGTTCTCGGACTTGCACTTCACGTAGGTGTCGATGCACTGCTGCTTCCAGCCCTCGTTCTTCGCTGCCAGGGTCGCGGTGGTCGCTGCACCCGCAGCCGCGGCGGTGCCAATCAGGGCCGCGGCCTCTGCTTCCGTGAGCCCGCAGGCGGCCGGGTTGCCAGGATGGGCTTCAATGCAGCACGACTCGCTGTCCAGGCATGAGCCGGCGACCGTCGCGCAGCTCATCAGCAGCCCGGCAATGAGGGCCACGACCGGGCGCTGCCAATGGCTGGACCCCTCCGTCTTCACGGCAACCTCCCCATCCATGGAGCCTGTCCGACACTCCCGCGCGAATCGCGGTAGCGGCCCCGGGGTCCACGGCCTATGTCACGGCCATGTTACGCGGGCCGTGGCGGTGGCTGTCGGGTTGGGACGTGATGGTGACGCGGCCTCTGGGCCTGCTGTTGCTCGTGATGGCGTGCGTCCTGGGATTCGTCGTCCTCTCGGACGAGGTGCATGAAGGCGAAACGCAGGACATCGACGAGCGCATCGTGCGCTCCCTGCGCCGCCCCGAGGACCCCGCGCTGCCCCGGGGCCCGTGGTGGCTCGCGGAGACCGCGCGCGACGTGACGTCGCTGGGCGGCTTCCCCGTGCTGTCACTCCTCACCGCGACCGTGTGCGGCTTCCTGGCGGTGGCCCGCCGCTACCGCACGTCGCTGTTCGTCTTGAGCGCCATCGTGACGGGGTGGCTCCTCAACGCCGTGCTGAAGTCCCTCTTCAACCGGCCGCGCCCCTCGGTGGTGCCCCACCTCACCGAGACCATGTCCACCAGCTTCCCCAGCGGCCACGCCATGCTGTCCGCCATCACCTACCTCACCCTGGGCGCGCTCACGGCCCAGTTCGCCGAACACCGGCGCGTGAAGGTCTACCTGCTGTCCATGGCCGTCCTCCTGTCCGTGCTCGTGGGCTGCACGCGCGTGTACCTGGGCGTCCACTACCCCACCGACGTGCTCGGCGGCTGGGTGGCCGGCCTCGCGTGGGCCCTCTTCGTCACCGTGGCCGCCAAGGGCGTGCGCCGCCGCAGCCCCGCGCTGCGCGAAGAGGCCCACCGCCCCGTGGAATGAGCCTTTGCGCCCCAGGCCCGCGCCCCCCAAGAA
>NZ_RAWA01000102.1 GCF_003611675.1 Corallococcus sp. CA053C
TGCCACCTCTCTGCCCACCGGGTGCCGTCCTCTGGCGGACGCAGCCCCCCGGTCAGCGCACACGCGCAAGGTCCCGGGGGACAGGTCCGACAGGCACGGGCCTCTCAACTGATGGACTTCAGCTCCAGGCCCAGCTCGCGGCGGTAGCGCTCGAAGCACTTCGCGCCCGCGGACAGCCGCAGCAGCGCGCCCTCCGCGAGGGGACGCGCGCACGCGGGGTTCGCGGCCACCAGCGGACGCAACACCTCCCGGTTCCACGTCTCCGAGTGCTTCACGTCCAGCGTGGAGTGCACCGCGTAGTAGCGCCGCACCCGCATGTCGAACCCCAGACGCTTCAGGCCCTCGTTGACGCACGCGGTGCGGCCCGGCGCCGTCTCCTCGACGATGCCCAGCGCGCCCACCGCCTGATACGTGTAGCGGCGGTTGAACGCGAACGCGCAGAGCAGGTTCGCCAGCGCGTGCGCTTCCCACACGGTGTCTTCATCGGTGGGCTTCAGCCCCAGCTTCGTTGCCATCTCCGCGAGCATCGGCCCGTGCATCGCGTCCTCGCGCCCGCGGCCCATCTCGTCCCAGTAGTTGCGCGCCAGCTCCAGCTTCGCCTGCGTGGGCAACTGCAATTGCGTCAGCGCCACCAGATCATCGAAGCCCGCTTCGCCCGCGACCTCCTGCGTGAGGAACCAACGCATCTGTTCCAACGAGGCCTGCTTCGCGAGCCACGGAAACAACGGGTCCTGTTGTCCCGGCCCCGTCTCCTTCAGGTCCTCGAACCACGCGATGAAGCCGTCCGCGTCCTCCGGTGCCTCGGCGGCCCATGCCGCCATGCGCTGTCGCTCGGCCTCCACGTACTCACCTTCGAGCAGGCGCAACTGTGTCTCGGCCTGCACGTCCGCTCGCCAGCCCCCCGTCGGAAAGCCCGGCGCCAGTCGCGAGTGGTTGAAACGCAAGAGGGTCCGATGCAGCCGTTCAGCCAGGCGTGCGTCCTCCGTCCCTACTTCCCCAGCCACCTCGCCAAGCCCGCTCATGGTGCGCAACCTCTCCACATGTCAGGGAAGGCAGGAGCGCCTTCCCGACCACATGTATGGGGATGACCTTGAACACCGGCCACTTCGCCCCTGCCACCTTCGCCGTGAGTCAGGTGCGCTGCGAGAAGGACCACGTCCGCTCCCGCGACTGTGCGTATCAGGTCGCGTGGAACATCAATCCGCACATGAAGGTCGGTGCCGTCGCGTGGCGCCGCGCGTGCAGCCAACACCGGGCGTTCCTGCGCGCCCTGCGTGAGGCGGGCGCGAGCTGCTTCGAGCTGCCCTTCGTCCACGGCGCGTATGACTCCGTCTTCGCCAAGGACAACGCGGTGCTCGTGGCGCAGGACGGGGAGCTGCGCGCGTTGCTCGCCACCATGCGCCACGGACAACGCCGGGGGGAGCAACGCGCTCGCGCCCGGTGGTTGGCCGCGCGCGGCTTCGACGTCATCGAGCCGCCGCGCGTGCACATCGAAGGCGGTGACGTGGCGATGCTGCCCGCGGGACGCGGCGCGCTGCTGGGCTGGGGCCAGCGCTCCACGCAGCGGGCCGCGGGGGTGCTGGAGGCCTTCCTCGACGCGCCCGTCACGCCGCTGGAGCTGCGCGACCCGTACCTCTACCACCTGGACACCGCGCTCACCGTCCTCTCCGACGGCACCGCGCTGGTGTGCCCTGAAGCCTTCACGCCCGAGTCGCTGCGCACGCTGTCGCGCACGGAGGGCATCGGGCAGGTGGTGCCCATCGCGCGCGATGACGCGCTCGCCTTCGGCCTCAACCTGGTGGAGGTGGGGAACACCGTCATCGTCGGCGCGCGCGTGCCCCGCGTGGAGGCCGTGCTGCGCGGACTGGGCCGCCGTCCCGTCAGCGTGCGGTTGGATCAATTCCACCTGGCCGGGGGCAGCGCGGCGTGCCTCGTCGCGCGCGTGCACTCCCTGCCGCCCATGGCCGCCCAGCGCTTCCGCGAGGAGCAGGAGCAGGACATGGAAAGGGAGTCGCTCTCCGCTTGAGTCGAGCCTGAAAACAGAAGACCTCCCCGGCGACGTTCGCGCGGGGAGGTCCTTTGTGAAGCAGGGCAGACGGAGGCGCTACGCCTGTTCGCTGGAGCTGGCTTCCGGCGCGCTCAGGCCTTCGGCCTGCCAGAAGCGGCGCGGGTGTCCGTCACCGCGCGTGCCGCCGGAGAGCTTGTCCACCCAGGGGTACTTCTGGGCCTCCTCGGCGGTGTAGCCCAGGTTGAAGACGGTGGCGCTCTTGGGCACGTCCGCCGCCTTCTCGTACAGCGTGCCGAACACGCGGTCCCAGAAGTAGTTCGTGATGCCGAAGTTGCCCGTCTCGTTGTGGAAGTGGTGGGACATGTGCAGCCGCTTGATGTCCTTGAGGAACTTGAACTGCGGCGCGTAGTTCAGGTGCTGGATGCAGTGGCAGAACTCGTAGAAGCACGTCGTCACCATGCCCCAGCCCAGCGCCGCGGTCGCACCGGAGCGCCCGCCGATGAGGTAGCCGATGGGCGTGAGCACCAGCGCGATGGTGGGCAGCGTGGTGTGCAGCGCGCCGAAGAGGACGCGCAGGTCGTGCGGGTCCTGGTGGTGGTCGAAGTGGATGCGCTTCCACGTCACCGCCGTCGCCGCGGACTTGTAGAGGAAGCGGCCGTGCAGGATGTACCGGTGGATGAAGTACCAGCCGAAAGGGTAGGCGACGGTCGCCACCAGCACCGCCGCCGCCATGCGCGCCGGGTTCTCGAACCACTTCACCGACAGCACGATGCAGGTGATGCCGATGAGGATGTAGGCGACGACGGCGTAGTAGGTGAAGAACGAATAGACCAGGTCGCGCAGCGACATCCGGTCGAGGTTGTGCTTCCGGTTCAGGAAAGAGACCGCCACGGTATCCCCTCACGAGAGGTGCCACCGCGAGACCCCTGCCGTCGGAGCACGCGGGACAAAAAGGCTCGCTCGCATCCCGGCCCTTCGGAAGATGCGGCGGTGCCTGAGCTAGCAGGCTGGAAGGCCCCTGGCACAGGAACGGCAAGGCCCCTCTTAGCGTCTTCCTGGAGACATTGAGAAGCCCTGCTGTTGGAGCAGCCCCGGATTGTCCGCCTGCAAGGACTCCGTCCGACCCGGGGTCGGGCTTCCATGGCGGAAGCGCACACCCCACCTTTCCGCCCACAGGCGGTTGATCGCACGAGGGGGCCACATGGCGCGCAAGGCAGAGCAACAGCAGGGAAGTGGGACTTCAACGGACCGTCCGGCCCGGCGGAAGACGGCCCCCCGGAAGAAGGCGGACGCCCCCGCGGCCACCGAAGGCCGCCTGGCGGTGCGCCGGGACATCTCCGAGTACCGGGCCGCCGCCGAGGCCCAGGCGGAGCGCGTGCGCGAGCGCATCAACGCCGCGCTGGAGATGAGCCGCCGCACCCGCGAGGAGATTGAAGAGCGCATCGCGAGCGAGCTGCACGCGCCCCGCGTCCCGGCGAAGAAGGCCACCAAGAAGGCCGCGCCGGCACGCAAGCGCACCCGCGCCGCCACCCACGCGCCGGCGAAGTGACAGCGGGCCTGCCCCGCGGTGTTGAAGCCGTGGTGAAGCCGGACTAGGAGCGGACGGCGGGAGCGCGCACCTGCGGGGGCAGCGCTTCCGAGCTCGCGGACTCCAGGTCCAGGGCGGAGAGCTTGTCGGCGAGGGCCAGGGCCCGGTCGCCCCCGTCCAGCGGGGACGCCGCCCGGGCCCCGATGAAGCACACCCGGGCCCGCTCCAGCAGGGCCACCTGGGCGTGGAGCTGCGCGTGCAGGCGCTCACGCCGGCGGGACAGCGCATCCAGGTGGTTGAGCTCCTCGCCCAGCGAGGCGGCGGCGCGCTCCAACTGACGCCGGGCCACGCCGTCCTGGGCGTCCGCGGCGCGCTTGCGCAGCTCCTGCACCTGCGAATCCACGCTGCCCTGGGACGCGGCGGACAGCTGGCCCTCCAGCACCGTGTGGGATTCGGCCAGGTTGAACGCGTCCTGGGCCAGCTTCACGAGCACGCGCTCCAGCTTCACGCGGCCCTCGCCCGTGGCCAGCTTGCGCGCCTCCGCCTGGCTCTGGCGGTACAGCCCCAGCGCCCGCGTCACCAGCCCGCGCACCTCGCCGGTGAGGGTGGCCTCCAGGCGCATGCCCCGGGCGGCCACCGCGTCCAGGTCGATGGCCAGGTTCACCGGCAGCGTGCCGATGCTCCAGAACAGCGCCACCACGGCGTAGTCCACCAGCAGCGGGAAGTAGCCCCGGGACGGCAGGAAGCGCGCGTCGAACACCTCCTGGACGTACAGCCCCAGCACCGTGGTGACCGCGGCCGCCCCGGCGCTGAGCGCGAGCTGGGTGGACGTGCCCACGCCGTCGCGCCCATGGCCGCGCCACGCGAGGAGGCCCGCGGCGATGGCCCCCGCCAGCGCGTGCTGCAGGGGGTACGGCAGGCCGAAGACGTAGGGCAGGGCGGGCAGCAGCACCACCGCCGCGCGCATCAGGGCGCTGTACGCGGGCTGGGGCTTCACCGCGGTGACGGCCGCCGCCGCCAGCGCGAAGTAGCCGGGCTCCACCGGGACGCGCAGCACCTGTCTCGCCACGCCGGCCACCAGCGCCATGGCGCCCGCCCCCACGAGCGCGTACAGGCAGCGCGACTCGAAGTCCTCCCGGCGGATGAGTTGGATGGAGAGCGACATGGCGCACCGTCCCGAGCGGCTTGAACGACTAGTAGGAGTTGCTCTGCCCGAAGCTCTTCATCGTCTTCTTCTTGAGGTCGAGCATCTCACGGCGCACGTCCTCGTCGGTGTGCGCATTCCCATAGGCTGCCTGGGTCGCGTCCACGTCCGCAAGCTCCCCCGCGAGCGCCGACGCCGAGCTGCCGAAGAGGCGACGCGCGTTGTCGAGCAGATTGATGGCTCCCTGACGGTTGCCGCTCTTCATCTGCTCCGCGGCCGCGTGCAGCTGCTGCGTGCCCAGCGCGCGGATGGCGTGCACCCGCACGTCCCGGTCCAGGTTCGCGTGCACCACCTGGGCGTCGTTCGTCACCTTCGCGTCCAGCGCCAGCCGCACCTGCGACGGCAGGTCGGCCGTCACGTCCACGTACGACAGGGTCGCGCCCAGGACGTTCATCTGGGCCGCGGTGTCCGGGGCCACCAGCGTCACCTTCGCCACCACGCGCGCGGACTGACCGCCCGTCAGGTCATACAGGGGCACGCGCACGGTGCTGCCCTCGCGCGTGGACGTCAGGCCCATCACCTCCACGCCGCTCACGCCGGGCGGCAGCGTCAGCACCAGGTCCACGTTGCGCGCCACGGTGCTCGCGGCCTGCTCCAATTCGCGCGTGAAGATGGAGGCCAGCTGCGCCGAATCGCTGACGAACCCGGAGAAGCCGCCGCCGCGCTCGGCCATGCCGCGCATCAGCACGTCGTTGAAGCCCTCGCCCACGCCCAGCGCGCTCACGGTGATGCCCAGCTCGCGCAGCTTGCCCACCTCCGAGAAGAGGCCCGTCTCGGACACCACGCCCTCGGTGGGCTGGCCGTCGCTCAGGAGGATGGCGCGCGTCACCCGGTACTGCTTCGTGTACGGGCGCAGCGCGTCCGCCGCCGCCTGGAGCCCGCCGCTGATGTTGGTGGAGCCGTTCACCTCGATGGCGGAGATGGACTGGAGCAGCTGCGCGCGCGTCTGCTCGGTGATCTCCACGCTGGGCAGCGTCGTCACGTCGGAGCCGTAGTGCACGAGCGCCAGCCGGTCTCCCACGCGCAGCTGGCTCACCAGCGCCTCCGCGGCGCGCTTCGCGTCCACCAGCTTGCTGCCCATCATGGAGCCGGAGCGGTCCACCACCAGCGCCAGGTTCACCGGCACGCGCTGGGGGTTCTCCGGCGCGCGCGCCGACACCTCGAACCACGCGAAGGCCTCGCTCGGCCCCGTCTTCACGTACGCGCCGGACAGCTTGCCCGTCAGCTCCACCGGACCCACCCGGCCGGACCCCGGCGTGCCCACGCCCACGGGCAGCACCGTGGTGATGGGCGCCTCGCCCGGCTGCACCACCGTGTGGCTCTGGTCCAGGACCGACGGCGCGGTCGGCGGCGGCGGGACGAAGGGCGGGTGTTCGGAGCGGGTCGCGAAGAGCGACTGGACGCCATCGAGCGCGAGCGCGCCCACGACGAGCAGACCAGCGAGGGACAGCAGCAGGGTGGTGCGGTTCATGGGCGGCATGACCTCGGGCAGGAGCGAGCGGACGAGCACACGCTCGCAGACGCGCTCCCCCCACGCATCGGTCAGCGGGAGGAGGGTCCTCCCGATGACCGATGGATCCACGCCGTCCGCGTCCGTCCGCGTCAGGCGACGTCAGGCGGACCGTGCCGCACCAGCGCCTCCACCGCGCCGCGCACGCGCGCCTCGTCGAAGGGCTTCTCCATCACCGGGTTGGGGATCTGCGACAGGAACTCGCGCGCGCCCACGGTGAAGGCGCCGCCGGACACGAAGATGAAGCGGCGCTCCATGCCTGGGTGCTCGCGCCGCACGGCCTCGTACACGTCGCGGCCGGCGAGGTCCGGCATCATCACGTCGCACAGCACCGCGTCGAAGGCCGGCGTCTGGCCCATGCGCTCCAGGGCCTGCCGGCCGCTGGTGGCCACCTCCACGTCGTGGTCGCGCAACAGCCGTTGCAGCACGCGGCCCACCGCGGGCTCGTCGTCCACCACCAGCACCCGGCCTCGCGGCGCGATGGGCGCGATGGGCGCCGGGGCCTCCGACGGGCGGGACGTGGGAGCGGGCACCGGCGCGGGCAGCAGCACGCGGAAGGCGCTGCCCTGGCCCACGGTGCTCTCCACGGAGATGTCGCCGCCCATGCCGGTGATGATGCCGTGGCAGATGGACAACCCCAGCCCGGTGCCTACGCCCACGGGCTTGGTGGTGAAGAATGGATCAAAGATGCGGCCCAGCACCTCCGGCGAGATGCCGCTGCCCGTGTCGCGCACCTCCACCATCACGCGCCCGCCCTCCAGGCGCGTCGTCAGCACCACCTCGTGGTCGTGCGCGGAGCCCTCCGGGATGGCCTGCGCCGCGTTCACCACCAGGTTGAGGAACACCTGGCAGAGCCGGCCCTCGTTGGCCATCACCTGCGGCACCGCGCCGTAGTCCCGGCGCAGCCGCGCGCGGTGGCGGATCTCGTTCGCGGCCATCATCACCACCGAGTCCAGCACCGCGTGCAGGTCCACCGGCGTCATGCGCTCTTCATCCGGCCGGGAGAACGTCTTCAGCTGACGGACAATCTGCCGCACGCGCTCGGCGCCCTCGCACGCCTCGCCCAGCACCTCCTGCCACTCCGCCACGTCCGGCGGGCGCACCCCGCGTCCGGCGCCGGGCAGCAGGTGGTGGCGGAACTCGTCCGACAGGAAGCCCAGGTTGGAGACCACGAAGGCCAGCGGGTTGTTGATCTCATGCGCGATGCCCGCCGCCAGCGTGCCCACCGACGCCAGCCGGTCCGCCAGCGTCAGCCGCGCCTGCAACTGCCGCTGCTCCGTGACGTCCCGTGCGATGGACACGACCGCCGGCTGCCCGTCGAAGCGCAGGGGCAGCGACGCCAGCTCCACCACGCGCGTGCGTCCGTCGCGCAGCACCAGCCGCCGCTCGCTCGTGAGCGGCGCCGAGTCCACGGGCGTTGGGCCCGTGCCCGGCACGTCCGCCAGGAACTCCGACAGCCGGCGCCCCACCAGCTCCTGCGCGCTCTGGAAGCCCAGCGTGGTGACGAGCACCGCGTTGGCGTAGACGATGTGGCCGTCGCGTTCGATGGCCGCCGCGTCCGGGAAGCCCTCCATCAGCGCGCGCAGGCTGGCCTCGGAGCGCTTGAGGGCCTCCTCCACCTGGCGCCGCTCGGTGATGTCGCGCGCCAGGCCCTCCACCGCCACCACCTTGCCGTGCGGATCCGTCACCGGCGCCACCACGTGCTCCAGCCACAGGGTGCGTCCGTCCGGGTGCAGGAAGCGCAGCACCACCGGCACGCCGTCCGACGCGCGGGGCGACTCCAACAGCAGCTCCAGCGCGGGCCGGTCCTCCGGGTGCACCTGGCGGTACCAGAGCTCCGGATCCGCGTAGTGCGCCTCCGGGCCCAGGCCCAGCTTCGTGTGCACCACGCGGCTGACGTACCCGAAGCCGCGCGGCGGCGCGCAGCGGTAGAGGTACAGCACGTCGGACGCGTTCTCCGCGAGCTGGCGGAAGCGGTGCTCGTGCTCGCGCAGCGCGCGCTCCGACTCGCGCCGCTCCAGCGACACGGAGATGGCGCCGCTGGCCGCGGACAGCAGGTCCACCTCCAGCCGGTCCCACTCGCGCGCCTCGTAGCAGTTGTCGAAGCCCACGAAGCCCACCAGCCGGCCCTGCACGCGCAGGGGCAGCACCAGCAGCGACAGCACGCCCTGCGGATCCAACAGCGCCCGCTCGGCCGGGGGAAAGGTCGCCACGCGCCCGGCGACGACCTCGCCCCGCTCCAGCAGGGGGACCCACCGGTCCATGTCGGGCCGCATGGGCAATTCCTGGAGCAGCGGGTTGTCGATCTCCGGGACGACGCCCGGGGCGCACCACTCGGCGCGCTGGCTGCACACGAGCGCGCCCTGCGCGTTGGTGTGCGTCTCGAAGACGTAGACGCGGCTCGCGGCCGAGGCCAGGCCCAGCGGCGCCAGCGCGGGCCCGTACAGGTCCCCGCCCTCCGGCACCGACAGCAGGCGCTGCTGCATGTCCACCAGCGCCGTGAGGTAGCGCTCACGCCGGGCGAGCGCGTCGTCCGCGCGCTTGCGCTCGGTGATGTCGTTGAGCGAGCCCGCCATGCCAATGAGCGCGCCGTCCTCGTCCTGCGTCACCCGGGCGAAGACCTCCACCCACCGGAAGCCTCCGTCGCGCGTGAGGTAGCGCACCTCGTGCTGGACGAACTCGCGCTCGCCGGTGATCAGCGACTGGCACACCTCCAGCGTGCGCGCCTGGTCGTCCGCGTGGATGAAGTCAAACGCCGACCGGCCCAGGCTCTCCTCCACGGAAAAGCCGGTGACCTCGGTCCACGCCGGATTGAGGAAGACCCACGTCCGGTCCAGAGCCGTCTGGAAGACGACCTCCTGGAGCGTGTCGATGACCTGCCGGAAGCGGCGCTCATTCGGGGTGCCGTCAGGCCGGGGGAACGGCATCTGCATGCTTGAAACTCGCGATGAAAGAACTTCGCCGTGCGAATGGAAAGACGCGTGCGGCGGACGTGGAGAGTCGAACGATTGAGGATCGCCGCCATGCAGGCAAGGGGGCTGGCGGGAAGAGCGGGATGACGGAAAGCATTCCCTGTGCTTGATGGTGATGGGGCGGGCCTGCGGTCTGCCTTCCTTCCCGGGAGGCGGAGATGACACCATGATGCGTGCGGAAAGCCCCAGCATGTCTTACGGCGCCGACCGCTCGGATCCTTCCCTGAGTTCCCCCCTGTCCGCTGTGAATGATTCCCTGACGGAAGGTGAAGCTCCGGTCCAGTCCGCCCGCGTCATGGACGCGGAAGGCTGGGCCCTCGTCGAACACTCGGGGCGCGTCCTTGCTTTCAACGCGCACGCTTCCGCCCACTTCGGCATTCCAGCACCCGCCACCCTGGAGCACGGTCGCCTGCCCGGGTGTGAGTGGCTCCGGAGCGACGGCACCCCCTTGCCCCCCCACGAGGCGCCCCTCGCGCGGGCGCTGGCGGGCGAGCAGGTGGACGCAGCGGTCTGGACCGTGCAGCGGCCGGACGGAACGCGCGTCCGGCTCCAGGTCAGGGCGGAGCCCGTGAGGGGAGGGGACGGGCAGGTCGCGGCGGCGGTCCTGCGC
The DNA here is from genome assembly GCF_003611675.1 of Corallococcus sp. CA053C. Classification (GTDB taxonomy): domain Bacteria; phylum Myxococcota; class Myxococcia; order Myxococcales; family Myxococcaceae; genus Corallococcus. The sequence continues at coordinate 9,833 of NZ_RAWA01000102.1, forward strand.
ACGCACGCCGTGGATCCGCGGCCCACACTCTCCGTGCTCGACACGTCGAGGCTCCTCGCGGAGGCCGGGGCGCTGCTGGGCACGTCGGTGGACGCGGAGACGCAACTGGAGCCGCTGCTCCAGCTGCTGGTGCCCGCGCTGGGGGACGGGGCGCTGCTCGTCCTGATGTCGCCCGGCAAGGGCGTGAGCGTGGCGGCGTCACTGCACGTGGACGCGGGCCGGCACGTGCTGCTGCGCGAGCTGTTGGAGCGCTACCCGCCGGACCCCACGCTGCCGGGCGGGCTGTCGCACGTGTTCGTCACCGGGGCGGTGACGCGGCTGTGCGTGATGTCCGACGAGCACGTGGCGACCATCGCGCGGGACGTGGAGCACGCGCGGCTGATGCGGGAGGTGGGCCCGCACGGCTGCCTGAGCGTGCCGCTGGGCGCGCGTGGCAACGTGCTGGGCGCGCTGATGCTGCTGCGCTCCAACGTGCTGCACGCCTTCGACGCGGAGGAGGAGCGCTTCCTGGCGGAGCTGGCCCACCGCACCGCGCTCTACCTGGAGAACGCGCGGCTCTTGCGCGAGGCCCGCGAGGCGGTGCGCCAGCGCGACGAGTTCCTGGGCATCGCGAGCCACGAGCTGAAGACGCCGCTCACACCGCTGAGCCTCAAGGTGCAGCTGCTCCAGAAGCAGGTGACGGTGCTGGCGCGCGAGGGCAAGCCCGTGCCCACCGAGCGCGTGTCGGAGACGCTGGAGGTGGTGCAGCGCCAGGTGCGCCGGCTGTCGCGGCTGGTGGACAACCTGCTGGACGTGTCGCGCATCAGCGCGGGCCGGCTGCGGCTGGAGGTGGAGGAGCTGGACCTGGCGAGCGTGGCGGCGGAAATCCTGTATCGCTTCGCCCCGGCCGCGCAGCAGCAGGGCACGGAGCTGGAGTTGCACGCGCCGGTGCCGGTGGTGGGCCGGTGGGACCGGCTGCGGCTGGAGCAGGTGGTGACGAATCTCCTGTCCAACGCGCTCAAGTACGGCGCGGGGCGGCCGGTGGCGGTGGCCGTGGAGGCGCGCGGCACGACGGCGCGCCTCACCGTGACGGACCACGGCATCGGCATCGCGCCGGAGGACCTGGCGCGCATCTTCGAGCGCTTCGAGCGCGCGGTGAGCGACCGGCACTACGGCGGCCTGGGCCTGGGCCTCTACATCACCCGCCAGATTGTCGAAGCGTTCGGCGGCACGGTGAATGCCACCAGCGAGCCCGGTCAGGGCTCCACCTTCATCCTGGAGCTGCCCCGGGGCGACATCCCGGAGGAGTGGCTCACCGCGCACGCGGCGCCGGGACCCAGCAGCGAATCCGAGCCGGCCTGAAGCTCAGGAGAAGCTCAGGCGACTTCCAGCACCGTCCACTCCCGCACCTCGCCCGCGAGCGTCACCTCCACGGTGTCCCCGGCGCGGCGGCCCAGGAGCGCGCGGCCCACGGGCGAACTGGGGGTGATGACGGACAGGAAGCCGTCGCCGCCCGGGCCGGTGAGCTCCGTGCCGGCGCCCGCGGGGAGCACGAAGAAGGTGCGCTCGGCGAAGCCGTCCTCGTCCTCGGTGCTGACGTCCACGAGGGCGCCCAGGCCCACGGGCCCCTGGCGCGGGAAGCGGGGCAGCTCCCTGGCGCCGAAGGCGGTGAGCGCCTGGAGCTCCTCCTGCAGGCGGCGCGCGCGCTGAGCCTGCCCGGTGGCGAGGCTGCCGTACTCGATGGCGGCGCGGCCGTCCTCCTTCTTCTCGGACTCGGTGGCGAGGCTGCGGGCGGCCTCGCGGGCGTCGGCCTCGGCGCGGTGGGCCAGCCGGTCGCTCTGCTGAAGGCGCTCGGCCAGTTGGTGGAGCAGGGTGTGCTTGTCGAGTGGCATGGCGGTCGTAACAGGACTGTAGCGTCCAGCGGAGCAGCCTCCAGTTTTCGGCCCGGCCCCTGCGGGGGCTTGGGGTTACGATGGCCGCATGACGCCTCAGGAACGCTCTCAGAAGGCCCACGAACTCGTCGCGAAGGGCGCGGTGCTGCTGGACGTGCGCACGCCGGAGGAGTTCCAGCAGGGACACCCCGAAGCCGCCCGCAACATCCCCGTGCAGGTGCTGGCGCACCGCCTCTCCGAGGTGGGCCCCGTCGGCACGCCCGTGGTGGTGTACTGCGCCGCCGGAGGTCGCAGCGCGGTGGCCGCGGAGCTGTTGCGCAAGGGCGGCTTCCCGGAGGTGTTCGACCTCCAGTCCGTGAAGAACTGGTAGGCGCGCGCTGTCCGCATCCCGCACCGCCGGCTTCCTCCTCGTCGCCCTGTCCGGCGCCTCGTTTGGCGCCCTGGGGCTGTTCGCGCGCCTGGCCTACGCGGCGGGTGCGGACATGCCCTCGCTGCTGTTCCTGCGCTTCACGCTGGCGGGGCTGGTGCTCACCTGCGTGATGCTCGTGCGCCGGCAGCGCTGGCCCCGGGGCCGGGTGCTGCTGGGGCTCGTGGCGCTGGGCGCGCTGGGCTACTTCGCGGAAGGCAGCGCCTACTTCGTCGCGCTCCAGCACGCCTCCGCGGGGCTGGTGGCGCTGCTCTTGTACCTCTTCCCCGCGCTGGTGGCGGTGCTCCAGGTGCTCCTGGGCCGCGAGCACCTGAGCCGCACCCGCTGGCTCGCCGTGGGGCTGGCGCTCGCGGGCACGGCGCTCACGGTGGATCCGGGGCCGGACGCGAAGGCCCTGGGCATTGCCCTGGGGCTGTTGTCGGCGGTCATCTACGCGCTCTACGTCCTGTCCAGCGCGCGCGTGGTGGGCCCGGCGGGGCCGCTCGCGGCGAGCACCGTCATCCTGCTGTCGGCGGGGTTCTCGTTCGGGGCGCTGATGCTGGTGAAGGGCCCGTCCCTCCCCCAGACGCCCGGGGGCTGGGGCGCGGTGGTGGGCCTGTCGCTCCTGTCCACGGTGGTGGCGGTGCTCACGTTCTTCGCGGGGCTCCAGCGCATCGGCCCGGTGAACACGTCGCTCCTGTCCACGTTGGAGCCGGTGATGGCGGTGGTGCTGGGCGCGCTCTTCCTGGGCGAGCGGCTGTCGCTCCGTCAGGGCGCGGGCGGCCTGCTCATCCTGGTGGCGGTGGTGATGCTCGCGCGAGCGGAGCCCGGCCGCCCGGAACCGGTGTCCCAGGCGGCCCGCTCCTGAAGCCGCAGGCGGAAGCCTACAGGCGCTGCAGGAAGTGGTGCACGTCCTTCACGAAGCGCTGCGGGCGCTCCGCGTGTGGGGCGTGGCCCGTGTCCGGGTAGAGCAGGGAGGTGGAGTTCGGGATGGCGCGGGCCAGGGCGCGCTGCTCGGCGACGGAGAAGAAGCCGTCGTTGTCCCCGCCGATGATGAGCGTGGGCACGCGGATCTGCCCCAGCCGCGCCGAGTGGTCCTCCGCGATGAGCCCCGCCAGCGCGTCCTGCCACACGCGCGCGGGCACCTTGGAGCTCTCCGCCACCAGGGTGTTCAGGTAGGACGCGGGCACGGGCGCGTAGAAGGTGCTGGACTGGAACGCGTAGATGAACTCCGGATCCACCGGGTCGGTCAGCGTGTCCACGGCCTCCTGGAGCCCCAGCGCGACCTCGTTGCCCGCGACGGTGGGCGCGGAGCCCACGAGCACCAGCCCCCTCACGCGCGACGGCGCGTCCAGCGCCACCTGCTGCGCGATGAAGCTGCCCATCGAGTGGCCCACGATGACGGCCTTCGAGACGTGCATCGCGTTCAGGAAGGCCACCACGTCCTGGGCGAACGCCTGCTGCGTGTAGCAACACGCGGGGCGGGACGAGTCACCGTGGCCGCGCTGATCCAACGCGTAGAGGTGGAAGTCGCGCGGGAAGCGCGGCAGGTCCAGGTCCCAGGTGTGGTGCGAGTCCGTATAGCCGTGCAGGAAGACGACGACGGGCCCGTCCTGGCGGCCCTGCTCCACGTAGCGGAGCGTGACGCCGGTGGACAGCCGCACGGCGCCTTCACGGGGACTGGCGCCACCCTGGCGGTCGCTCGCCTCCAGCGCGGCAGGGGAACTCATGAGGTCGGGCGCAGTGCCCGTGTCCAACTCAGGTCCACAGCCAGCAAGCAGCAACAGCGCGAGGAGGGAAGAAAGCGAGCGCGTCATTCAGCAGGACCTTTCGGAAAGAGGACGCGGCGGGTCGTTCCGCCGTCGTGCCCACCATCCTAAAGTGACCTCTGACATCGCTTCCGAAAACCTGATGCGGTGGGTAGTGTCCCACCCGCCAAGGTCCCGTTGGACTCAGGGCCGCCGGGCGAAGATGAACTCGCCCATGCCGCCCAGGCGCTGCTCGCGCCGGACGACGCGGAAGCCCGCCGTCTCCACCAGGCGGAACGTGTCGCGGTTGAGCCGGCAGCCGCCGGAGAGCTTGCGCCACGCGGGCGTGAGCAGGTCCTGCGCGGTGGCGAGCACCCGGCTGGGGGCTCGCACGTGCTCCAGCAGGCGCAGCTCTCCGCCCGGCTTGAGCACCCGCATCACCTCCGAGAGCGCCGTGGCCGGCGCGTCCACGCAGCAGAACACCAGGCTGGAGACGACCGCGTCGAACGACGCGTCCGCGAACGGCAGCGCCTGCGCGTCCGCCTGGAGCAGCGCCACGCCGCTGCGCCGCTCCCGTGCGCGCGTCAGCGCCCCCAGGTCCACGTCCACCGCCGTCACCGAGGTGACGCTGTCCGGGTAGCCCGGCAGCGCCAGCCCCGTGCCCGCGCCCACCTCCAGCACGCGGCCGGAGAGCCCCTCCACCAACTGCCGCCGGGCGGCGTTGAGGCCCACCCATCCCAGCGGCGCCATCACCGCGTCATACGCCAGTGCCCTCATGTGACTCCCCCCTTCCAACAACGCGAAACGAAACGCCTTGAGCCTAGCGCGCGGTCTCCACCCGTCCCTGCGACGTCGGCGGCTTCTGGGCGGACGCGCTGGCGGCCTGCTTCCGCAGCAGCCCCCACACCCCGTACACCACCAGCATCAGGCTGCCGTACTGCGCCGGCGTCAGGCCGAAGTAGCGCGCGTCCACGTACGACAGGTCCGTGGCCCGGAGGAAGTCCAGGCAGAAGCGGGACACCGCGTACAGCAGGGCCAGCAGCGGCAGGAGCCGCCCCTTCAGCTTCGGCGCGTCGCGCAGCGCGTACAGGAGGCCCGTGATGCTGAACAACACGATGGCGTCGTAGAAGCCCAGGTCGTGCCGGTTGCCGTTGGGGAACTGCACCGCGAGGAAGAAGTCCGTCAGCCGCCCCGGGTGGTCGTGCACCGCGAAGCACCCCAGCCGCGCCACCGCCCAGGCCGGCGCCACCCCCAGCGCGAAGCTGTCCGCGTAGTCGTTGAAGCGCAGCTTGCGGATCCGGAAGAACACCACTGCGGCGACGATGCCGCCCAACAGTCCGCCGAAGGACGACAGGCCGTCCCAGAATCGGAAGATCTGGAACGGGCTCTTCGACAGCTCCTCCGGGTGGTAGAAGAACAGGTGCACCCAGTGGCCGAACAGCATGCCGGCCGCGACGCCCCACATGGCGTAGTCCGCCAGCGGGTTGGGGTCCAGGCGCTCGCGCTCGGCCTGCTGGACGGCGAGCGCTACGCGCGCGAGCGCGCCCAGCTCCCGCGCATCGACGACCCGAAGCGGAAGGAGGGCCGGATCGCCGCGCTCCGGGCGCGCTTCCGCGAGCCCGCCGTGGCGCGCCTGCGGCTCGTCCCCGCCGCGACCGGCGCCGACCGCGACCTCCTCGAGGCCCGCATCGCGCTCGTGGAGGAGCGCCATGCCGACGCCGCCGCGCTCGCCCGGAGGGCGCGCGAGGCCGGGGCCGACCCGCTCGAGGCGAGCACACTCGAGGGCGAGGCCTGGCTGCGCCGCTCCCTCGAGATCTACGAGACGCGAGACCTTGACGGGACGCTCACGCCCCTCGCCGAGGCCCTCCCGGCGCTCCGGCGCGCGGCGGAGATAGGACGCAGCGCCCCCCGCCCCCGCCTCCTGCTCGCCCAGGCGCTCATGCACGAGGGCATGGTCCGCCAGCAGCGCGAGCCGGTCCGCGCCGACCGCTTCGACCCGGCGCTCGCGGTCCTCGCCGAGGGGCTCGCCCTGGACCCGAAGGACCCGGACCTGCTGGTCGTGCGCTCCGAGATTTTCGCGGAGAAGGGGCGGCTCGCACGCATGCTCGGCACCGACCCGGGCCCGAGCCTCCTCGCCGCGGTCACCTCCGTCGACGCCGCGACGCGGGCCGCGCCTTCGAATCGCTCCGCATGGGAGCGGCTCGCCTGGGCCTGCCTCAATTACGCGCGCGAGCTGCGCGATGCCCATTACGAGGTGGGCTGGGCCTGGGAGAAGGGCATCGCGGCGGCGACGCGCGCGGGCGAGCTCTCTCCCGAGTCGAGCGTCCCGCCCTCGCTGCTCTCGCAGATGTACGCGGACCGCGCCGAGACCACCGGCATCCGCGGCGGCGACTCGACCGGAGACATCGAGGCGGCGCTCGTCGCGGCGCGCCGGGTGGCGCAGATTGGAGACCGCCCCATCGTATCGCGCATCATGCTCGCCCAGGCCATGCGCCAGGACGCCACCCGGCGCTGGTCCGCCGGCGAGGCGGCCGACGCGCGCTATGCGGAGGCGGCCCACACCCTCGGCGAGGCCTTCTCGAGGGGCGAGGGCCAGCCGGCGCTCGCCGGCTTCGGCGTGCAGATCGCGGTCCTCTGGGCCGAGTCCGTGCTCCTCGAGGGACGGGGGCCCGACGACGCGCTGGCCGCGGTGGCTCCCTGGGCCGCGACGCTGCGGACGCGCGTCGACACCGACATCGTCGCCGCCGCCCAGCTCGCCGAGCTCGAGGTGCTCGAGGTCCAGGCCGCGGTGCTGGCGGGACGGGACCCCGGGCCCGAGTTCGCCCGGGCCAGGCCGCTGCTCGAGAAGGTGGTGAAGGCCGGGGTCTACCCGGCGATGCGGGGCCGGATGGCGGAGGTCGAGCTGCACCGCGCGGCGTGGCTGGCGGGCCGCGGGCTCGACCCCCTCCCGGCCCTCACCGCCGCGGACCGGTACGCGCAGCTCATGAAGGCCGAGGATGCGAGCAGCCCCGACGGCTGGCGCCTGGAGACGGAGGTCGTGCTCGCGCGGCCCTCGCCGCTGGCGGCCGACCTCGCCCGGGCGCGCGCCGCCATCGACAAGTCCCTGACCTTCACGCCGGAGGACCCGCGCCTCCTCGCCCTCCGCGGCCACGTGCTCGCCGCGTCGGGGGACCTCGCGGGCGCACGCGCCGCACTCGAGCAGGCCCGGACGCGGAACGGCCGTCTGGCGTGGGTCAAGTCGCTGCAGGCCAGGTTGCATTAGCGCGGCTCGGGGGGTGGCCCCGCGCGCATCTTGCTCCGGCGCTCCTGGGTCGGCTCCTGCCTCGCCCCTGCCTCAGGCGGCTCACTTGCCTCTTCCGGCTTCGGCTCTGCCCCCGCTTGAGGGAGGAGAGAGGAGCTGCCAGACACACAGGGCGACGCTCGCCAGCACGAACGCCCTCACGTCCTTCTCCAGCCGCAGTCGCTTCGTCACCGCCAGGGCCAGGGCCAGCGCCGTGGCCAGGATGGCTCCGGCCTGGAGCACCGCCTCCGCCAGCACCAGACCCACCGCGTAGAGCCCCAACACCGCGCCTCATCGCCGCCGCCGTCGACCCTGCGCGCAAGCACGGCGCCACCATCGTGGAGGCGTATCCGGTGGACGCGGACTCGCCCAGCTACCGCTTCATGGGCTTCGTCCCGGTCTTCACGTCCGCGGGCTTCGAGGTGGTCGGACGCGCGGGCTCCCGGCGCCACGTCATGCGTCTGCCGCTGCGCTGAGCGTCCGAAGGCAGGGGTGACACTTCCCGGGGGCCACGGTGTTCCGTGCCGGCGTCCCCTTGCGCCATGGAAGGATTTGATATGAGAAACGCACGAACAACGCCGGCGGCCCCACGGAGCATGGCCGTCACCCTGGTGCTCATGGTCGTCATGGGCTGCGCGGCCGAGTCCCCTCCCAAAGGCACACCTGCCGGCCCCCGGGAGATCGTCTGGGGCACCTGCCCCGCCCTCCCGGAAGGCGCGACCCGCGACCCTCGTCAGACGTGCGGAACCCTCCAGGTTCCGCTGGACCCTCACCACCCGGACGGCCCCACCCTGGAGATCGCTGTCTCGCGGATCACTGCTGTCCATCCGACCTCCCGTCGCGGTGTCCTCCTGCTGAATCCGGGCGGCCCGGGACTCGGCGGACTCGAACTGCCGAGCCTGAGCGCTACCGTGTTGCCTTCAGCGGTGCTCGACACCTACGACCTCATCGGCTTCGACCCACGGGGAGTGGGGCACAGCTCGCCAGTCACCTGCGGGCTCACCGACGTCAGCCTCGTCAACCTCTTCCCGTATCCCGCGGCGGATGGCTCCATCGACGCGAACGTCGCGCTCGCCCGTGAGACAGCGGCCCGCTGCGCGGCGTCCTCTTCGCGCGACGTCCTGCCGTTCATCACCACCGCGAACACCGCCCGCGACATGGACATGATCCGCCAGGCGCTCGGGGAGGAGAAGGTCTCCTATTGGGGCCAGTCCTATGGCACCTATCTGGGGGCGGTCTACGCGTCCCTGTTCCCCGAGCACACCGACCGGATGGTGCTCGAAGGCAACGTGGACCCCGCGAGCGTCTGGTCTGGATTCACCGGCATGTGGAGCGAGGGCATGGACAGCCGCTTTCCCGACGCCGCCCGCTACGCGGCCACCCATGACGACCGCTTCCACTTCGGCACCACGCCCGAAGAGGTGACGGCGGCGTATCTCGCACTGGCGAACCGGATCGACGCGGCCCCCGCTCCGATTCCCGGCACGGACGCCGCCATCACCGGGGGATTGCTGCGAACCCTCACGTACACCCTCCTGGAGCGCGACGACCAGCTTCCCCTGCTCGTCCAGGTCTGGCGGACCACCGCCCACCTCGCCGACGGAACGCCCACGGAAGAGGATGCCGCCGTGCTCCAGATGATCTTCGCGCAGGGGCCGGTGGAGGCAGGGGTTCCCGGGGACAACCAGACCGCCGTCTTCCTCGCGCTCACCTGTGGTGACGCGAGCTGGCCGACGGACGTCGAACACTACCGGACGGCCACCGCCGCCGACCGGGCCGACCATCCGCTCAGCGCGGGGATGCCCTCCAACATCTGGCCCTGCGCTTTCTGGAAGGCACCGCGGGAGCCGGCCGTCCCGGTCTCCGGCCAGGGCTCCCGGAACATCCTCCTGCTGCAGAACCGGCGCGACAACGCGACGCCGTGGGAGTCCGGGCTGGGCATGCGCAAGGCCATGGGCGCCCGCGCGGTGTGGGTCGGGGTCGAGGCCGGAGGACACTATGCCTACGGCCAGGGCTCCGCCTGCGTGGATGACGTGTTCAACGCCTTCCTGGCGAACGGAACGCTTCCCCAGGACGACATGTACTGCGCGAGCGTCGAGGAGTAGACCCGCCAGGCGACGTCGGCGGTCTCAAGCGGTGAACGCACCACTCGGGTGCTCACCATGGCACCCTGCTCGACGGGAGGCACTGGGTGCGAGGCCGAGGGAAAGCAGCAAGGCTGACGGGGGAGGACAGGCTGGAGATTCGGCGGCGTGTCATCGCTGGCGAGACCTTCGAGCAAGCGGCCTGACTACAACCAATCTGGTGTCTCAACAATCCGGTGCGGTACAGATGCCCGCCCGCTCCCCTCAACAAGGCCTTCCATCCTTCCTATGCTTCGTGGAATTGCCGCGCCAGCTCATCCACTTCGCGGGACACGCCCTGCAACGTGTGGGTGGCGCCCCGGGTGGTCTCCGCGCGCTGGAGCGTCTCGTCCATGATGCGCGACAGGTCGGTGACGGCGGTGAAGACCTGGGTGAAGCCCGCGTTCTGCTGCGTGACGGCGGCGGCGATCTGCCGGGCCGCCCCCGCGCTCTCGCGCGACATGTCCAGCAATTCGCGCAGGGAGGCCCCGGACGTGCGCACCCCGTCCAGACCGCTGGAGACCTGCTGTCCGCCCTCCTCGCCCATGCGCCTCGCCCCCTGGATGCCCTGGCGCAGGTCGTCCAGGACGGTGCGGATGCGGTCGGTGGCCTGGACCGACTGGTTCGCCAGCCCCCGCATCTCCCGCGCCACCACGGAGAAGCTGCGGCCCACCTCGCCCGCGCGCGCCGCCTCGATGGCCGCGTTGAGCGCCAGCACGTTGGACTGATCCGCCAGGTCCTTCACCGACGCGGTGATGTCACCGATGCGCGACGCGCTCTCCGCCAGGGCCACGAGCCGCGCCTGGATGCCGTCCACCGCATCCTGGATGGCCCCCAGTCCCGCGAGGCTCGCCTCCACGGAGCGCTCGCCCTTGAGCCCCAGGGCCTCCGCGCGCTGCGCCACCTGGAGCACGGCCTCCGCGCGGTCCGCGGCGAGCCGGGAGGAGTGCTGGATTTCACCGGACGTCGCCTGGGCCTCCTGGAGCGCGATGGCCTGCCGCGCCAGGCTTCCCTGCTGCGCCTCCTGCACCAGCCCCAGTTGATGGCCTGCTTCGCCCAGCCGGCTGGCGGCGGTGCGCAGCGAGAGGGGCAGCGCGGCCAGTTTGCGCAGCACCGCGCGCATGCCCGACGCCAGATCGCCAATCTCATCCGTGGACACCCAGGCGGGCGCCGTCACGCGCCCCGCGGCCAGCGACTCGATGGCCTCCCGCACCGCCCCGGACGCGCGCGCCTGCCGCCGGGCCATCATCCACAGCGTGAGTGCGGGAATCACGAGCATCAGCACACTGATCCACGCCAGCGCGAAGGCCAGCTCGCGCAGGAGCTCCTGGCCCAGCGCATCCAGGTGCCCCACGGTGTCCTGCGCGCCCAGGCTCCGCAGGTGCGCCTCCAGCAACGTCCGCGCGACGCGCAGCTTCACCACCAGCACCCCACCGCTCAGCAGCAGCGTCAGCACCAGCGACGTCACCGAGGTCAGTGGCAGGAACCAGCGCTGACGGGGCCAGAAGGGGCCGGAGCCCTGGGGTGCGACTTCGGGAAAGCGCTGCTGCTCCGCCAGCACCTGGGACAACAGTCGCCGCTCCAGCGTGAGCGCGAAGGGGAAGGCCAGGAGCACCCCGAAGCACGCCCCCACCGAGCAGCCCATCCCCACCTGGAAGGCGTCCTTCTGGTGCAGCCAGGCGACGATGACGCTGAAGGTGAATCCGCCCACCCCCCACGCCACGGACGTGGTGGCGGCGGCCGCGCGCCAGGGCAGGCGGAGCAGCCGCTCCAGGCGCTGACCGGGCGCGTCCCCGGGCCTTCGCGCCAGGGCATGCCGGCCCACCCACCACAGCGACAGCAGCGGATAGCCCGCGCCGAACACGAGGATGATGGGCGGCGTCACGGTGAACACGACCTGCGTCGCCTGCTCGCCGCCCAGCCCCATCGCCACCGACACCAGGTACCCGGCGATGAACGCGGGCAGCGACATCCACTGAAGGAACAGCCACACCCCCTGTTTGACAAAGGCCGACACCGCGTCGCCATCACCAGGAATGTCTTGGGTTGCCATACGGGGTCGCAGCTCCAGGCCGACTGGAGCGGGCCGTCTCCAGATCCCCGTGAGCGTAGCGAATCCCCTCGGGACTTTCGCCGCCGGCCCGCCAGGGAGGCGACAGCCCGGTGTCCTTCCATGGCTCAGTTGCCTGACTTTCCCGCGTTACCATTTTTATCTTTCGCGGAAGTCTGGCTTTCTGAGCCTCCCCGGGCTTCGTGGACACCGAAGATGAGGTGACCGAAGGATGTCCACGACGATGCCGAGACGAGAGCGCAGAAAGTACACGCCGGAGTTCAAAGCCCGGGCGGTGAAACTGGTGCTGGAGGAGGGCAAGTCCCGGGCACAGGTGGCCAAGGACTTGGACCTGACCCGCAGCGCCCTGGAAACCTGGGTGAGGCAGGCCCGAACGGATGCGGGCCGGGGGCTGTCCGGGGCGCTGACGACGGGCGAGAAGGAAGAACTCGCCCAGTTGCGCCGTGAGGTGCGTCAGCTGCGGATGGAGCGAGAAATATTAAAAAACGCGGCGGCCTTCTTCGCCAGGGAGAGCACGTGAAGTTCGCGGCCATCCAGGAGGAGAAGGCGAATCATCCGGTAGCGCTGCTGTGTCGTGTGCTGGAGGTGTCCCGGGCGGGCTACTACGCCTGGGAAGGGCGGGAGGCGTCCGCACGCCAGAAGGCCAACGCGGCGCTGGTGGAGCGAATCCGGCAGGTGCACCACGACAGCCGCCGCACCTACGGCAGCCCGCGCGTGCGCGCCGAGCTATCACCTACGTGCCCACGCGCGAGGGCTGGCTCTACCTGGCCGTCGTGCTGGACCTCTTCAGTCGGCGCGTCATCGGTTGGGCCATGGACTGCTGCATCGACCGGCACCTGGTGCTCTCGGCTCTGGACATGGCGCTCAAAGGCCGTTGTCCTCCCGCCGGACTGCCGCACCATTCGGATCGAGGCGGCCCAATACGCCAGTGAGGACTACCAGCGAGCGCTGGCCGCCCGCGGCATCCAGTGCAGCATGCGCCGGAAGGGCAACTGTTGGGACAATGCCGTCGTGGAGAGCTTCTTCTCCACGCTGAAGACGGAGCTGGTGCACGAGGTGGACTTCCCGACGCGCGAGTCCGCGAAGGTCGCCTTGTTCGAGTTCATCGAGGTGTTCTACAACCGCAAGCGGCGGCACTCCTCGCTCGGCTATGTCAGCCCCGTCGAGTTCGAGAAGGCCGCCTCCCAGGTGCTGCTGGCTGCTTAACCCACCTGTCCACGGAGTCCGGGCAAGCTCAGCTCACTTGCCTCTTCCGGCTTCGGCTCTGCCCACGCTTGAGGGAGCTTGGTTCACCTACTGCGGCTACCCGCCTCAACCGCCGTGATCACCGTGGTAGCCCGGGCGCCGGGCGGCGGCTCCCAGCGCGACAGTCACGACCTCGGCGATGGCGACCTTTTCGAGCAGCTCGACCTTCGGAATCCCGGGGATGTTTCCCAGCACCCTCGCGGCCCGGAGCGATGCGAACCCATGGCACAGGGACAAGGCGGCGATGGCCCGGGCGACGACGGCGTCGGCCGGCATCCCCGGGTTGCCCGCCGCCACCACCTCGAACAGGGTCCGCAGGGAGCGATCGGACGCCTCGTGGACGGACGAGAAGCGCACGCGGTCCTCGATTTCGGGCAGGAACATGATGCGGTAGTGCGAAGCGTGCTCCTTCGCGAAGGAGAGATACGCGGTGGCGATCTCCGTGAGCTTGCCCGGCACGGTGGGCTCACTTGCCACGGCCCGCGCGACGCGCTCCGCGAGCAGGTCGTAGCCCTCGGTGGCCAGCGCCGCCAGGAGGGATTGCTTGTCGGGGAAGTGGTGGTAGGGCGCTCCGGGAGACACGCCCGCAGCTCGCGCGAGGACCTGGATGGTCAGCCCCGTGACGTCGCCTGCCCGCAGGAACTCGATGGCCGCGTCCAACAGGGCCCGGCGCAGGTCGAGGTGGTGATAGCCGCGAGGCTTCGAGGCCTTCTTGGCTGCCGGCTGACGCGTCTTGGGTGTGCTCGCCACGGGACTCCCATCTCTTCGTGGCGAGCATAGGCCGCGGCAGCACGCGTCGTCAGTGCTGGCGTGCCGTCAGGTCAAGCTCCGACTCGGTCTGGATGTGCCCCATGCCGACCTGCATGTAGCCGGCGAAGTCCTCCTCGACGAAGGACCTGAGGAAGCCCTGGGTGGGCCACCCATTGCCACGGAAGCGGTAGGTCCAGCGCAGGTGCGTCCCCGTCGCGGTCGGCGTGAAGCGGAACTCGCCCACCGCGTACTGGACGGCGCGCCGCGCCTCGTTGGTGAAGTTCCAGACGACGTACTGGAACCGTCGGCCTTCCTCGACGACGAGCAGCTCCTCGAGGGAGGTGTTCCCGTCGCGCAGCACCACGCGCCGGCGCGTTCCCGGGCTGCCCCAGGAGGGTGAGAGGACCTCGGTCCGCTCGATGCCGGCGATCTTCTCGGTCCCCAATAGGATGCGCTCCAGTGGAACGTTCACCAGCCACGGCAACAGCAGATCCGGAGGCACGGCGATGTCGGCCTCGACCGTGTGCGCGATGAACGGCGCCTCCGGCTCCACGGCGGGCGCCGCCGTCGCGCGGTGCAGCGAGTCCCGCTCCGTGACGGAGGTCCCCGACGCATAGCCGACGGGCGTCGCGCACGCGCCCAGGAACACACCGCAGGCGAGGGAAAGCAGGGTGAGGGCAGGTGTCGCAATCCGCGGCATGGGGCGGTTCTCCTGGAAGATGAATCTAAAATATATTTAGATAAAGGGGACGGGTTGTCAAGGCGACCCCGGGGCGTCCCGGTGGCGCCGCGCGCCGAGAACCCTGCCAGGGAGGTTCGGCAGGGCGGGCATCGAGCCGGTGTGCGGGGACGCTGTTCCTTCGGGCTTGGAGGGCTCGTCTTCGAACGCGTGGGACCGCCGGCTGACTTTCTTGACGTGGGTGCTGGCGGTGGTCACGACGGGCCAGGGACTCACGAGGGGCTTGCTGGCGCCTGTTCCATTCGCTCGAGTCCCAGGCGCCGTGAGGCCTCTGCACGGCCCCCCGGGAGTTGCTGCCTCCCGGAGGGTCATGTCCGCGACGTGGGCCGGGCAGCGCGCTTCCACTACGGCCCCGCGCCCTTGCCGCCAGATGCTGACGTGGTGACTACGGGCTGATGGAGAAGCTCCCCGCCCAGGAGCCGTAGGGGAGTGTGGAGACGCCGTTGCGAGTGGTGCCCCTATAACTGCTCAGTCCCGGTTGGAGGGTGACGACCACCGTCCCGCCGGTGGCGGGAATCACCCCTGCATGCAGCGCGGCCGAGCAGACATTCGAGTCGTCGGTGTAGAGGTCCGTGCCCCACACAAGCCCCCCGGCCTGCCGCCGCGCAGCTCCCTCAAGCGGGGACGGAGGCGGGCCCCCAGAAGGAGGGCCTCTGCTGGGCCGCGAGGGTGGAGGAGCCGAGGACCGGCTCTTATACACATCTGAAGCTGCCGACGGACCCTAAGGGGTAGATCTCCGTG
>NZ_RAWA01000103.1 GCF_003611675.1 Corallococcus sp. CA053C
GCCCCCGCCCGGCCTGCCGTCGGCGCCCTCTCCTGCGGAGGAGATGGAGTCCCTCCTCTTCCTTCTGCGCGAGTTGCCGGACGGCTGCCCCGAGCAGCGCCGCGCGGAGGGGCGCCTCGCCCAACTGGTGCGGCCGCACCTGGCGCGCGCGGCCGGCGCAGTCTCCCGTCGGTGGAAGGTGAGCGCGGAGGACCTCGAGCAGGAAGGCCTGCTGGCCACGTGCAAGGCGTGGCGTCGCTTCACCCCAGGGCGCGCGCCGGGCCGCTGCCTCTACCCGGCCTACGTGCTGCGCCTGGCGAAGCAGGCCATGGAGCGCGCGGCGGTGGTGGAGCGCAGTGCCGTCCACGTCACCCGGCATGCGCGGCGGAAGCTGTCCAAGGCGAAGCGCGCGGCCCATGCTGAGGGCGTGCCGGTGTCCGAGGCGCTGCGCCGCCAGGGTATGGAGGGCGCCGCGGTGCACGCGCTGGGCGAGGGCTCCATCTCCACGGTCTCCTTGGAGCAGCTCCTGTCCGGCTGTGACGCGCGGCCGGACACGAGCGCGGCGAACGTGGAGGCGCGGCTGGGGCTGGTGGACACGACGTCCGCGCGCTTGGCGCTGGTGGCCGAGCGGGAGGCCGCGCTGGGGGCGCTGTACCGGCTGCCCCGCATGCAGCGCGTGGTGGTGCAGGCCCTGGTGGGCATGGGCCGGGCCAACGGACAGGAATCGACGGAGCGCACGGTGGCGCAGGAGCTGCGCCTGCCGGTGGCGCAGGTGCGCAAGCTGCGCGCGCAGGGGCTGAGGCGGCTTCGCACAGCGCTCGACGCCCTGGGGCATGGGCCGGAGCTGCCCGTGCGCACCGCAGGTGACGTGCGCCGTCCGCGCGCGGCGGCGCCCCGGGATGCGCGAATGCACCCGAAGAAGCAGGGCGCCCAGCTCTGCTTGGCGCTCACCGCGGTGGACGGGTAGCCGTGCCCATCATCGTCACGAAGAAGGCCGGCACGTGCACGGCCGAAGGGTGCGGTGGGCGCATCCTGAAGGGGGAGTACGTGGAGTACTCCGCAGCCACCGGCACGCGGCACCTGGAGTGCGCCGGGGCAGCGCAAGGTAGGCGCCCCAACCTCAAGGCTGGGAAGTGCCGGTGCGGTGCGGCGGTGGCTCCACGCGAGGGCACGCTGCTGCTGGAGGAGTCGGCTCGCGGGGGGCACTTCCGGAAGCAGTGGCTGGTGTTGTGCGCGCGGTGCAGATGACCGACCGTCAGTCCAGTTCCTCAAGCGCCAGCTTCGCCTCCTCCCGGTAGAGGGGCACCACCTCCACGGCGATCAGGTCCTCAAGGAGTTTCCGCGCCCCCACGACATCCCCTGCGCGGGCGAGGTCCCGGGCCCTCATCTCCGTGAGCGACAACCGCCGGGAGCCGTCCCGGATGCGAGCCCGGGCCTCATGCAGCAAGGCGGTGGCGGCGCCTACGTCTTGGACGGCCGCCTGCGCGTCGGGCTCTGGTATCGCCACTTCGCGAGCCGTGCGAAGCAGCAGCTTGCGCACCTCCGGCGTGAGCGTCAGCGCTTCGCCTGCCTCGACGCGGGCGGCCAACTCCCGCACCGGATCCCAGTCGATGTCTTCGGACATGCTCAGGGGTCTTCCTTCCTGCGACGGCACTTGTCGCGCGGCCAATCTCCCTGTTGTCCCTCGCAGTACCGGAAGCACTCGTAGCAGGGACCCAGCCAGTCCTCCTCCTGGCACTTCACGTAGTCCTCCAGGCAGGAGCGCTTCCATTCGGGGATGTCGCGCTTGGCCAACTCCGATGCCGCCTTTCCGGAGAAGAGGATGTCCGCCGCCTCCATCTCCGTGGCGCCACAGCGCTCGGGCGTCGTCGGGTGCGTCTTCACGCAGCAACTCACCGTGGAGTCGGTAGGCCCGCACTGCGCCTGTGCCAGGTAGACCGGCGCGATTCTGGCCTGGACGTGCGCGCCGCCGCTGCAGCCGGTCATCACCAGCGCGAACACGGCCACCGCCAGCATGCCCATTCGTTGGATGTTCTTCTTGTGCACGCATGCCGGATTAGCCTCGTTTGGGCCGGATGTGAATCACTCCCGGGAGGGAGGCCCGGGGCCGCACGCACAGGCCGACCCAGAGGACATCGTCCACGCGATGAAGGCGGGCAGTTCGTTGCCGGTACGGACACCACCTCCAGCCGGTCCCCAGGCTTCACGTCGAAGGTACCGCGCACAACGATGAGCACGGGGTACTCGGACGTGGGCTCCACGGACACGGACCGCACCTCGGCCTTCGCGTCAGGGGCCCTGCCCCTGGAACCGTACGACGTCACGCTGGTGGACGTCGTGGAGCCTCTTCGCCACGGGCCCGCGCCACTCGCTCCTTCGTGAGTCCATCGCGTAGGTCGTCAATCACCGCAGGGCATCCGCTGGAGCGGGCAACAATGCGTCCGCAAAGTGCGCCGCGCACCAACCGCCGTCCAGAGCTGGCTGTCGGCACCGGCCGCCGAGCGTCGGGGCGGAGCACTGCGGGCGGGTGTCCGGGGGGAGGTAGTCCTCCTGCTCGACGTCGCGGACGCCCAATTGGGCCAGAAGATGCGCATCGGCGCACTCCGCCCGGAAGTAGATGACGTAGCCGCCTGAGCTGCGCAGCAAGCCCGACGCCTCGTCTCGCTTGAGTGCGGCCGTGGCGCCCTCTTTGCCATTGGTCGCCTTCACCGTCGTGACGAGCTGGTGGCAGGGGCGATGGGGTGCTGGTTGCGCGCCGAGCGAATCCCGAGTGGGAGTTGAGAGGGAGTGGGGCGTGCCACTCTGCGTGCGTCTCCCGGAGGGCGGAGCGGGGTTGGCCTCCAGCTTGTGCCTAGGGCATGTCATGCGGCACCTCGCGCGTCTTCGGAATACCCGGTATCGCCCTGGCGCTTGCGCCCCCCCTTCGACCTCACGAGGCCCGCCGACGCGTGGAAGGGCATGGCGAAGTCGATGTCCTTCTCGCCCTCCGTCTGCTTCAGCACCGTTCCTATGATGCTGTCCTTGTCGTCTTCGTCGAGCCAGAGTGCGACGATCTTCCGGGCTGCCTCCGCGAAGGCGCCGGAGTTCTTGAGCAGCTCGGTGTTGGGGCGGATGAATCGCGGCTCCTTCGTCGTGTTGCCGCTCTTTTTCAAGTGCATGAGGAGCAACACCGGGACGTTCAGGTCCTTGGCCACGTTGCGAAGTACGCGCACCGCATTCGCTGTACGCACATCGTGTCTGTCGTCGCCGCTGGCGATGTCGATCTCCGAGGCATTGTCGACGACGATGACCTGCGCGCCGTGCTGCACGACGTCCTGTCGCGCGGCCACGCCAATCTGCTCCGCGGTGAGTCCGCTCCGGTCGTCGATGAGGAGGTTCTCGCCCCACTCGCGCGACTGCATCACCGCGTGCTCGATGTTGTTCTCGTCGTGCACCGAGAGCCGCTGGGCCTCCATGAGGCGGCGCACCGGAACCCCGCTCGCCGCCGCCAAGTACCGCTTCGGCAGCCAGATTTCCGGATCCTCCAGAGAGAAGAGGCTCGCCTTCCTGCTCGCTTGGGCGAGGTTGAGGAGGATGCGCCCCGCGACCGCGCCCTTGCCGACGGACGGGTAGGCACAGAGCAACTCCAGCTTCCCGCGCTCCATGCCTCCCAGGAGCTCGTCCCAGACGTCGATGCCGGTGGGGATGTAGTGCTCGTACCCCCCGGCGCGGATGTCGTGGAACCGCTCGAGCGTGACTTCCATCGCGTCGCGGAAGGTGCGCCGTCGCTCACGGACCGCCGAACTCAGTTGCGCCAACTTCGCGGATGCCGCGAGGGCCACCTCGGCAGGTGGGGTGCCGGCTCGGTTCGCCCGCGCCGCATCGGTGAGCATCGCGTCCAGCCGCCGGGCCATGGCCGCCTGCCGCACCATCTCGGCGTAGGACGCGGCGTGCGCGAGGATGGGGCAGGACTCTTCCAAGTCCATGACGCCGGTGCCGATGGCCGCGAGCTTCCCGGCTGCGTGCAGCGCCTCCGCGACGGCCAATCCGTCAATGGGCTTCCGCGCGGCGTGGACGCGGAGGACCGCCGCCCAGACGTCCCGGTGCATGGGGTGGTCGAAGTCCTCGGCTGCCAGTAATCCGCAGTCGTCGAGGGTAGCGCGCCCGGCGAGGACGCATCCGAGGACTGCCTTCTCGGCATCGTGGTTGCGCAGCATGACGACTCCAATCACAGACGGGGCTTGTCACCGGCGGGCGCCGGCGCGGGGGAGTTGGACGGGCGAGGGTCGAGGCGGGGTTTGTCTCCCCTGGAGCCGGGCGGACCGGCGCCTCCACCCGCCTGGGGCTGGGAATAGCGATTCCAGTGCGTAGCAAGCGCGCCGAGGTCCGTGCACTCGGGGAAGCCGCGCCAAGCGCGACCGATGCGCCACCGGCGCAGCACCTCCGCCGGCGCCAGCTCGCCGCGAGTGGCCGGGTCCTGGTCGGCCATCCCAAGCAACTCGCTGACGGCCTTCCCATCCCGGCCCCCGCGGAAGGCGTAGGGTGGCGCGCCTTCGTCCTTCGGAGCGC
Source organism: Corallococcus sp. CA053C (assembly GCF_003611675.1). Classification (GTDB taxonomy): domain Bacteria; phylum Myxococcota; class Myxococcia; order Myxococcales; family Myxococcaceae; genus Corallococcus. The sequence continues at coordinate 4,528 of NZ_RAWA01000103.1, forward strand.
GCACCAGGGCCTCCTTGAGCGGCGCGTGGCGCGGGTCCGACTGAGGAGTGTGCTTGCTATCCCGGGCCGCCTTGGGCACCCGCGCCTCCCGCTGACCCTTCGCGGTGACGCTGGCAGCTGTATCTGGGAACTCCACTTGGACCGGCGCGCCATGCGCCGCCGGGAACACCTGAACCACCATTCTTTCGCCAGCAGAGGGAGTGGTGGAGGGCGTTGGAGCTAGAGGGGCAGGCGCCGGAGGCGCGCTGACCGGAACGGCAACATCCTCTCCCTTCCTTTCCCTTCCCTTCCCTTCCTGAAGCGAGGGCTCGACGAGCCCTCGTCGAGCCCTCGAACTCGCCGACTTCTCCTCGTGCGAGGGCTCGGGCAAGGTCGTCTTGCTCTTCCGGTCGATCTTCTGGTGCTCGTCGAAACTGCGGACCCATAGGTACGAGGATCCGTCGCGCTCGTACCGGACGATGAACCGGCCGTCGTCCAGCATCCCGAGCCACCGGCTCACGTCTGCCGAGGTCACGTCGTCGTCGTAGGGGAAGGCCACGGACCTCAGCAGGTTGGGCGCCGCCCGGCAGACCCCGTGGTCCTCCGCATGGTTCCAGAGGGCGATGAAGAGCAGTCGGGCCTGTCGCCCGTCAGGGCCGCACAGACGGGTAGCCAATGCCTCGGAAGCCCAGAACGCTGGCTTGATGGAGCGGATGCGTGCCATGGCTACGCCTCCTCGGCAGGGGCGATGTCCAGACATTTACGATGCTCTCCAACCGTGCCGGCCTCCACGGAGTCCGTCACTTCGCGGTCTCCACGAGGACCGAAGGTGCAGAGAGGCTTAGGAGATCGTCTGCGCTCACCCGACCTGCCGTAACCGAGACGATGCGCCGAATGAGGGCTGCGCTGGGCGTACGGATGCCGCGCTCAATCCGGCTCAGGTGGCCCTGCGTTATCCCCAACTCCCCGGCGAGGACGACCTGGGGAATCAAAAGGAGGTTGCGATAGGCAGTCGGATGCATTCCCCGGAATATGCCCAGGTGGCTGCATCTTGACAATTAGAATCAACAATACTCATTTGAATTGCGAATGTCAATAGCAAAAATGCCCAGCAATATCAGGTCTTTACGAGATACTTGCCCTGTGGGTGACGGGAGACGCGCGCTGCCGTTCGTCCCATCCAAGTGGCTGAGCCCCAGGCAGCAGCATTCCCCCTACCGGCGCTTTCGCGGAGAGCCAGCGAGGTCGGCTTGAGCCAGTTCCCCGAGCACCTGGCCCACGCTCGTCTTCGCAACCGCCGCGCGCCGTACCAGTTCGTGCCAGTCGGCACCCAGCACCTCGCGCAGATCGCGCACCAAACGCACGGACTCTTCGACCGTCGCGGTCTCGGAGACCTCCTCGTCAGCCGCGTGCCGCGCGAGGTACTCCGCCACATCGGGCGCCATTCTGTAGGTCTTGGGCTTCTTGGCCATGGGCTAGCCCCACTTACTACGTCGTGCGCTGCCCCTGCCATGCGTTACGGCGTATGCACATCGAACATACGGAGAATCCGCCACGTCCGATCCTGTCTGGGCTGTTTCCCTCTCACCCGACCTTCGGACAGGTCCCGCACCATCCGGAGGCCGGCATCATCGCGACGGACCGGCTGCCCGATGTCGCGCTCAAGGAGCAGTTCCGCTCATGTGACCACGCTCGCCCCGGGACAGCACGGGCGGACCCCGTGCGCCCAGCGGCCTGCGCAGTGCGTTCTGCGGCCGGGAGCTTGCGCTCGCACAAGCCGGCACCAAGAGCGCAGCACCTCGTCACCCACTTGGATATCGAGAAGATGCGGCGCCGCGTGATGCAATGACCACGATGTGCGTGGCATGACGATCGCTTGCGTCGTACATACATTGTATTGACACTTGCAATTCGCATGAGTACAAAGCGGGACCTCACCAGGGGGTTCCCTCAATGTTCGCCGTCATCGCTTCGGCCAGCCGCTCGCTGGGCCGCGTTGCACCCGTCTGCCTGCTGTTGGTTGTCCTCGGCGCATGTGGCGGGCGTGAATACGCCGTCCCGGCGTTGCTGCCGCGCGCCGAGCCCGACGCGGGCATGCCCCGGGTGGTCGAGGTAGACGCGGGCCCCACCGACGCGGGCGGAGGAGGAGTGGACGCGGGGCCCGAGATGGACGCTGGCTCTCCTGATGCCGGCTCCCCCGACGCGGGCCTCCCGCCCGAACCTCCTCCTTCCGTGACGGTGGAGCTTGCCGCCTACTCCGAGGCCGCGAGCGGGCCTGGCACGCTGTGGGTGCGGTGGTCCGTGGCTGAGTGCGCGCAGCTCGCGAGTGCCCGGCTCCTCATCGACGGGCAAGTCGTCCAGGCGGTGGCGCCCGTCCTCGCCGGCAGCGCATCCCTGAGCAGCGCCTTGCTCCCGGGTGTCGGGGCACGCGGTAGCGGGACGCTGACGTTGCAGGTGGTGTGCGCGGATGGCCGCGAGGCCACTTCGGTAGCGGTGGACACGGGGGACAGGTGGCGCGCTGACGCGGTGGTGGCCCTTCCCGCAGGTCGGGACTTCGCCGGTGGCATCAGCGTGGAGGCCGCCGCGTCGGGAGAAGTGGCTCGGGTGCGGGGCTGCGCGCTCGGAAGTGCCGGGCAGTCCGAGGTGGTGTCACTGCGAGGTACCGCGTCAGGCCTCGGCGTGGTGTCGGTACAGGCCGCCCCGTACTACTGCACGGCCGCCGTGCGCGCCTCGGCGGCATGGGCCTGGAGCCCGTATCTGCCCGAAGGCGGTGCGATTGCCACCAATGGCGTGGTGGTGGGAGGGCGGCCTGGAGGCATGGCCTCGCTGTTGGAGCTCCCCGGCGGCACGGGCGTCCTCACTTCGGGCTCGCAGCTGTCTTTCGTGGGCCCGACGGGTGCCATCGCCTGGGCGACCTGGACGCTGGGTTTTGGGTTGAGCGCGCCGGCCGTCACCACCAGCGCCGGCCGTACGGTGGTGCGCGCGCTGGTGTGGACGTACGCCTCGACTGGGGCCGCTGCGGTGGTCCAGACCTTCAACGCGGATACGGGCCGGATCATCGACGCCACGCCCGCCCTGCCGTTCCCGGCCCAGCAGCTCGGCGTCATGCTGGGGGACGTGGCGTACCTCGCGCTTGAGGACACGCAAGGGCGGCGACTGGTGGCCTGTCCCATCGTCGAGGGTGGCACCTGCACCACGGCCTGGACGCCGCCTGGCTCCATGCGCGCGCTGGTGACGGTCGGCGGGCTGCTGCTGGCCACGACCGCCCCATCGGGGGGCCACCCCGCTAGGACCTGGTTGCTCCGCCCCAGCACGGGCCCAGTGCCGCTGGAGGTGCTGGCCACGCAGGATGGCTTCGTCATGAGCCACGCGATGGTGCAGGCGCTGCCCGTGGGCTCCGACGGGGCGCTCGTGGTGTGGGGAGACTGGGGCGCTGGCGCTGGCGGGGGCTACGGCACGGGCGCCGTCACGCTGCTGCGCACCTCGGGGCCGGGGTGGACGCTGGAGGTGGATCCATCGCAGCCCTTCGCCGTGGGTGTGGATGGCCAAGCCCGCGTGTGGATCGCCACGAACGGGCGGCTGCTGCGGGTGCCGCGATGAAGAACCCGGAGCACGTCGCACGCCGTGTGCACCGCTACTGGAGCATCTGCGGCGAGCGGGTGAACGTGATGGCGCTGGGGGCAGCTGCGGGGGCCGGGAGGAGCAGGTGAGGAGCGAGCGCCGGGCCTTGTCCTCACACCACCTTGCTCAACCCCCTGGGCGTTGGCGGAGCAGGCGCGCTGAGCTGCGCTGGGAACTTGCACTGGGCTTACACGGCAGCCCCGGACATACGAAGGGCCCGGAATCGGTGGGGAAAAACCCCTACGATTCCGGGCCCTTATCTCTGCGCGCGATGCAGGATTCGAACCTGCGGCCTTTGGCTCCGGAGGCCAACGCTCTATCCAGCTGAGCTAATCGCGCAGGACTGACTTCCGGTGTGGGAGGAGTAACCGAAGTCCCAGAGCGACGCAAGCACGCAATCCACGGCCGCCGGGGGACCGTTGCATGGCCGTCAGGCCACCGGCTGTACCGGCTGCGCCGGCAGGTGGAAGCGCACCTCGCGCACCCGGCGCGGCGACGCCTCCATCACCTCCAGCACCGTCCCATCCGGCATGGGCAGCTTCGCCCCCGGCTCTGGAATCGCGCCGCCCGCCAGCGCGATGCACAGGCCCGCGACGGTGGAGTAGTCCTCGCTCTCCTCCAGCTCCAGGCCCAGCGCGCGGTTCACCTCCCGCAGGCTCGCCTCGCCCTGCACCACCGCGAGCGTGGGGCTCTCGCGCCGCACGCGCTCCTCGGGCATCTCCGACTCGCTGAGGATCTCCCCCACGAGCTCCTCCACCAGATCCTCCACCGTCACCAGCCCCACCACGCCGCCGTGCTCGTCCACCACCACCGCGAGCTGCATGCGCCGACGCTGCATCTCCTTCATCGCCGCGATGGCGCGCATGGACTCCACCAGGAACAGCGGCGGGCGCAGCACGTCCTCCAGCACGATGAGGTGCCCCTCCCAGGCCACCCCCAACAGGTCCTTGGCCACGATGTAGCCGACCACGTTGTCCAGCGTGCCCTCGTACACCGGCATCCGCGAGTGCCCGTGCTCCAGGAGCACCTGGCGGATCTCGTCGGAGTTCGCGTGACGGCGGAGCGCGACGACGTGCTCGCGCGTGACCATCACCTCGCCCAGCGTCAGGTCCCCCAGTTCGAAGGCCCGCGAGGCGATCTCTCCCGCGCGCGGATCCAACGTGCCCTGCTTCGACGCCTCCTCCACCAGCTGCTGCAACTCGTCCGGCGACAGCCGCGACTCGGTGAAGTTCGTCTTGTCCCCGAAGAGCTTCAGCACCACGTTGGAGCTGGCCGTGAGGAACCACACCAGCGGCCGCATCACCCACGCCACGGCCTTGAGCGGCCGGCCCAGCGTGAGCGCGTACTGCTCCGAGTAGCGCAGCGCCAGCGACTTGGGCACCAGCTCCCCCAGCACCAGCGACAGGTACGAGACGAGCGCCACCACCAGCCCCAGCGACACCTGGTGCGCCGTCACCGCCGGCACGCCCATGCCCTCCAGCACGCCGCCCAGCCGCTGCGCGATGCTCGCGCCGCCGAAGGCCGCCGCCGTGGCGCCAATCACCGTGATGCCAATCTGCACCGTGGCGAGCAGCCGCTCCGGATCATCGCGCAGCGCGGACACCGCGTGGGCGGACTTGCTGCCCTGCTCCAGCAGCTCCTTCAGCCGCGTCTTGCGCACCGACAGCAGGCCCAGCTCGGCGCCCGCGAAGACGCCGTTGGCCAGGACCAGCAGCAGGATGATGATGAGCTCCGTGACGATGGCGGCCCTCCTGGCTGGGTCCGCCCGGGCCCGCGGCGGACGACGCCTGCTGTCCTACACCCCCAAGGACTGTAGGAGGAGGGACAATTGGTCGCGGCTCGCTCCCTTGGGCAGGTAGTAGTGGGGACCCGACAGGAGCGCGCTGCCCACGTCCTGGGCCGCCGCCGACGTGAGGAAGACGATGCGCGGGTTCGTCGACACCCGCGGCAGCTTCTCCACCACCTCCAGGCCGCTCATTCCCGGCATGTTCAGGTCCAGCAACATGACCCCGAAGCGCTCCCCTCGCTTGAGCGAGTCCAGCGCCTCCTGGCCATCCGCCGCCTCGGTGGTCTCATAGCCGAGGTCCTCCAGGCTCACCCGGAGAAACTCCCGCCAGTCCGCGTCGTCATCCACGACCAGGACCTTCCGAGCTCCGTCACTCACAGCGAGTCGACCCAAGCATCCTCCTGACCTGAGGACAACCTTCCAAGGGCCCACCGGCATTCGCGACACTTCCGTGTCGTATGCCTCCTTTCAGCAGGCAGCCGGCCAGGCGCTAGAACAGCGCCATGCCCAGCTGACCCACCAGATATTGCAGCGCGGGCCTCACGTTGTGGACCGCCGTGCGCGGCTTCGCCGGCTCCGCCGCCTGACACCACGACGGCTCGCCCACCAGCCGACCGGCCAGGTGACTGAAGACGCGGAAGCGTCCCAGGTCCGTGCTGCTGCCCGAATTGAAGACGCGCAGGGAGCGCTCACCGGGAGGCCCCAGGTCCACTTCGTGCGGGATGTGCCGGTGGCCGTGCAGCACCAGGTCGCACTTGCCGCTCACGCGCTCCAGCAGCGTCTTCCCCAGCGCCAGCTCCGACGCGTGCGGCAGACCCACCTTCGTCGCGATCCACTCCGGGAAGCTCTCCAGCGGCAGGGGCAGCACGTGGTGGTGCAGCAGCACCGCGACGAGCACGTCGGGCGGCGCGGTGGCCAATGCCTGCTCCACCTGCGCCACGACGTCATCCGTCAACTCGCCATGGCTGGAGAAATAGTTCCGGTTGTGTTCACCGGTGGAGTCCACGCAGACCATGTAGAGGCCTGGCTTCTCCACCGTGTGGACCTTGCGACCCTCCATGAACCGGCTGCCCACGTCCTCGCCAGGACGGTCGTGGTTGCCTGGGATGAAGGTGAGGCGTCCGGTCTCCATGAAGGGCGCGAAGTGTTCGCGGAAGCGTTGGAATTCGGCGTTGGCGCCGCGGTGCGTGAGGTCTCCCGTCACCACCACGTGATCAACGTCCTGGGCCACCAGGGCCTTCACCAGTGAGGACGCCGCGGCGTCGCTCTCGCGGCTCATGTCCAGATGGAGATCCGAAAGATGGGCCAGCTTCAGGAAGGGCATGATCAAGGAAATAGGCATCGCGTGAAGGTGAGGCGAGGGTCCGTGCACGAACGTTCACCAAAAGTTGGGCTTCAAGCGTTCAACCTGCCTCGTTGCCGGTGATCCATGCCTCCGAGGGCGATGTCCGGGCCCGCATCGGCACCAGGCGCGTGCCTGACACCACGCGCAACCGCGTGCCGCGCCAGTCCACCGTGCGCCGGAACGCGCCGTGCCACCACGCGGCGAACAGCAGCGCGTCCTTCACCAGCACCGCGGCCGCGGCCCGCGCCGCCACCGGCTGGGGCCGCAGCGCGCGGAACACCGCCACGTCCACACAGACCTTGCCCAGCGCCACCGTCATCGCCGCGCAGGCCGTCAAGGCCGTCGGGTGGAGGAGGACCCCCAGCACCGCGAGCGGCACCGGGTTGAGCAGCGCCTGCGCCACGTACGTCGAGGGCGATACCGCTGTGCGGTGGATGACGCTCCAGCGCAGGTAGCGCTGGAAGAAGGCGTCCACGCTCTTGCGCAGGGACACGTTGAAAACGGGCGAGCGCGCGAGCCACACGCGCTTGCCCAGCTTGCGCGTCACCCACTGGCCAATGACGTAGTCCTCCGCGAGCACGTCCTTCACGGAGAAGAAGCCGCCCAGCGACTCCACGTCCTCGCGCCGCAGCGCCATCGACTTGCCCACCACGATGTCCCGGTCCGCCAGGTGCTTCGCGGCGATCATCCCCGCCGCGGCGCTGGAGGACAGGTGCAGGTTGTCCAGGAGCGAACCGAACGTCGTCTCGCCCAGGCCCGCCACCGGGTGCGTCACGCAGCCCACCGTGGGGTCCTCGAAGGCGGCGGCGATCTCCTCCAGGTAGCCTTCGCCCACGCGGGTGTTGCTGTCGCTCACCACCCACAGGTCGTACCGGGCCTCGGACGACAGCGTCACGAGCTGGTTCACCTTCGGGTTGAGGCCGGGCTCGCCCACCTGGAGCACCGCGCGCATGACGTGGGGCCACTTCGCCTGAGCGGCCTTCGCCACCGCCCAGGCCGGGTCGCTGGCGTCCTTCACGCCCAGGAGGACTTCGTAGTGGGGGTAGCCCAGCCGCGCGAACTGCTCCAGGTTCGCCTCCAGGTCGTCGTCCACGCCGCACAGCGGCTTGAGGATGGACAGGCCCGGGTACGAGGTGGGGATCGCCGGAGGCTCGCGGCGGTGGCGGCGCACGAACAGCGCCTGGAGGACCAGGGCCAGGAGGCCCACGACGGACGCGGCCAGGAGGAGGCTGGATGCGATGAGCATGTCGCCACCCTACGGAAGCCCCATGGCGGGACCGGGGCGGCGACACGGCGGGCCGGCCAACTCGCCGTGACACCGCCGTGAAGCGCGCGGCTACTCGGTGATGTCGCGGCTCTTCGGGTGGCGCACGTCCTTGCCGCGCACCATGTAGATGACCATCTCCGCGACGTTGAGCGCGTGGTCGCCCACGCGCTCCAGGTGCTTCGCGATGAACATCAACGCCGTGGCGCGGCGGATGTTGCGCGAGTCCTCCATCATGTACGCCAGCAGCTCGTTGAAGATCTTCAGGAAGAGGGCATCCAGCAGGTCATCCCCCTTGAGGACCTCCTCCGCCTTCGCCGCGTCGCCGGACACGAACGCGTCCAGCGCCTTCTTCACCTGCTGCTGCGCCAGGTCCGCCAGCTTCGGCGTGTCCACGTAGGGCGCCAGGGGCGGCACCTGGTTCAGGTCCATGGATCGCTCGGCGATGTTCACGGCGAGGTCGCCAATGCGCTCCAGGTCGGTGACGATCTTCAGCGCCGTGGTGATGAGGCGCAGGTCGCTGGCGGCCGGCTGGCGCAGGGCGAGGATGCGGCGGCACAGGTCGTCGATGTCGACCTCCAGCCGGTTCACCTCGCGGTCGGCGCCCACCACCTTCTCCGCCAGGGCCGAGTCCCGGTCGGTGAGCGCGCGCACGCTCTGCGCGACGAGGGCCTCCACCTTGGCCCCCATGGCGAGCAGCTTCTCGCGCAGGTTGCGCAGGTCCTGCTCGAATGCCTTGTCGGTGTGCGTGGCTGCCATGTCGTTGCTTTCCGTCGTGCTGGGTTCAGCCGAACTTCCCGGTGACGTAGTCCTCGGTGCGCTTCTCGCGGGGGTTGGTGAAGATCTGCTCCGTGGCACCGCACTCCACCAATTCGCCCATGTAGAAGAAAGCCGTCTGGTCACTGACCCGCGCGGCCTGCTGCATGTTGTGGGTGACGATGGCGATGGTGTACGTGGACTTGAGCTCGTGGATGAGCTCTTCAATTTTCGCCGTGGCGATGGGATCCAACGCCGACGCGGGCTCGTCCATCAGCAGCACCTCCGGCTCCACCGCGAGCGCGCGCGCGATGCACAGGCGCTGCTGCTGGCCGCCGGACAGCCCCAGGGCGCTCTCGTCCAGCCGGTCCTTCACCTCGTCCCACAGCGCCGCGCCGCGCAGCGACTTCTCCACGCGCGCCTGGAGCTTCGCCTTGTCCTTGAGGCCGCCCACGCGCAGGCCGTAGGCGACGTTCTCGAAGATGGACTTGGGGAACGGGTTGGATTTCTGGAAGACCATGCCCACGCGCCGGCGCAGGTCCACCACGTCCAGGGCGCGGTCATGGATGCTGCGGCCGTCCAGGTACACGCTGCCTTCGTGGCTCGCGCCTGAAATCAAATCATTCATCCGGTTGAGCGAGCGCAGGAAGGTGGACTTGCCGCAGCCGGACGGGCCGATGAGCGCGGTCACCTTGTGCTCGGGGATGCCCAGGCTCACCTGGTTGATGGCCACCTTGCTGCCGTAGCGCAGGGTGAGCTCCCGGGACTCCATCTTGTTGCGCGGGGTGGCGGAGGTAGGGGGCATGGAAGGGGGACGTCAGTGGCCGCTCGCGGCCTTGCGGCGCGTGCGCGTGCGGATGAGGACCGCGACGAGGTTCAAGGTGAAGGTCAGGAGCAGCAGCACCATCACCGTCGCATACAGCAGCGGACGCGTGGCCTCCACGTCCGGCGACTGCGTGGCCAGCACGTACGTGTGGTAGCCCAGGTGCATGAACTGCGAGTTGAGGCTCGTGGGCAGGTCCGGCAGGAAGTACGCCGCGCCGGTGAAGAGGATGGGCGCCACCTCGCCCGCGCCCCGGGAGATGGCCAGCACCGCGCCGGTGAGGATGCCCGGCAGCGCGCCCGGCAACACCACCCGCGCCAGCGTCTGGGACTGGGTGGCCCCCAGCGCGAGGCTCGCGGTGCGGTGGTCCAGGGGCACGGCGCGCAGCGCCTCCTCCGTGGACACGATGACGACGGGCAGGGTGAGCACCGCCAGCGTGAGCGACGCCCAGAGGATGCCCGGCTGCGCCCAGTGCAGCTCCTCGTAGCCCAGCGCGCGGTCCATCCCCTTGCCCACGAAGAGGATGAAGAAGCCCAGGCCGAAGAGGCCGAAGACGATGGACGGCACGCCCGCCAGGTTCGCCACCGCCACGCGCACCAGACGCGCCATGCGGCCGTTGGGTGGCGCGTACTCGTGCAGGTACACGGCGGTCAGCACGCCCACCGGCATCACCGCCACCGTCATCAGGAGCGTGAGCGCGGCCGTGCCGAAGAGGGCGGGGAAGATGCCGCCGCCCATCATCCCGTCGGTGGGGGCCTCGGTGAGGAACTTCCAGGACAGGTGGCTTGCGCCGCCCTTCACCACGTCCAGGAGGATGAGGGCGAGCATCGCCACGATGACGAACGCGGCCAGCCCCGTGAGCGACACGAGCGACAGGCCCACCACACGGCGCGTGGCGTGCTTCACCCGGCACCTCCCTTGAGTCGCTGGATGACCTTCTTGGTCCAGACGCTGGCGAGCATGTTGAGCACGAAGGTGAAGAGGAACAGCTCCACGCCGATGAAGAAGAGCAGCGCGTAGTGGGGGCTGCCCACCACCACCTCGCCCATCTCCGCGGCGATGGTCGCCGACAGCGAGCGCACGGAGTCGCCCAGGTTGGCGGACGTGATGGCCGCGTTGCCGGAGGCCATCAGGACGATCATCGTCTCACCGATGGCGCGCCCGAACCCCAGCACGCACGCGGCGAGGATGCCGGGCGCCGCCGCCGGGAGCACCACCTTCCACGCCGTCTCCCAGGGCGTGGCGCCCAGCGCCAGGGACGCCTCGCGGTAGCTGCGCGGCACGGCGGTGAGCGCGTCCTCCGTCACCGTGAAGATGACGGGCACGATGGCCAGCGCCAGCCCCAGCCCCGCCACCACCGCGTTGAGGCGGGAGGTGAAGCCGAAGGTGTCCTGGAGGAAGGTGGCCATCACCATCAGCGCGAAGAAGCCCAGCACCACGGAGGGGATGCCGGCGAGCAGCTCGATGGTGGGCTTGATCACTTCGCGCAGGCGCCGGGGGGCGAACTCCGCGGCGAACAGCGCGCCGAAGATGCCCAGCGGCACCGCCACCAGCATGGACACCGCCGTCGTCTTCAGCGTGCCGATGAACAGCGGAATCATGCTGACCTTGGGCACCCCGGACACCGGTTGCCACACGTAGGCCAGCGGCTTTCCCTTCCGCACGAGCTGCGGCAGGAACATCTTGGAGAAGCTCGCCTCCTCGCGCGCCGCCGCGTCGGTGAGGAGCGACAGCGCCTCCTTCGCCACGAAGACGAGGATGAGCACCAGCGCGGCGATGCCCGTGAAGGCCACCGCCGTGATGACCCAGGCGATGACCTTCTCCTTCAGCTGCCGTCGCCGGGCCGCGGGCGACAGCATGGGCAGCGCCACCGGGGGCGCGAGGTCCTGCTCCTGCATGACGGCCTGTCTATCCAACATGGAGCCCTCGCGCCGGGTGACAATCGTGTGACGGTGACTACTTCACAGGGAAGTAGCCGACCTGGGTGACGATGGCCTGACCCTCCGCGGACAGCGCGAAGTCGATGAAGGCCTTCACGTCGCCGGACGGCTTGTTGCGCAGGTAGAAGAACAGGTCGCGCGACAGCGGGTACTTGCCGCTCTTCACGTTCTCCGCCGTGGGGGCGAACGCCTCGTTGCCCTTCTTGATCTTCAGCTCCTTGATGCCCTTGGCGTACGCGGCGCCGCCGTAGCCAATGCCGTTCTTCTCCTTGGACACCGCGTTGACGACGGCGGCGGTGCCGGGGAGCGTCTGGGCCGCGGAGGCGAAGTCATCCCCGCCCAGCACGGTGTCCTTCACGAACACGTAGGTGCCGGAGGAGTTCTCGCGCGAGTACAGGACGATGGGGGCGTCCGCGCCGCCCACGGCCTTCCACGACTCGGTGTCACCCAGGTAGATGGCCTTGAGCTGCTCCACCGTGAGCGTGTCCACCTTGTTCGCCTCGTTCACGTAGAACGTGACGCCGTCCTTCGCCACGGAGAACTGGGTGGGTGGGGTGTTGTAGCGGGCGCGCAGCTTCTCCTCCTCCGCCTCCTTCATCTCGCGGCTGGACATGGCGATGTCGGTGGTCCCGTTCTGCAGGGCCGCCAGGCCCGTGCCGGAGCCGCCGCCCGTCACCTGGATCTTCATGGACGGGTTCTTCTTCATGAACGCCTCCGCCCAGCGCTGGGCGAGGATGACCATGGTGTCCGAGCCCTTCACCGTCACGGTGCCTGCCTGGGCAGCGAGCGGGAGGAGGGTGAGGCCGAGAGCGACGAGGCTTGAGCGCAGGGTCTTCTTCATGGAGTGGCTCCTTGAAAGCGATTCAGTGAAGCGACAGCGCTAGAAACGCGCCTGCATCTGGAGGGTGAACAGATTGTCCTTGGGGTCCGATGCCTGGGCGACGACCTGGGTCATCGGCAGCTCGTAGGTGGCGGAGACCTTCAGGTTCTCCCCGAAGTGGTGCTGCACGACGACGCCCAGGGTATCGACGGCGTTGTCGGCGCCGGGCATATCCCCGTTCGCGGTGTTCGCCTGACCGTTGTGCGGGTCGAAGGTGTCGTAGCGCACGGCCACCGCGTCGTTGAGTCCGATGTTCTGCACGAGCAGCAGGTACCAGCCGTGCGCGGGCACATCCAGGTGGGTGGCGTTGTTGGCGGCGCCGTAGGTGCGGCCCGCGATGAACTCGCCCTTGAGCGACGTGCCGCCCAGGGGCACCACGTCGAAGTAGGCCTGCAGGTCCGCGCCAAGGCGGCTGCGGTCATACGCGCGGCGGAAGGTGTCCGTGGGCAGCTTGCCCAGATCCTGGCCGTACCAGCCGGAGACGCCGCCCGCGATCCACTTCAGGTCGAAGCCCACGCGGCCGATGATGTCCTTCTCCTTGTCGTTGTCCTGGGTCGTGCCGCTGTCGGTGCCGGCACCGTCGAAGACGCCCGCCGACACGCGCAGGAACTTGTAGCGGCCGTTCACCTTGGCGCCGCGGTCGCGCTCGCTGGGGAGCATGTTGCGCACCACGCGGCTGCGCTCGGGGAACTCGCGGTCGCTGGAGGACTGCGGGCCCTCATAGCCGAAAGGCCACTTCATCTGGCCCATCGTGAGGGACAGCTGCTGCTTCGTGCCCGGGATGAAGAGGGTGGCCTCCGCGTCGCGCAGCGTCACGCCCGCAGGGACCGCGTCGATCTGCAGCATGAACTGCGCCAGGTCGCCGGTGTAGGTCGCCTTCAGGCGGCCGCGGCGGACGGTGAAGCGGCTGAAGCCGCCCGTGCCGGTGTCGTCCAGCGGCTCCTGGTACTGGTAGCGGGACTGGATGTAGCCGGAGAAGCGCAGCTTCTTGAGGGCGGACAGGTCGTTCTTCGTCTCCGTGTTCTGCTCCTCCAGGGATTCCACGCGGTGCTCGTCCGCGGACAGGCGCTCGTCGATGGAGGGCGAGCCCTCCGGTACGGAGTAGGCGTTGGCCGGGGGCTGCTGGGGCTCCGTGGCGGGCGGCTGCACGGCCTCACGCGGCTCGGAGGCCGGCGGGGGCGGGAGCTGCTCCTGGGAGGAGGCGGCCTGGGCCATGGCGGCGCTGGAGGTCAACAGGGAGAAGGCAACGAGGAGTGGGCGCATAGAAGGGTCGTCGGGTCCCGGCGTCGAGAACGGGTGACGATCTACGGTGCCCATGTGGCTGTTTGACGGCCCTTGCGTGACAAATGGGTAACGGGGAGGGAGCTATCCGGCGGCGGGGTCCACGATGCGGTAGCCCACGCCCCGCACCGTCTCCAGGAGGGCGCGCGCGCTGCCCAGCTTGTCGCGCAGCCGCATGACGTGCGTGTCGATGGTGCGCGTCTCCAGCGCGCTGGACAGGCCCCACACCTCTTCCAGCAGCTGCTCCCGGGTCTGCACCCGGCCCAGCCGCGCCATCAGGTGCTCCATCAGGCGGAACTCCAGCGCGGTGAGGGAGGTCTCCTGGCCGTCCACGTAGAAGCGGTGCGCGGTGACGTCCAGGCGCAGCGGGCCCAGGGCCAATGGAGGCGTGCTGTCCTTGGGCGCGGCGGAGCGCCGGAGGATGGCCTTCAGGCGCAGCACCAATTCGCGCACGGAGAAGGGCTTGACGACGTAGTCGTCCGCGCCCACCTCGAAGCCGCGGATGCGGTCCCCTTCCTCGCTCTTGGCGGTGAGCATGACGATGAGCACGTCACGCAGCTGGGAGTTGGCGCGCAGGTGGCGGCAGACCTCGATGCCGGACAGGTCCGGCAGCATCAGGTCCAGCAGCACCACGTCCGGGGACTGCTCGCGCGCGGCGGCGAGCGCTGCCTCCCCGGTGAAGGCCAGGCGCGTGGAGAAGCCAGCGCCTCGCAGGTTGAAGTCGATGAGCTCGGCGAGGTCGCGCTCGTCGTCGACGATGAGTACGTGGGCCATGACGCCGCGTACTGTGCGCCAGTCCGTTCTCGGCGACGTGACGCGCCGGCAACAAGTGCGTCACGTCCACCGCGCGAACGGTTGCTTCGTATCTCCCGGTGATGTCACGCGCGGCATCCTCGCCGTGCGCGGCACCCGGGGACTCGTGCTGTCCGGCGGCTTTTTCAAACCCTTGCGTTGGAAACACAGCTCACGAACGCCGCAGGGAACGTCCGGGCGCCGCCATCCATTGCAGGGTGAAGTCACGCCCCTCGGCCCGCAGGGCGACCGCGCAGCCCTTTCTCAACTTGTCTGGCAGTGCCTGGCCCAGCGCGTGTGCGACGGCGCGCTCCAGGGAGGGATTGTGTCCCACCAGCGCCCAACCCGGGCCCACGTCGCGCGCGAGCCGCAGCACCCGGCGGGCCGCGCCCTTCATGGGCATGAGGGCGGGATGGACCTCCACGTGGGACAGACAGAGGGCCTCCGCGAGCAGCTCCGCGGTCTGCACCGCGCGCACCAGGGGGCTGGTGATGATGCCCATGAGCGGGGTGAGCTTCGCGAGCTTGCGCGCGTGCTGGCGGAACGCGGCGCGACCCTGCGAGGTGAGGGCGCGGGCCTCATCGCCCAGCACGTGGGAGTCCTCGGCCACGGCGTGGCGCACGAAGAGCAGGGGCAGGTCCTGGTCGGCCATGGGCGCGCGTTGTAGGGCGTTCCCTCCGCGCGCGTCTGTGACGAATGCGCGAACCGCGTTGGCTACTCCACGCTTCCCAGGAGGAACGCGAGCAGCAGCAGCGCGAGCACGCCGGTGGTGATGGCGGAGAAGGTGCGGTCCTTCTGCGCGCGGAAGATGCCCAGCGACAGGGCCACGCGCAGCACGGGCACGGTGATCATCACCAGCAGGCCCGCCATCACGAAGGACTGACCGCGCACGGCGAGGACGCCCTCGAAGACGTCCGCCAGCCGGTGGGGCGCGGAGTCCGGCGAGGTGAGGCGCTGGAGCGCGTCCGGCGACGAGAAGTAGTCCGGGTGCCGGAAGAACGTCATCACCATGCCGCACGTGACGAGCGACATGCTCAGGAGGACGCCGCCGCGCAGCAGCTGGCTGATCAGCAGCTCCGGCGTGAGGGGGACCGTCTCCGGATGGACCGCGGGATGTACCGCGGGATGGACAGCCGTGGCCGTTGTCTCCGGCGGAGGGAGGGACTCGGGAGCCTGGGTGCTCATCCGCGGATTCCCTTGGACAGCATCTCGAATGACACCCACAGAAGGACGGCGACGAAGAGCATGCGCAGGGAGCCGCTCTTGAGCTTCGTCAGGTAGCGCGAGCCCGCGAACGCGCCCAGCGTGACGCCCACGCAGACGGGCCCGGCGATGAACGGGTCGATGTCGCCGCGCGCGAAGTAGATGCCCGCGCTCGCCGCCGCCGTCACGCCGATCATGAAGTTGCTGGTGGCGGTGGATACCTTGATGGGCAGCCTCATCGCCAGGTCCATGGCCGGCACCTTGAGAGCGCCGGAGCCGATGCCCAGCAGGCCACTCACCGTGCCCGCGAGGTACATGAGGCCCAGGCCGGCGAGCGGCCGGTGCACGCGGTAGGTCACCTCGCGCTCGGTGGACGCGTCGTAGTAGCTGCCGTGCAGGGCCAGCCGGTCCGCGAGCGCATCCGGGGGCGGCTCCACGCGAGGCCCACCGTCCTCGCGCAGCTTGCGCAGCATCGCGAGCGCCGAGTACGCCATCACCGCGCCGAAGAGGAAGTACAGCGCGCGTCCGCCCACCATGCCCGCGAGCAGCGCGCCCGTCAGGGCCCCGGCGACGGTGGCCAGTTCCAGGAACATCGCCACGCGCAGGTTGGCCAGGCCGTCCCGCACATAGGCCGCCGCCGCGCCACTGGACGTGGCGATGACGGACACGATGGACGCGCCCACCGCGTAGCGGATGTCCACCTTGAGCACGAGCGTGAGGACGGGGATGAGGATGAGTCCACCGCCCAGCCCCAACAGCGAGCCCAACAGGCCCGCGCCCATGGAGACCAGCAACACGATGGCGACGAAGTTGAACGGAGTGGCGTCCAAGGCGGCGGCCATCTTCCTCCCGCGCCCCCCGCATGCAAGCCGGTTCACTCGGAGCCTGTCTGGTTGGTCGCCGCTGTCCGCCCCGGAGGGGGAGGGTCTTCAGCGCTCCGGGGGCGGCTCCACGGGCTTCGTCGGCTTCGTCGGCTTCGCGTCCGGAGGCTGTGGGAGGGGCCAGCCCTGGAACAGGGGCCACCCCCGGTAGGGGTTCCCCTGGGTGGACACCTCTTCGGGCGTCGGTGTCTCGGGGTCGTGGTGCCGCACGTGGGGCGGGGAGCGCAGCAGCACGTAGACCAGCACGCCGCACAGGACGCTCATCACGACGATGCTCCACGCGCGCGCCCGGGGCTCCATCTAGAAGCGCCCCCGCTTGAGGAGGTCGCCCTTGGAGAGCGAACCCAGCAGGCGCCGGCCGTGGTCCACCACGGGCAGCCGCTCCAGCAGCGTGTGGCCGAACCGCGACGCCACCTCCGCGAGCGACAGGTCCGGGGTGATGGGCTGCACGCCGGTGTCCATCACGTCCGCGGCCACGGTGGCCTGGAGCAGCGAGTGGTCCGGCAAGTGGCCCTTGAGCGCGTCCAGCGTGATGACGCCCAACAGGCGCCCCTCCGTGTCGGTGACGTAGAGGTCCGCGCCCGGAGGCTGCTCCAGGAGCAGCACCACCACCTCGTCGAAGGGCGCGGAGGGCGGCACCCGCTGCGTGGCGGGCGACAGCAATGATCGCACGCCTTCCTCGCGCAGCCAGTGCGGCACGGAGGCTGGCACGCGCACGTCGCGGCGCACGAGCACGGAGGTGTAGAGCGACTCCGGCTCCAGGTGGCGGCTGACGACGGCGGCCACCACCGCGGCGAGCATCAGCGGCAGGATGAGGTCGTAGTCGCCCGTCATCTCGAAGATCATCAGCACCGCGGACACCGACGCGTGCGTGGTGCCGGCCAGCACCGCGCCCATGCCGAGCAGCGCGTACGCCCCACTGGGTGCCCCGCCCGGCAGCACTTGCTCCACCACCATTCCGAACGCGCCGCCCAGCAGCGCGCCGAAGAAGAGGGACGGGGTGAAGAGCCCGCCCGGCACGCCCGAGCCCGCGCACAGCGACGTCACCGCCAGCTTCGCGACCGGCAGGATGAGCAGCATCGCCAGGGGCAGCGTCCCATGCAGCGCCATGTTCACGGAGTCGTAGCCGTTGCCCATGAGGTACGGCCCCGCGAGCGCGGTGGCGCCCACGAGCGTCATCGCCACCAGCGGCATGAAGGGCGCGAGCCACGCGGGCACGCGGTCCAGCAGGTCGGAGGTGACGTTGATGCCCCGCACGTAGAGCGCGGAGGCCCCGCCCACGAGCACGCCCAGCAGGAGGGCCAGCAGCAGCTCGCGCGGGTGGGTGAGCGCGTAGTGGGGGATGACGTAGCTGGGGTGATCCGCGATGAGGGTGCGCGACACGACCGTCGCCACCACGCACGACACGACGATGGGGCCGAAGAGCTCCAGCGCGAAGCTGCCCAGCAGCACCTCCAGCCCGAAGAGGGCCGCGCCAATGGGGACGTTGTACGCGGACGCGATGCCCGCCGAAGCGCCGCAAGCGACGAGGACCCGCGCCTGTCCCGGCCCCAGCCGCAGCCACCCGGACAGCGCCGAACCGCTGGCCGCGCCCGTCTGGAGGAGCGCGCCCTCGCGGCCCAGGGGAGCCCCCAGCGCCACCGCGATGATGGACACGAAGCCGCGCAGCAGCGCACGGGGGAAGGGCAGCCGGCCGGACTTCACCCAGATGGATTCGATGATGCCCGCGGTGCCGTGGCCGCGCAGGGGCTGTCCCACCAGCAGGGACACCAGCGTCACCAGCGCGCCGCCCAGCACCGGCACCAGGAACCGGCGCCAGCCTGGCGACGCGAGCGCCCCTTCGAGGAAGTGCTCGGCGTTGCTCTGCCAGAACAGGTGCTGGGTGAAGCGAAGGACCGCGAGGAGCGCCACCGCGCCCAGTCCGGAGATGAGCCCCACGCCCACCACCAGCACCCAGAAGCGTCGCTCCTGTCCCAACAGGCTCCGGAGGATCCGCCGCAACCAGGGGGAGGGCTCACCCGTCCTCAGGTCGGGATGGACGGCACCTGCTGCGGGTTCGGGCATGGCCTCCACACTTGTCCAATGTAGGAAGGCGCGAAGGGCCTTCCCGGGCCCGTGCATCCCGCCCGCGAACCTGTCCGACTGTCCGACAGGTTGACGGCCGGGCTACCGGCGCGATGGGGCCCCGCCCCCTGGTGTGCGAGCGGGCTGGCGCGCGCTGGAGTCCCGCGGCGGTGGCGCGGTCGCCGGGGCGCCGCCCCGAGGCTCGGAGGCGAGGCCCAGGTGGATGCCGGGAGGCGGCGGGTTCTTGAGCACGGACTCGGTCCGGGTCGCGGACTCGGTGACGTCCGGCGCGAAGCGGTCCGCCAGTTCGGCGGCGGCGTCACTCAGGTCGCGGTGCGCGACGATGGTCCGCTCCAGCGTCTTGTTGAGGCGGGCGGACGTGTCGAAGGTCTGACGGGACTCGTCGGAGGAGGGCAGCGAATCCTGGTAGGAGAACGCGAGCGTGGCGTCCCGGCGCAGCGCTTCCAGCAGCCGGGCCAGTTGCTGTTGCAGCTCCGCGTCCTGTTCCGCGCGCGGGCGTTCGAGCAGGCCGCGCTCGCCCCCGAACCAGACGCGTCCCGCGCGACCGAAGCCGTCGTCCACCGAGCCCGCGGGCAGGTCCTCCAGCACGACGAGCGGGTGCACGCGGCGCGGGAAGTCCTGGCCATACAGCGCGAAGAGCAGCGTGCCGTCCGCCCGCGGGAACACCGCCGCGATGCGCGAGCCGAAGGGGAAGAAGGGCGTGGCGGACACCTCCGCGCGCTTCGCCACGCGGGCGCGGGCCAGCGCATCCAGGGGCGTCGTCCCTTCGGTGCGCTTGGGCGTGCGGCGCAGGTTGTTCATCAGGTCGCGCGCCTGATCAATCCCCACCACGACGTTGAGCGCGCTGCCGCGCGAGTAGCCCGCGTGGTAGACGCCCACCAGCTCGAACTCGCCCGTCTTGCAGGAGATGGCGAGCACGGGCGAGCCCGAGTTGCCCTGCGACAGCAGCGCGTCGATGACGAAGTCGTCGTGGTACCAGTCCTTGTACTCGTCGCGGTCGTAGGCGGAGATGACCTTGCCCATGTTGGTGGCGTTGAAGACGCCCAGGGGGAAGCCGCGCACGTCCACCACGTCGCGCTCGCGCAGGCCAGAGCTCCGGCCCACCTTCCACGGCAGCACCGTCAGCGCGGCCTTCGACTTGAGGACGGCCAGGTCCAGCTGCGGATCCACCACCGCCGTGGACAGCGGGAGGTCATCGCGGTCGTACGCGTCCGCCTCGTTCTCCACGATGGAGAGCCCGTCCTTCACGCGCTTGCAGCCGGAGGGCACGCCGTCCACCGGGTGCGCGTCGCTGGTGACGTCCGGCCACTCCACGACGTGCTCGTTGGTGAGCAGCAGCGTCTCCCCGGCCTGCTGCCGGTACGCGAACGCGGTGCCATGCGCGGACACCGGCGTGCGCGAGCGCCGCACGTTGCCCTCCGCGCCGTAGGACAGGCACTCGTACACGGCGGTGCTGCGCACGCAGTACGTGTACTTCTTCTTCACCGACTGCTCGAAGGCGCGGGCCTGGGGCGACAGCGCGCTGTAGCTGTCCGCGTACTCGCCCTCGCAAAAGGGCGCGGCGGCGGGCGCAGTCAGCGCGGGCGGCTCGGAGG
>NZ_RAWA01000104.1 GCF_003611675.1 Corallococcus sp. CA053C
GAGGAGGGGGCCTGGGGGCTCGTGGCCCTCACCGTGCGCGATGACGGGTGTGGGATTCCGAAGGAGCGCCTCAACCAGGTGTTCGACCCCTTCTTCACCACGAAGAAGCGCGGGCAGGGCACGGGGCTGGGGCTGACGATGGTGGCCCACGTGGTGCGCAACCACGGGGGGCGGGTGGAACTGGAGAGCACGCCGGGGCAGGGCACGCGCGTCACCGTGCTGTGGCCCGTGGCCCGGCCCGTGCCAGAGGAACGCAATGCCGAGCGACAAGCCGTCTGACACACGTATCGACGCACGGGTGCTGGTCGTCGATGACCACGTGGAGATGGGGCGCATGCTCCAGGAGCCGCTGGCCGACGCGGGCTGGACGGTGGACCTGGCCACGGGCGGACAGGAGGCGGTGACGCTCCTGCGCTCGCGCGTGTACGACGCGGTGCTGAGCGACCTGCGCATGGAGCAAGTGGATGGGCTGGACGTGCTGGACGCCGCGCGCGCGGTGGATCCGGAGCTGCCGGTGCTGCTGATGACGGCTTTCGGCGGCGTGGAGAGCGCGGTGGAGGCGATGCGCCGGGGCGCGTACCACTACTTCACCAAGCCCTTCCGGTTGGATGAGGTGCGGCTGTACCTGGGCCGCGCGCTGGAGGACCGCCGGCTGCGCGCGGAGCATCGGGCGCTGAAGCAGGCCTCGCAGGAGCGCTCCGGGCTGGGCGCGATGGTGGGACGCAGCGCCCCCATGCGCGGGCTGTACGAACTCGTGGACCGGGTGGCGCACGCGGCGGCCCCGGTGCTGCTGCGGGGCGAGAGCGGCAGCGGCAAGGAGCTGGTGGCCCGCGCGCTGCACTTCGAGGGCCCGCGCGCGCCCGGTCCCTTCGTGGCCGTCAACTGCACCGCGCTGCCGGGGCCGCTGCTGGAGAGCGAGCTGTTCGGCCACGTGAAGGGCGCCTTCACCGGAGCCACGTCGGTGCGGCGCGGCCTGTTCGTGGAGGCGCACGGCGGCACGCTCTTCCTCGACGAGATTGGCGACATGCCCACGGAGCTCCAGGCGCGACTGTTGCGCATCCTGGAGGACGGCGAGGTCCGCGCGGTGGGCTCGGACGCGCACCGCACGGTGGACGTGCGCGTGGTGGCGGCGACGCACCAGGATCTGGAAGCGCGCGTGCGCGAAGGCCGCTTCCGCGCGGACCTCTTCTACCGGCTCAACGTCGTCACGCTGCGGGTGCCGTCCCTCAAGGAGCGGCGGGAGGACATCCCGCAACTGGTGGAGCACTTCACCGCGCGCTCCCGGGCGCGCAACCCGCGCTCCCGCGTGACGGTGCTGTCCCCGGAGGTGGTGGCCGCGCTGGGCGCCATGCCCTGGCCGGGCAACGTGCGCGAATTGGAGAACCTGGTGGAGCGACTGGTGGTGCTCGTGCCCCGGGAGACGGTGGAGCTGGAGGACCTGCGGCCGCACGTGCCGGTGGCGGAGCCGGAGCCGCATCCGCTCGCCCTGGCCCAAGAGGGCGTGTGGCCCCTGCGCCGGCTGGAAGGCGAGTACATCCACTGGATGGTGCAGCACTGCGGCGGCAACAAGACGCGCGCCGCGGAGCTGCTGGGCATCGACGTGTCCACCATCCACCGCCGCGAGCGGGAGCGGTAACGACAGGCTGTTCCCCTGAATCGATAGCACACGCAGGAGGTGTGCCGATCAGTCCCCCTGGCTTGAAGTCCAACGCATATGACTCTCTCCTGTGGTGGCCTCGCCACAGGACTTCAATCCGCTTACGTCTATTATTGTCGCGAAAGTCCTGAGTGGTCTTAAGCAGACCTATGCCTGCTGCACATGCGTCTCGCTTGTTCGGTGCTTGACGCAGGCCCAACTCGTCCAAGAGCCGCGCCTGGAGCTGTTCCCACACGCCAGCGCGGGTCCATTCCTCCAACCTGCGCCAGGCCGTCATGCCCGACAGGCCGAACTGCTTTCGAGGCAGCATCTCCCATGGGATGCCGCTCCTCAGCACGAAGACGATGGCCTTCAGCGCAGCCCGGTTGTCTGCCCGAGGGCGGCCTGGCTTCGTCTTGGGCCGGGGCGGAGGCGTGACCATGGTAAGAGGGCCCTGAGCTCCGGCTGGGATCGCCCTGGCTGCTCACGCCCGTTCTCCCCTCTGCCCAGCCGACTTGAAGACGTCATTGACGGCCCACGCACAGGGTCGAGGAAGAGAGCCATGGTGCGCACGCTGGATGAGAAGCCGCGGGGTGCCGAATCCCCGCTCGATGTCGAGCAGGACGGAGCCTCGCGAAACTCCATGATCGCGGCGGAACCGTGACCCGCCCGAACCCGGCGCAGCTGGAGCGGGCCCGGCGATTGCTGGCGCACGAGGGTGCGGCCGGCAGCGCGGGCGAGCCTGCGACGACGGCCGCCAGCCGTGTCTACGACAAGATCGATGCGCACATGGCGCCCCTGGTGGGCTCCATCGGCGTCCAGCTGTTGTTCATGAGGAGCGCAAAGCTGGCGAAAGGCGATTTCGAGTGCTTCGCCGAGGTCTCCAGCCTCGAAGGCTCGACGAAGCTGCGCGAGCGGCTGCTGGCCAAGGATCCCGCCGTCACCATGGAGTCGGCCGCGATGCTGTTTGCAACCTTCTTCGCGCTCCTCACGACCTTTATCGGAGAGCGACTGACGAACCAGGTACTCCGCAGCGCCTGGCCGACACTCGAAGGGGCGGCACCCTGGGAGACAAACGAATGAGCGACAGCGTTCCGATTCGCAAGCTGAGCACCGGGGTGCCGGGGCTCGATGAAGTCTTGGGCGGCGGGATTCCGGAATTCTCCTTCAACCTGATCGGCGGCGGCCCAGGCTGCGGCAAGACGACGATGGCGCATCAGATCGCGTTCGCGAACGCGAGCCCCGAGCGGAGGGCGGTGTACTTCAGCATCATCGGCGAGCCTCCCATCAAGATGCTTCGCTATCAGCAACAGTACGACTTCTTCGACGCCGCCAAGGTGGGCGACGGCACGGTTCGCTTCATCCACCTCGGCCAGCAGGCGCTCGAGGGAGGGATGGGGAAGGTGCTGGAAGCCATCGTGCAGGAGATCGAGAAGTCGGCTCCGAGCATCGTCGTCGTGGACTCCTTTCGGGCCATCATGCGAAGCACGCTCGCCACCGGGCCAGGCGGCGAGCGTGAGCTGTCGGACTTCATGCAGCGCCTGGCGCTGACGCTCACCAGCTACGAGGCCACCACCTTCCTCATCGGGGAGTATGCGGACGGCGAGCATGACAGCGCGGTGTTCACGGTGGCCGACGGGCTTATCTGGCTCTTCCAGGCCATCGATCGCAACTCCGTCGTGCGCAAGCTGCAGGTGATGAAGATGCGGGGCCAGGGGCAGATCCCCGGCCTGCACACGGCCCGCATCACGGGCGCGGGCTACAGCGTCTTCCCCCGACTTCTCAAGCCGGCGGAGCTCATCGCCAGGCACCCGCTCGAACATCGCCTCTCGACCGGAGTGCCAAGCCTCGACGAGATGTTGGGGGGTGGCATTCCGAGCGGGTACTCCACGCTCATCGCCGGGCCTTCGGGTTCGGGCAAGACGGTGCTCTCCAATCAATTCATCGTCGAGGGAGCCTCGCGCGGCGAGAACGGGATCGTGGCCATCTTCGAGAAGCGGCCCAACGACTATCTCCAGACCACGCCGCGCGGGCAGGAATTCGAGAAGCTGGTCCGCGAGAAGCGGTTGGAAGTCCTCTACCTGCGCCCGTTGGATCTCTCGATCGACGAGACCTTGCTGGAGATTCAGAATGCCGTGAAGCGCCTGGGCGCCAAGCGGGCGGTGATCGACTCGCTGTCCGGTCTGGAGCTGGCGCTCGCGCCCACGTTCCGAGAGGACTTTCGCGAGTCACTGTACCGGATGATGGGAGCGCTGGCAGGGCTCGGCGTCACGGTCCTGGCGACGGTGGAGATGGCCGACTCCTACAACGATCTTCGGTTCAGCCCCCAGGGCATCGCGTTCTTGACGGACGCCATCATCATCCAGCGCTACGTCGAGCTCGACGGGCAGCTCAAGCGGGCAATGGCGGTCGTCAAGGTGCGCTCCAGCCAGCACAGCAAGGACCTGAGGGAGTACGAG
Organism: Corallococcus sp. CA053C; assembly: GCF_003611675.1. Lineage (GTDB taxonomy): Bacteria > Myxococcota > Myxococcia > Myxococcales > Myxococcaceae > Corallococcus. The sequence continues at coordinate 4,096 of NZ_RAWA01000104.1, forward strand.
ATCTCGTCGGACGGCGGGATCGCCGTGGGCCGGGCGCTCAAGGGGTTCAAGGGCCTGCTTACAGGCACTCCGAGCGGCGAGGACAGAGGAGGCGGATGACGAAGCAGGAACTGGAAGCGCCCTCCTGGCGCTAAACGGGTACATGCGCGTGCACAAGGGGCGAGTCATGACAAAGCAAAGCATCACCGTCGAGCTGGACGACGAGACGATCCGCTGCCTGTCCGTGCTCGGCCCGCCGACCGACGTGCTCGCGCGTCTGGCGTATTCCGCCGCCGAGGGCGTGCTCCACCCCAGCTACCCGAAACGCGACCAGACCGACAAGAGCCTGCGCGTCGAACGGAACAAGTCCGACGACCGCGATGAGGGGAGGCGCAAGCTCCTGGCGGTCGAACGCGAGTCCACCGACAAGGATCTGAGCGGCGAGCGCTCTCACTCCGATACGGTGTTCGTCGACCAGCGCGAAGCGAACGAGCGGATGGTCGGCGCAACGATTCAGGCGCAAGAGCTGGCGGACTTGGCGGACGCGGCCAAGGAGCGCGCGGAGAAGAGCGAGCGCGAGCTGCGCACGGTGGCCGAGTTCCGGGAGATGTTCATTGGCATCCTCGGGCACGACCTGCGCAACCCGCTGGCGTCGATCGCCATGGCCGCCGCGTCGCTGCTTCGGCGCGGACATCTCGACACGCACGACGCGGAGATGGCCGCGCGCATCATCCGCAGTGGCCAACGCATGAGCCGGATGATCACCCAGCTGCTCGACCTCACGCGAGCGCGTCTTGGTGGAGGGTTGTTGATCGAACCGAAGCCGGCCGACCTGCGTGAGATCTGCCAACGCGTCGTCGAGGAGTTCGAGGCGACCCTTCAACTGGAGGTCGAAGGCGACGTGACAGGCGCCTGGGACGCGGATCGTCTGGCGGAAGTCTTCTCCAACCTCACGGGCAACGCCATCCAGTACGCCACGCCTGGGACGGGCGTGGTCATCAAGGCACGCTCCGACGGAGCGGCCGTCGTCGTCGAGATCAGCAACCAGGGCGAGCCCATTCCCGCGGACGTCCTCCCGTTCATCTTCGAGCCGTTCCGCCGAGCGCGCCATCACGAGAAGTCGGCGAGCGGGAATCTCGGCCTCGGCCTCTACATCGCCCACCAGATCGTGCTCTCGCACGGCGGCACGCTCGAGGGGCACTCCGCTGACGGCACGACAACCTTCGTGGTGCGCCTGCCACGCCGTCCTCCCGGCGCTGGCACGTCTTGATCCTGTAGGCTCCAGCGCGGACAGCGTCCGCGGGCGCGGGCCCATCGTGCACGGCGTTCGCCGGACGGATACCGGGGGCCTCAGCTGCGCGTGAAGGGCCAGACGAGCGGCACCGCGAACGTCAGCAGCACGAGCATCAGCACGGTGAGCGGTGTGCCCACCCGCAGGAAGTCGACGAAGCGGTAGCGCCCGGGGCCGTACACGAGCGCGGCGGACGGCTCCAGGGGCGTGAGGAACGAGCACGACGCGGCCAGGCAGATCCCCACGGCGAAGGCCCGTGGGTCGAGCCCCATGTCCATCGCGGCGTGGATCCCCACGGGCAGCATGATCAGCGCCGCTGCCTGGTTGCTCATGGGGATGGAGAGCAGGACGGTGACGATCATGATCACGCAGAGCACCCCGCGTGGCCCGATGACGCCCGCCAGCGGAAGCACGGCCCGCGCCAGGACCTCTCCCGCGCCGCTCTTCTCCACCGCCTGTCCCAGGGCCAGCAGCGCGCCGATCAGGATGACGACCCGCCAGTCCACGCGGAAGGCCGTGCGGGTGTCGACACAGCCTGTCGCGATCATCGCCAACATCCCGGCCAGCCCCGCGATGGCGGGCGAGGTGATGCGCAGCCCCGCGACGAGGACGGTGCCCACGAAGATGAGCACGGCGAGCAGGGCGCGCCGGTAGCGCGGGCGCTGGTATTCGACGCTGCCCAGCACGGTCAGCTCCTCGTCCCGCGCGAGCTCCTGGACCCGCCGCTCCGGTCCTCCCACGAGCAGCAGGTCGCCCACCGACAGGGAGATGTTCTTCAGGGCATCCCCACCCGCGAGGCTCCCCATCAGGTTCAGGTGGTGGTGCGAGCCCTGAAGCGTGGGGTGGCGGTGGATGGCCATGGCCACGAGCCCGTAGCGCTCCGCGAAGCGGATGTCCCGCAGGGACCTGCCGGCCAGCGCCGACGTCGGCGGCACCGACACCTCCGTGAGGGTGTGGGATTGGCGGGGGTCCTCGGGGATCCGGAGGTCGGCGCTGAGGCCGATGCTGCGCAGGTCCTTCACCCGCAGGATGTCGTCCAGGCTGCCGGCGATGATGAGGTGCTCCCGGGCCTCCAACAGCTCCCGGGGGTCGGGAGGCCGCATGACCCCCTCGCGCACGACGCCGCGCACCGGAACTCCCAGCCCTTCGGTGACGTAGCGAAGCTCCTTCCCGATGAGCCGCGAGCCCGGTGTGAGCACCGCCTCCGTCACGTACTCCCGCTGGGGCAGCGCGCCCGCGGCCTGCTCGCCTTCACGCGCGGGCAGCAGCCACCGCATGAGCACCAGCGTCACGCCGACCCCGATGATGGCGAGCGGGAGCCCCACCGGCGTGAGCTCGGTGAAGCCAAGGCGTTCGAGCCCCCATTGCTCCATCGCCGCGCTGACGACGAGGTTGGTGGACGTGCCGAACAGGAAGATGGTTCCCCCCAGCATCGAGGCGAACGCCAGGGGCATCAGCAGCCTGCGCGAGGACACCTTCGTCCGCGCGACCGAGGCCGTCGCGACGGGGAGGAACGCCGCCGTCACCGCCGTGTTCGACGCCACGGAGGAGAAGGCGCAGACGGCCACCAGCAGCATGACGATGAAGGCCTGGGAGCTGAACCGCGCGAGGAACAGCAGCCGCCGTCCCACGAGCTGCATCACCCCCGTCGTGCTGAGCCCCTGCGTCAGCGCCAGGAGCGCGAAGATGAAGATGGCCGTCTCGCTGGAGAACCCGGAGAGGGCCTCCCGCGGCGTCAGCAGCCCGCTCAGCACCAGCAGCACGACGATGGCGAGCGAGCTCACCTCCGTGGGGATGCGGTCGATGGAGAGCAGGACGATGGCGACCACCACCACGCCCAGCGCGAGTGCCACAACCATGGCTGGAAGGTGGGGGGAGGCTGGGGTGGGAGCAATGCAGCGGGCCCCCGCCCCCGGCGACGCGTCAGGCGGATGCCCGTCTGCTCAGGCCCTGCCGGGCGTCCGCGGACTGTTCCGGGGCCCCGAGCGCGAGCCACCGTCCAGGCGCGTGATCCGCTTCCCCCTCCAGGGCTGGACCCACGTTCGGCGCCGGGGTGCTTCCACGCGCGGGTGGAAGCGGGAACCCCGGGGGTGGGAGCGGCGGAGGATGGCCTTCGCCCGCCGCGCGTGCTGCTCGGCCGCCACGCTCCGGAGCCGATGGATGCGTTCGTCGAGGATCCCCTCCACGGCGGGCACGGTGAAGGGGAGGCCCACGTCGGAGCGCCGTGAAGGCCCGCGCTCCCGCAACCGGGCCAGCAGCGCGGCGAGGTCGTGCGCATCCCCCAGGAGCCTGGCGGCGGCGCGGTCGGCGACGAAGTCCCGCTCGGGCGGAGTCCCCACCCGCCGCACCATCCTGGCGACCCACTCGGGGCACTTCGCGCCCCGCACCGTCATCGCGACCAGCGCGGCGACGAGCGTGGCCCGGCGCGTGTGGCCCTTCGCGATGTGCGCGAGCTCGTGCGCGACCAGGGCGCAGAGCTCCGCCTCATCGAGCTCGTCGAGCGCGGCGCTCGTGAGGACGAGGTGGGCGGCCCGGGGGCCCGCGCCAAGCGAGAAGGCATCCGGCTGCTCGCGCCGCATCACATAGAGGCGGGGGCGCGGGACCTTCGCGGCGATGCTGAGGTGGGCCAGCAACGTGTGGAGCCGGGGCGCCTCCTCGAAGTGGAGCCGGCGCGCGCCATGGCGGCGCAGCACGAAGGCGTCCATGCGCGTGTAGAGCCAGCGCCCGAACCCGGCCAGCGCCATGAGGGCGGACACGCCGTGCAGGCCTTCCAGGGTGAGCATCAGCCCCAGCAGCGAGGCCGTGAACGAAGCGATGGCGGAGGGGATCCACATGGGCATGCTCCTTCCTGGCGGTGGACGGTGGGACGACGACGGCACTCAGGAGTCAACACCGCGCGCGGCGTGCCTCATCCCAGCCGACCGGGCGCAGGGCTGCTTCAAGGCTGCTTCCGGGCCCGGGTGGCTTGACGCGCGCGAGGGGCAGGCCCATCGCAAGTAGATGCCTTCGTCGCCGCCACGCAGGACCGACGTGTCCTGGAAGATGCTCGTCGTCGCCTTCGCCGCCGTCGTCGGGAGCTTCTTCGCGACCACCTTCATCGTGCAGCGCTCCTCCGCGGCGGTGGGCGGGCTGTCCGAGGACATCATCTACAACTCGGCGCCGAGCATCGAACACCTGGCGCTCGTCCGCAGGTCCGTGCTCGAGGTCGAGCTGCTGCTCGCGCGGTTCATCAACGAGCCCCAGCTCCGGCCGGAGCTGGGCCGGGACCTGGACGCGGCCCTGGCCCGTGCCCGGCGGGGCATGAGCGGGTACATGGCGCTGACGGCCTTCCCCGGCGAAGAGTCGGTGCGGATGGACATCCAGGAGTCGTGGCTGGGCTTCGACAACGCCGTCACGCGCGCGCGCACCGTGACGGAGTCGGACCCGCGGGCCGGTGCGGGGGGGCTGTTCGACGAGCAGATTGAACCACCGGGTCGGCGCCTGCTGGAGGACGTCACGCGCGCCATTGAATACAACGCGGTCCGCGGGCGCGAGCTGGCGGAGCGCATCCGGGAGACCCGCCGGAGGACCGTGTTGCTGGCGACGGGCCTCAACGTGATCTGCGGCATCCTGGCCGTCGTCGTGGCGCGGCTGCTCCACCGCGAACTCCAGGCGCGGCGTGCGCTTGTCGACGCGCACACGAAGTTCCTCGAAGCCCGCGCCGAGGAGCTGGAGCAGTTCGCGGGGCGCGTCGCCCATGACATCCGCAACCCGCTGTCCTCGGCCCGCATGGCCGCCGAGCTCGCCGTGCGGAAGAGTCCGGACGACACCTCTCGCGAGCCCCTCCGGCGCATCATCCGGAGCCTGTCGCGAGCGGACGCCATCACGGGCGCGCTCCTCGACTTCGCCCGCTCTGGCGCGAGGCCGGATCCGGGGGCGCGGGCGGAACCCCGGGCGGTGATTGCGGACCTGCTGGGCGGCTTCGCGGCGGAAGCGGAGCAGGCCGACATCGAGCTGAGCTGCGAGCCCGTGCCGCCCGTCCTGGTCGCGTGCAGCCCCGGCGTCTACCTGAGCCTGCTGGGAAACCTGGTCCGCAACGCCATCAAGTACATGGGCGACACGCCCACCCGGCGCATCACCGTCCAGGTGACGGAGGAGGGCGCGATGATCCGCACGGACATCCGCGACACGGGCCCGGGCATCGCCCCGGAGAACCTGCCCTCGTTGTTCGAACCGTACTTCCGCGCGCACGGGAGCGTCGCGGAGGGGCTCGGGTTGGGGCTCGCGACCGTCAAGAAGCTCGCGGAAGGGCACGGGGGGCGCGTGGGCGTCATCTCCGAGCGGGGCCGGGGCAGCACGTTCTGGTTCGAGCTGCCGCGCGCGGGCTCGCCGTGGGAGACGGTCACGGACGCGTCACGCGCTGCTTCAGGGTCCGTTCTCCAACACTAGCGGCGCGCGCCTGGCCCAGTCTGGCAATCCGCCACGGCGTCCTGGCGGATTGCCAGGGTCCACTGGCGATCACCCGTCGGCCCCCGGGGACGGTGGTTCCGGCATGGACGTTGCTGTGGTGTGGGGACGTGGCGTCCCTGCGCACAACCCGGGCCTTGCTGCTCGGGGCGGATGAGTCCCTGGCATCGTTGCTGGCCGACGTGCTGGGCGACCTGGGCATCGCCCTGTTCCTGGACGTGGCGGACGCGGCGCGGCCGGACCTGGTGCTCGCCCACGTGGAGCGCGGCGAGGCCATCCTCCCCATCCTGACGCGCGCGCGGGCGTGCGCCGCCGCAGTGCCCATCCTCGTCCTCCTGCCCTTCGCGGACGAGCGCCTGGTGTCGCGCGCCCTGTGTCAGGGGGCCCGGGCATGTTTCGCCCTGGGCCGTCCGCTCGAAGAGCTTCGCACCCTGCTGCGCACGCAATTTCCCTCGTTGGAGACCACCCATGGGTGAACCAATGGCCGTCGTCACCGTCCTGCACTCCGTCGCCCCCTTGCGTGAAGTGGAGCGCCGCCCCGTGCCCGTGTCATTGCCGGAGCCGGTGGAGCCCGGCGAGCGCCCCCTCTTCCAGGCGGGCCAGGTCCGCGTCACCCCCGAACGGCTGGTGGTGGGCGGCCGGGCCTGGGCGCTCAGCGACGTGCGCCAGGTGGAGACGGTGCGGCGCACGCCGAAGCTGTGGCCGTGGCTGCTGGCGGTGGGGCTGGGCGGCGCGGTGGGACTGCCGCTCCTGTCCTGGCTGTCCGTCACCGTGACGGCGATGCGGGGCGCCTATGAGGCGGGGCTCGTCCTCACCGCCGTGGGCCTGTTCTGCTCCATCGCCGCGGTGCTGCTGGTGGAGGACACCCACTACCTGGTGCTGGGCCTGCCGGGGGGCGCGCGGCGCGTCTTCGGCAGCCGCGACGCCCAGCTCATCGCGCGGCTTGCTGGGACGGTGCGGCAGGCGCGTCGCCCTGCGTGAGGCTGTCGCGCACCTGGGCGACGAGCTCGAAGGAGCGCAGCCGCGCGGCATGGTCGTGGATCTGCGCGGTGACCATCAGCTCGTCGGCGCCCGTCTGGGCGATGAGCGACTGGAGGCCCTCGCGCACCGTGTCGGGTGAGCCCACCACGGTGCACGCCAGCATGTGGTCGATCTCCGCCAGCTCCATCTCGTTGATCTGACCGTCCAGGCTGTCCACCGGCGGCTGCAGCGGGCCCGGGCGGCCCCGGCGCAGGTTGAGGAAGGCCTGGAGCAGCGAGGTGAAGAGGCGCTGTGCCTCCGCGTCCGTGTCCGCGGCGAAGACGTTGACGCCAATCATCGCGTACGGCTTCTGGAGCACGTCCGACGGGCGGAACTGGCTGCGGTACAGCCGCAGCGCGCTCATCAGCTGCGCGGGCGCGAAGTGCGACGCGAACGCGAACGGCAGGCCCATGGCCGCGGCCAGCTGGGCGCTGAAGGTGCTGGAGCCCAGGAGCCAGAGGGGGACGTGGAGGCCCGCGCCCGGCACCGCGCGCACGGCCTGGCCCGGCACGGGGTCCCGGAAGTAGCCCTGCAGCTCCGCCACGTCCTGCGGGAAGGTGTCCGCGGAGCCCATCAGTGTGCGGCGCAGGGCGGCGGCAGTGCGCTGGTCGGTCCCGGGCGCGCGGCCCAGCCCCAGGTCGATACGGCCGGGGTAGAGCGTCTCCAGGGTGCCGAACTGCTCGGCGATGACGAGCGGCGCGTGGTTGGGCAGCATGACGCCGCCCGCGCCTACGCGGATCTTGGACGTGCCCCCCGCGACGTGGCCGATGACCACGGCCGTGGCCGCGCTCGCGATGCCCGTCATGTTGTGGTGCTCCGCCAGCCAGTAGCGCTGGTAGCCCCAGGCCTCCGCGTGGCGGGCCAGGTCCAGGGTGCAGCGGAGGGCCAGCCCCGGGTCACCCCCGGCGATGACGGGGGAGAGGTCGAGTACGGAGAAGGGAATCATCGTCGGAGCCCCTGAACGCAAGGAAGTCCCCTTCGATAGCCGGTTGCTCCTGGTTTTTCACGCCATTGACGCATCCGGCCTTTCGGAAGCGGCCTGGCGGGCAGGGGCCCCGCGCTCAGACGGGCCCGGCGCCGCCCGGACCCCGGTCCGGCTTCGCGCGGGCGAGCGCGGCCCAGGCGCGGGCCAGCGTGCCGTGCGGATCCTCCTCACCCTGCACCGTCACCGCGACGGACACGCGCTCGGGGGCTCCGGGCGTGTCGTGGAACTGCTGGCGCACGGCCTCCGCGCCCACCGCGTCCGCGCCGGGCAGCGCGAGCAGGAGCGTGTCGCCCGTCCAGCGCACCGCGAACCCCGGTGGGGGACACAGCCCGTCCGCGTGCCGGGCCAGCTCCCGCAGCGCCCCGTCCCCGGCGTCGAAGCCGCGCGTGCGGTTCAGCGCGCCCAGCCCCACCAGATCCACCAGCACCAGGCTGAAGGGCAGCCCCTCCCGGCGGCACCGGCCAATCTCCTTGAAGACCCGCTCCTCGCCCACGCGCCGGGTGTCCAGGCCCGTCAGCGGGTCCTGGCGCAGCAGGCCCTCGCGCTCGGCCTTCGGGTCGCCGCCGACGCGCAGGTCCATCAGCGACAGCAGCTGCGCGACACCGCCCGGCACCACGAAGGGGCGCGCCACCCAGCGCACCACGCGCGGCCGGGGCCGCTCCAACGTGAGCGTCAGGTGCAGCCCGCGCGACGCCTCCGCCGCCAGATCCAGCTGCCGGAGCGTGCCGCCGGGGTCCGGGGTCAGGCTCGCGACGTGCTGGCACAGCGAGTCGAAGGCCATGCCCGACAGGCGCTCCTCGGGCAGCCCCAGCAGCTCCGCCAGCGCCGCGTTGGCGGCGTAGGGCTTGCGGCCCGGGGCCACCACCAACACCGGCACGTCCAGGGCGCGCACCGCTTCACGCACGAGCGCCAGGGCGGTCGCCGCGGTGGGCACCGGCTCCGACGGGCCGCTGCCGGGCGGCGCGAAGGAGCGGATCCGGTTCTTCGTCGTGGTGAGCTCCAGGCTCTCCGCCACGCGGCCCGCCAGCTCCCGCAGCGCCGCGAGGTCCTCCGCGCCCAGCATCAACGGCCGCGTGTCGATGACGCACAGCGAGCCCAGCACGTCACCGCCCGCGGTGATGAGCGGCGCGCCCGCGTAGCTGCCGACGATGCCGTCGCGCACGAGCGGGTTGTCGCGGAACACCGGGTGGCGCGTGGCGTCCGGAATCACCATGGCCTCGCGGCCCTGCACCACGTGGTGGCAGAAGGCCCAGTCGCGCGGCGTGCCCCGGTCCCGCGCGAGCGCGCCCCGCAGGCCCACGTGGGCCTTGAACCACTGCCGGTCACCCAGCACCAGCGTCAGCAGCGCGGCGGGCACCCCGAAGGCCTGCGCCACCTCGGAGACCAGCTCCTGCAAGCGCGCGTCGGGCGGTCCTGGATCCACCAGCTTCAGCTCTTCGATGCGCTGCAACCGCCGCCGCTCGTCCTCGACGGGGGTCTCCGGCAGGCCGCCGCCCGCGAGCTGTCCCGCGAGCGCGCGCCGCACGCCGTCGCGCATCGCCTCCGGCCCCGCGCGCCGGCTCAGGAGCGCGTGGATGCCCAGCGCGTCCTTGAGCTGCCACGCGCGCACGCGCAGCTCGTCGAAGGCCGTCACCACCACCACCGCCGTGCCAGCCGCGTCCGAGCGTCCCCGCAGCCACGCGAGCAGCGCGAACCCGTCCACCCTCGGCAGCGCCAGGTCCGTCACCAGCAGCGTCGGGGCTCCGCGCTGCCGCACCTGCTCCTGGGCCTCCGCCCCGTCCCGCGCCACCGTGCCCTCCAGGCCTTCCTGGGCCGCGAGCGCGAGCAGGCTCGCGGCACGGTGGGGGTCGGGTTCCGCGATGAGGGCGTAACGGGCCATGGCTTGCGGTTCATGGTGCCATGCCTTTCCCCGCCGTGTGTAACGGCGGCGCTCCTCTGGGAGACCCCCGGGCCAGGAAGTCGCTGCGCGAAGGCGTGGCGGCTGGCTGCTAGCCCTGGGGGCGGCCCGGCTTGGAGGGCGGTGATCCGGCTCCCTCCTCCGGCGAGGTGGATGCGGGCGCGGCGGATCCAAAGGGGAAGCGGCCGAACAGGCGCTTGAGGGAGTCGCGCTGACGCTGGAGGTCCTCGGTGCGCGCGACGGACTCCGCGAGCGTCACCAGCACGAGCCCGAGGGCTCCGGGCAGGAAGGGCACCACCCAGCCGGGCTCCACCAGCAGCCAGCCCACGAAGGCGGTGTGCGCGACGAGCAGCAGCGCGGCCTGGCCCACCACCGCGCCGAGGGTCCGCGCACGCCCGCGCCGCCACAGCAGAACGGCCAGCAGCACCGCGGTCTCCAGCACGCCCGTGAGCGCGGCCCACCCCGTGGAGCGCAACACCTGGCCGGAGCGCAGGTTGTCCAGCGCGAACGCGTGGATCTCCACGCCCGGCACCGCGAGCTGGCCGGGCAGGGTGCTCTGGCCATGCAGCCCGGTGGCGGTGACGCCCACGAAGACGGTCTTCTCCCGCAGCGCCAGATCCAACCCCACGGACGACGACCCCGCGGACAGCACGTCCCCCAGGCTCACGCGCGGCAGCCAGTCCGGCGAGGGCAGCCGCATCAGGGGCGCGGCGTCATCGGTGGCCGCCACGCGCAGCAGTGCCTCCGACTGCTCCGGCCACAGGCGCAGCGCGGTCGCCAGCGCGAGCGAGGGCCACGCGCGCCCGCCCACCTCCACCGCGTAGGGGTAGCGGCGGATGACGCCGTCCGCGTCCACCAGCACGTTCAGCGTCCCACTGCCCCAGGCCGTCAGCCGCAGCGGCGCCAGGTTCAGGGTCAGCCCCTTCGCCTTCAAACGCAGCGCTTCCGAGGGCAGGGCCACCGGGGCCAGGGAATCCCCATCACCGGGAGGCGCGCCGTCGTGGTCCGACAGCGCCATGCTGCCCAGCACGACCTTGCCCAGTCCGGAGAAGGCCTCCGCGAGCCGCGCGTCCCCGTCACTGGCGTGCAGCCGCGCCTCCAGGTCCGTGGCCAGCTTCGCGCCCTCGGCCGTGTCCGCGAGCCCCGACGTGCGCAGCCGCTCGAGCACGTCCTCGCCCAGGTCCAGCGCGTCTCGGGACTCCGGTTGATCGAAGAGGACGTCCACCACCACCGCGGCAGGGTGGTGCGCCTCCAGCGCGTGGAAGGCCCGGGCCCAGGTGGCGCGCGACAGCGGCCAGCGCTCACCCAGCATCGCGAGCGTGCGGTCGTCGACTTCCACCAGGACCAGGTCCTCGACGGTGGGCAGTGGGGGCAGGAGCCGGCTCACCGTGAGGTCATACAGGGCGCGCTCGCCCGGGCCCGGCGCGCCGCCCGTCACCACCGTGACCACCGCGAGCAGCAGCCCCACGCCAGCGCCCAACCCCCGCAGCACGGCGGGGGAGGACAGCAGGGGCAGGGGACCACGGGCAGGCGGCGTCATCTCATCCCGGAACGTCGAAGCTGAAGATCTTCGAAGGGAAGCCTACGAAGCCATCCGCGTCCACCGCCAGCACCCGCCAGAACCATTTGCCCGCACCCAGGGCCGTCCCGTCGAGGCCCGGCGTCGCCGACTCCTGGACCTTCACGTCGCCCGCGAAGTCCGCGGAGGTCGCCACCTCCACCCGGTACGCCTTCGCCCCGGGCACGGCCTTCCACACGAAGGCGGGCGCCTTGGGGTACACGCCGCCGCGCGGCTGCTCCAGCACCGGCGCCGTCAGCAGGGCGCGCGGGGCCTCCGGAGCCTGGGCCGGCTTCGCCCGCGAGCCCTGGCCCGCGCCCACGTCCACCGAGCCCCGCTCCTCCACGCCCAGGGCCACCTTGCCCTCCAGCGTCTCCACGCGGCTCGTGCCGTCCTCCTGCTGCACCACGCGGAAGCGCGTGCCTCGCACCCCGGCCACCGCGCCGCGCGTGCGCACCTCGAACACGGAGCCCGCGCCGCCGGGCGCCGCCTCCGTCTCCACCGTGCCGCGCACCAGCTCCAGCAGCACCTTGCGCTGACGCTCGGCCGTCAGCTCCAGCAGGCCCAGGCGCACCGCGCTCCCGGGAGACAGGTGCACGCCGCTGCCGTCCGCGAGCAACAGCTCCGCTCGGCCATCGCGGCCCGTCACCACGAGGTCGCCCGCGTACAGCGAGTCACCCACCGCACGCGGCTTCAGCTCCGCTTCGTCGGGCCCTACGGACACCGATCCGCTGGCCTTGCGGATCCGCGCCACCGCCGGCTGCGTGGGCCGCTCCACGTAGGCAAGCTGCAACTGGCCCGGTGTGTTGGGGACGCCTGGGGGCGCGACGAAGGACACCCGGGTGCGGGGGAGGCCGGCGCCCACCAGCACCTCCGCGGCCGCCTTCGCCACCGCCAGCCCCTTGCCCTCCAGCCGCTCCGCGTCCGGCAGCTTCGCGGCCACGGTGAGGCTCCGGATGGCGGGGCGGGCCTTCACCGCTTCCACCACCTCGCGCAGGCAGGCCTCCGTCTGGGGGCCGCCAGGCGCCAGGGGCCGGCCCGTCGTCAGCCGCCCGTGGTCGAACGTCAGCCCGCCGCAGGGGCCGTCTGCCTCCTCCGCGAAACCCACGACGGGCGACGTCAGCAGCGTCAGGGTCAGCAGCAGTGGGGTGGTGCTTCCCCTCACGGCGTCACTCCTTCCGCCGAGCCGGCGGTCTTCAGGATGTTGAACTCCACGCGGCGGTTGTTCTCCCGGCCGTGTGACGTGGCGTTGGTGTCCACCGGCTGCGTCTCACCGTAGCCCGCGGCCTCCAGGCGCGCGTCCTCGATGCCGCCCTTCACCAGCCAGGCGCGTACGTTGTTCGCGCGCCGCTGCGACAGGTCCAGGTTCTTCGCGTCGACACCCTGGCTGTCCGTGTGGCCCTCCACGCGCACCCGCTCCAGCTCCGGGTGCGTCCGCAGGATGGCGATCACCTGCTGCAACAGCACGAAGGACTTCGGCAGGATGACGTCCTCGCCGGTGGCGAAGTACACCTTGTCCAGGATGACGATGCGCGAGCCTTCCAGGCGCACCTTCGACTCGCCCTTGTCCGGGCACCCGTCGTCGTCCTTCTCGCCGTTGATGACCTCCGCCTCCAGCGGGCACTGGTCCGCCGCGTCCGCGATGCCGTCCCGGTCGTTGTCCGGCTCCGGGCATCCGTCCGCGTCCTCGAAGCCGTCCACGTCCTCCGGCGCCGCCGCGCAGCGGTCCTCCGTGTCCGGGAGGCCATCGTTGTCCAGGTCCGCGGGTGCGGGCGGCAGCGAGAGTGCAGGCGCGGGCGTGGCACCGGCCGGCGTCGCTTCCGGCACCGTGTCCGGGCAGCCGTCGTCGTCGTGATAGCCGTTCACCGTCTCCGGCTCCGTGGGGCAGGTGTCCTGCACATCGGGCAGGCCGTCGCGGTCGTCGTCCGGGTCGAGACAGCCGTCTTCATCCTGGAAGCCGTCGAAGTCCTCCGGGCCCTGCGCGCAAGTGGGGGCCGCCTGGGGCTTCGGGCCTCCCGGCGTGAAGTGGAGGCCCGCGAGGATGCGGAACGCGGGCGTGCCGTAGCCGAGCGTCAGGCCCGGGCCCGCGCCCACGTGCGCGGCGAGCCCGTTGGCGAAGCGGTACTTCACCGCGCCCAGGATCTCCAGGGGGAACTCCTCCTCGTTGGACTCCTTCAGGCCCACCGCGCCCGCGAGCGTGGCCTCGGCGGACAGCGCCTGCGTGAGCGGCACCTCCGCGCCCATGCCGAAGGCAAGCTCGTTGCCCACGCGCAGGTTGCGCAGCTGCTCGGTCTTGCGCAGGTTGACGCCCACGTTGGCGAGGAGCCGCAGCGACGACGTGGCCCACTCACCGGCCACACGCGGCTGGAACGTAGGCCCGCCCGCTCCCACGAAGTGCTCACCGCCCGCCGTGGGCAGGGTGAAGGGTGCCAGCACCGCGAGATTCAGCGCGCCCCGCGACAGGAGCGCGAGTTTCGGCACCACGCGCAGGTCGCCCACGCCCGTCGTGCCCACGCCGTTCACGAACTGCTCCGACACGGGGCCCGCGGGCTGTGAGCCGGTGGTCGTCACCGGCAGCACCACGCCCACCTCCAGCCGGTCGAAGAGGGACACCGCGCCCATCAGGTCCAGCGAGAGCTGCCGCTCCACGATGCGGTAGATGAACGCGTCCTCGCGCGGGTCGTAGACGTTGAGCGGATACTGCGCGTGGTTGAGCGACGCACCCAGGTTCCACGTCAGGTGCGGCGCGACGCGAGCGCTGTTCAGCCCGAGCACGTCGTATGCGCCCGGCCCCGGCTTGTACTGCTGCACGTCGATGCCCTGCGACACCGTGACCTGGGCCTCCGCCCGCGATACGGCCCCGAGCCCCAGGCCTACCGCCGCCACCATCGCGAGCCCCTGGCCCAGGCGGACCCGGCGGCGCAGTCCGAGGAACGGCACGGCCAGCAGCCCCCAGCCGCGCATGGAGTGGTGGGATTCCCTGAAGGTCGCGTAGGGGGCGTCGGAGGTGCGGGACATGGAGACCTTCGGTACGGCGTCAGCGGGTTTCAGCGGGCGACAGCAACTGTGAGACGTGCTCGGCCAGGGCCGGCAGGGACTGGGGCTTGCTTAGCACCAGGTCCACCCCCAGCTCGCGGGCGCGCTGGCCCAGCTCCGGGGTGGCGAACGCCGTCATCAGCACCATGCGCGTGGCGGGGGCGGTCGCACGCAGGCGCTCGGCGATGAGGAGACCTTCCTCGGACTGCGTACCGCTCAGGCGCAGGTCGCTGATGACCAGGTCGTACCGACCATGTGTCACCCGCTCCAGCGCCTCGGTCAGGTCCGTGGCGGAGTCGACCTCGTACCCCGCGCTCGAGAAGAAGCGGCCCAGGATCCAGCACAGCACCGTCTCGTCATCGATGATCAGCAGGTTCCGGGGCACGGAGGTCCGCAAGAGCAAGGCCAGGGCCAGCGTGCGGACGAGGGAGACACCCCCCTTCTTTCGGCCACTTGCGGAATGAGCCCCGGCGACAGGTTGGGTTTTGTCCAGGTTCCGGATCCAATTTCCGGAATCCGGATCGCCTGAGGCAGCCCGTAGCCAACGGCATCGCGGCACACGGAGCGGGACGGAGGCCCCGTCGCGGCCCAGGTCGAACGTCGCCAGCGCAGGCGCGTTGTCCACGGGCGGTTCGGGGCGGAAAGACACCTGCGGTGAAGCGGCACTGACGGAAGGAGGAGACAGCATCCCCCTCTTTCCGGTGAATCACTCCCGCATCAGGACCGCGTCCGGCTGCTCCTCGTTGGCCGCGCCGGGGATGAGCGCGGACAGGTGCAGCAGCAGCACTGGCATCAGCTGCGGCTTGGGCAGCAGCTTGGTGACACCGCTCGCCCACGCCAGGTGCCGCACCTCGTCCAGGGGCAGGGCCGTCATCAACAGGATGGGGACCTGCGAGTCCTGCTGGCGCAGCTCGCGGGCGAACGTCAGCCCTTCATCCATCCCAGTCCGGCCAAAGGGATGATCAATGAGGACCGCGTCGAAGAGGTTCGTGTCCAGCAGGCTTCGCGCCTGCGCATCCGTGCGAGCGGTGAGGACGGTGAAGCCCGCGGCGGTCAGGTGACGCGCCGTCGCCCCACGAACCGGGGGCTTCGAATCGAGGAGGAGGATTTTCCCGTGCATGCTGCAACACATTGCAGCGGGTGTGCCATGCCCCCCGGATCGCGCCAATCCCTGTCAATGCGCGGGATTGGCGGGGCAGGGGCGGACACAAGGCCCCGGAGGATTCCAGCTTCTGGAACAGGCTCCAGAATCCGGAAACGGAAGCCCACGCCCTCCAAGCAGGCGCCGTGCGTCGGTCAGGAGCCGCGGTGCTGCCAGCCCTTGAGCTTCGCGTAGAGCGAGCTGCGGGAGATGCCCAGCTTCGTCGCCGCGCGCTCCACGTGGCCACCCTCGCGGGCCATCACCCGTTCGATGTGGCGGCGCTCCAGCTCCTCCAGCGTGAGGTCGCCTCCCAGGGGCTCGTCCTGGGGGGCGGGCTCGAAGCGCAGGTCGCCCCGGGACAGGCGGCTGGCGCCGGACAGGAGCACCGCGCGCTCCAGCACGTTGCGCAACTCGCGGATGTTGCCCGGCCAGCCGTAGGTCATCAGGGCCTTCTCCGCGTCGGGCTCCAGGCCCACCTGGCCCCGGCCACGCGCACCGCCCATCTCCGCGAGGAAGTGGCGCGCGAGCACCGGCACGTCGTCGGCGCGCTCGCGCAGGGCGGGCACGTGGAGGATGAGGGTGCTGATGCGGAAGTACAGGTCGCTGCGGAAGCGCTTCTCCCGCGCGGCCAGGGACAGGTCCTGGTGCGTGGCGGCCACGAGGCGCACGTCCACGCGCCGGTCCTTCACGTCGCCCAGGCGCCGGAAGCGCTTCTCCTCCAGCACCTTGAGCAGCTTGGGCTGGACGGCGACGTCCATGTCGCCAATCTCATCCAGGAAAAGGGTGCCCCGGTCCGCCACCTCCAGCAGGCCCTGCTTGGCGGCCACCGCGCTGGTGAAGGCGCCCTTCTCATGGCCGAACAGCTCCGAGTCCAGCAGGTCCTTGGACAGCGCGGCGCAGTTGAGGTCCACGAAGGGCGCCTCCTTGCGAGCGCCGCCCTCATGCAGCCAGCGCGCGAGCACGCTCTTGCCGCTGCCCGTCTCACCGGTGATGAGCACCGGACTGTCGCTGTCGCGGATCCGCTCCGCCTGGTCGCGCAGGGCCTGGATGGCCGCGCTGGTGCCCAGGAACGGATCCACCCGCGAGCGCTCCGTGCGTGAGCGATCCGCCGCGTGTCGCTGCCGCTCGCGGCGCTGGGCCACCAGCCGCTCCAGCACGACCTTGAGCACCGCCAGCTCCACCGGCTTGGTGAGGAACTGCTCCGCGCCCTCCTTCACGGCCTGCACCGCCAGCTCGATGGAGCCATGGCCGGTGAGCACCACCAGCGGCACCGCCGCGTCGATCTCCTTGAGCCTGGGCAGCAGCTCCATCGCGGTGCCGTCGGGCAGGCGGTAGTCGATGACGGCCACGTCGGGGCGGTGGGAGCGGAAGCCCTCCTGCGCCTCGGCAACGCTGGTGGCCTCGTCCACGTCGAACCCGTGCTGGGTGAGGTAGCCCTTCATGCCCAGGCGGACGCCGGGCTCGTCGTCCACGAGCAGGATGCGGGTGCGGGTCATGACACGAGTGTTTGCGGCGAAGGGCCGGGGAGGGCGGCCGGGGAAAGGGCGGGCAGCAGGATGGTCACCTCGGCGCCTCCGTCAGGATGGTTGGACAGGCGGATGCGCCCCTGATGCTCCTCCAGGATGCGCTGGACGATGGACAGCCCCAGGCCGGTGCCCCCCCGGCGCTTGCTGAAGAACGGCTCGAAGACATGGGGCAGGTCTTCTCCCCGGAACCCGGGCCCCCCATCGTGCACGGTACACCGCACCCAGGTGCGGCCCGCTTCCTCCACCGCCTGCGCGGTGACCCGCACCGTAGCCCCTGGGGGCGAATGCTGCACGGCGTTCTCCACCACGTTGCGGAAGACATGGAACAGCCGCCGCGAATCCATGCGCACCGGCGGCAGCCCCTCCGGCCACTCCCGCGCGAGCTTCACCGCCGCCTTGTCACAGGCCAGCTCGCACGACGACAGGGCCTCCGCCACCACGGGAGGCACCGCGCCCTCGGTCCACTCGCCCCGGGTGGGGCGGCCGTACTCGAACAGCTCCTGGGTCAGGTGGGTGAGCCGGCGTACCTCGCCGCGCAGCACGTCCAGATAGGGCTGCAACTCGGGCCGCGTGCCGAAGGTGGCCTCCACCGCGTCCACCACCGCGGAGATGGAGAACAGGGGGTTGCGCACCTCGTGGGCCACGCCCGCGACGATGGCGCCCATCGCGGCCATCGTCTCGCTGCGTCGCACGTGCGCCTGCAGCTCCAGCAGCCGGGTGATCTCCGTGCCCACCAGGATGATGCGCGGGTCCTCGCTGCCGGCCTCGTCCACCCACGCGGCGCCCAGCTCCCAGGTGCGCCCGGACGCGGCGTCATGCACCTGCCGGTGGGCGCTGCCATGCGTCCGGCGCAGCTCCTCCACCAGGGGCAGCGCGCTGGACCAGGGGGGCGCCCCGTCCGTGGAGGACAGGGGCTGGCCCGTCGGATCCGCTTCGTGGAAGAGCGCGCGGGCGGCGCCGTTGAGGCGTTGGATGGTGCCGTCCGCGCTCAGCACCGCCAGCGGCGAGGACACGGCGTCGAAGGTGCGGCGCCACTCGGTCGCGGAGCGGCGGAAGCTGTCGTGCAGGCGCTGGCGCAGATCATCCGCGAGGCGCCGGTCGGTGACGTCGGTGACGACGCAGCCCAGGTGCACGGCGCCCTGCGCGTCCAGCCCGGAGGCGGCGGCGCGGCTTCGCACCCAGCGGACGCGGCCATCGGCGCAGATGATGCGGTGCTCCACCTCCGCCTCCGCGCCCGGCGCCAACCCTTCGATGCACTCCTGGTAGCGGGCCCGGTCCCCCGGGTGGATCATCTCCGCCCACAGCGGCGCGGGCGTGCCCTCCGCCCCCGCGCGGGTGAAGGCGCTCGGCGGGTAGCCCGTGGTGCGCTCGATGACGGGCGTGCAGTAGAAGTCACGCAACACGCCGCCCCGCAGCTTCCCTCCCCACAGATAGTCCGGCAGCGAGCGGGTGAGCACGTCCAGGCGTCCCTCGTGCTCCTGGAGGGACTGCTCGGCGCGCATCCGCTCGGTGACCTCCGACAGGGACGCGATGACGCCCAGCACCTCACCGCCCGCGCCGCGCACGCGCGAGTAGCTCCCGAACCAGAAGCGCGTCTCGCCCGGGGCGGCGGGGGTCTCCACCTGGAGGCTGACGTCCTGCAACGGGGTGTCCGTCGTGAGGGCGCGGGCGAGCCGGGACGCCAGCTGGGTGCCCAGCGCGGGCAGCACCTCCGCGACGTGGCGGCCCAGGTGCGCGTTCACCGGCAGGCCATTCATCGCGGCGAGCGCGCCGTTGACGTGCACGTACTGGAGGTCGCGGTCGAAGAAGGCGAACCCCACCGGCGTGATGTCCATCACCGCGTCGCGCAGGGCCCGGGCGTCGTCCGCCTGCTGGAGCGCGCGGGTGCACTCGGCGCGCGTCCGGGACTGCGCGCGCAGTGCCACCCCCGCGCCGGCGGCCGCGAGCAGGAACGCGCCTCCCGCGAACAGGGCGATGCGGGGACCAGGTGCCCAGGTGCCCGTCGCGCCCGCGGCCGCGCCCATGAGCGCGGCGCACGCCAGGGCGAACCCGGCGGTTCGGAGCAGCCATTGCGACGGAGTCAGTGGGGGCATGGCGCGCGGGGAGCGCGCGGGAACTCTACGATCCCTTTCATGCACTTGCATCGTCACCCGCGGCGGGCCGGGCGGGCCTTGAACGAAGGTCCCTGCCTGCTCCAGACCCCTGGCGCTGTCGCGCGGCCACGGGGGGAAGCTCCCCTAGACGACGGCCGGGCCCGCGATGATGTCCGGGGGCCCGGGGCGGTTCGGATCATGGGCCGGGGGCTCCTGGATGCCCGGGGTGATCTCAGGATCCTGCTGGGGCGCGGGCGGCTCGCGGCGCCGCGGCTCTCCCGGCGGCGGATCCTGCTCCGGCACCTGCCGGCGGGGCGGCTCGATCTCCGGCGCGGGTTTCGGCTCCGGCTCCGTCACGGGCTTCGTCGGTGGATTCGTCTGGGGATTCGTTGGCATGTGACTTCACTCTGCGCATGCCGCCCCGCCAGGGCACCGGGCGCACGCCCCCTCCCGGTGCGTCTGCGCGCTAGTGAACGACTGCCGCCGCTACCCGCCAGGTGCGGGGGCGAAGGCGTCGGACTCAGGGGGCGCGCTGGTGCGCTGTCGCGCGGCCCACACCTCCACCACCGGCTCGATGCGCGGGGTGAGGTGCAGCACGGAGCCGGGAAAGCAACGCTCCGGCAGCTCCGCGAAGAGCGCGCGCGCCTGTTCGGCCTCGCGCGCGCTGCCCACCGCGACGTGGGGCCGGACGATGAGGTCGGTGAATTGGGCGGTGCCCGTCGGGCCGCCGCTCACCAGCCGGGCCATCGCGGTGCTCTGGTAGAAGAGCACGCCCACCCCGACCTCTCTCGCGCCGTCGAGGAAGGCGTGCAGGGTGCGGCCCTCCACCGCGCCCACCAGCAGCGCTTCGGGCGCCCATCGGCCATCCGGCGCACCGTGTGGCGCGCTCAGCGGAAGGCCAATCGGCACGGAAGGCGCACGGTCGCTCGTCAGCACCGCGCCCCGCTCCCCCTGCCAGTAGAGGCGCGTTTCGTACTCGGTGATGGAAACGGAAGTCATGGGACGTCCCCCGGCAAAGGCGTTTCGCGATGGCGCTTCAACACGCGTGCCGCGCCAATGCTTCGCAAGTCGCGACGTCTTGCCCTTCAGGGCGGGTCCTCCCAGGTAGGGTTGTGATCGCGGGACCACACGCGCCCTGGCCCGGGATGCGGACAGGCACGAACGGCCCTTGGGGGTGATATCGCCGCCGCGGCCTTTGCTTCACATCCAGCACCTCTTGGCCTGACACGGAGGTGGCATGGACGCGAAGCAATGGGGCGGGATTCGGGGTTCGCGAGCGGGATGGCTTTGCCGGGGGGGCTGGCGGCTGCCGGCACCTCCGCGCACGGTGGAGCTGGGGCCAGCAGGGGCCCATGCCGGGCCCGGGCGTCACCGCGCGAGGGGCACTCCCTGCGTCTGGAGGGCCGCCTGCCCACGGGTGGGCGCGCCCACGACGCATGGGCACCGTGAACGCGCATCCTCTTCCTGCTGCATGAATGACGTGAGGCACCCCATGATCGAGGCCTATGCGAGTCAACTGATCCAGGCAC
>NZ_RAWA01000105.1 GCF_003611675.1 Corallococcus sp. CA053C
CTCCAGCCGCACCCCCACCGCCGTCTCCCGCGGACTGTATTGCAAGGCATTGGCGACCAGGTTGGTCGCCAGCTGGGCCAGCCGCTCACCGTCCGACACGAGCGAGGTCTCCCCCTCCACCTCCCAGCGCAACTGGCGGTCGGGCCTCGCGATGCGCAGCTCCTCCAGGACCTGCCCCAGCACGTCGCGGAGGTCCTGGGGCCGGGTGGCGAGCGGCAGCCCTCCCCCCAGGCGCGTCCGGGTGAAGTCCAGCAGGTCGCTCACCAGGTCGGTCGCCCGGGTCGCCGTCCTGCGGATGCGCTCGAGGATGTCGCGGGTGGCCGCGTCCCCACCCCCGCGCATCAGCCCGACCTGCACCTGCATCAGGATGGCCGCCAGCGGATTCTTCAGGTCATGGCTGACAATGCCAATCAGGTGCCGCTCGTGCTCGGCCCGCGTCCGCTCCTCGGTGACATCCCGGGCAATGGACAGCACCGACAGGACGTTGCCCCGGTCGTCACGCTCCGGCAGCAGGCGGGACTGCACCGTCCGCCGCCCGTCGGCCCCGGGAAACTCGAACTCCAGCGACACCTCGCGGCCGGTGAAGGCCTCGTCGATGGCGACGTCCCACTGCTGGACGCGCTCCGCGGGCATCCCCAGCTCCGCGTTGGTCTTCCCCAGGAAGTGCTCCACCGGCTGCGCCGTGAACCGGAGGATGCTGGGGCTGACGAAGGTGTGGCGGTGCTGCCGGTCGAACCGGGCCACCACGTCCGGAAGGTGCGCCGCCAGCCGGCGGAACCCCTCCTCCGCATGCCGGAGCCGCTGGTGGAGCTGCTGGGTGCGCAGCTGCGAGGTGACACGCGCGAGCAGCTCCGCCGGATCATAGGGCTTCGTGACGTAGTCGTTGGCCCCCGCCTCCAGGCTCGCCACCACGTCCGCCTTGCTCCCCGCCACGGTGAGCATCAACACCGGGAGCTCCGCCGCGTCCAGCTGGGCACGAAGGAAGCGCAGCAGCTCGATGCCCGAAAGCCCTGGCAGGTTCAGGTCGAGCAGCACCAGCGCGGGACGAACTCCGAGCGCCAGCCGCTCCAGCATCGTCGGGCCCTCGGCGAAGACCTCCAGCACACAGTGCCCCTCCAGCACCCTCCGGGCGCGCTCGCGCTCGAGCGCGCTGTCCTCCACCAACCACACCCCCGGCAACGCGTCCCCACCGCCTTCGAGGAAGCGTTGTCCCTGCTCGGACGGAGATGCCACGGACGGTGAGGACAACGGATGCACGGGACTGCCTCCACGACCGCGTGACACACCGCGTCTTGGGCGACCTACCGTCCGCCCCGGTACTGGGTCAATGAGCCCTGTAACAGGGTGCGGTGTTCCACGGGAGACGATCACCCGGCCGCGTGCGTGCGAGCGGACGGGCGCAGGCCCGGCGGTGCGATGGTTCCCCCGCGGGGATGCGGACACGACAAGGCCCCCGACCCGGTGACAGGTCGGAGGCCCTGGGCCCTACGGAGGCCGCTTCAGACTACGGCGTCGCGGGGTCGAAGTTGGAGAGCGTCCAACCCATGCGCTCGTGGCCGAACTTGTTCCAGTCCGGGTTCTTGCCGTTGACGATCTGCGCGTCCGTGTAGCCCGGCGCGGCCGAACCGGAGCCGGAGCCGGAGAAGATGTTCACGCTGATGGTCGAACCCGTGTACGTCGGGTGCGTGTTGTCGGACTGGATGTAGTCGTAGCTGGTGCTCGCGTTCGCCAGGTGCAGGTTCGCGTCCCGCAGCGTGCTGCGCAGGGTCACGCTGATGCGCTGCACGTAGGCGTCCTCGGTCTCACCGGGGATGTAGGCAATCGCGGCCGCGTCCACCTGGCCGTCGCCGTTCGAGTCGTAGTCCGCCGCCATCATCTCCGCGAAGGAGTCCGCGCACTTGAAGCCATACGTCGACGCCAGGCTGCACGCGCGCCAGTTGCTGCGCGCCAAGAGCGGCAGGAAGTAGGTCTGCTTGTTCACCTTCTGCCCCGTCGCCGAATCCGTGCAGGCCGTCAGGACGTTGTCCGCCGCGAAGCCGGGGTAGTAGATGTTGGAGATGACCTTCACCTTGGCGGAGGTCGCGTACTGGTTGATGGCCTGCATGCCACGCTCCATGTACGTGGTGCACGCCGTCAGCGCCGCCTGCAGGCCGCTGTAGTTACACGTGCCCGTCTGGTCCGTGAACGCGCTGCGCGCCTGCAGGTAGTCGTTGCCACACATCTCGAACATCACGACGCGCGTGTTCGCCGTCTGCATGTACGAACGGTCCGCGACGATCTTGTTGTTATAGATGTCGTCCGCCTTCGCACCGGACTTCGTGCGGCGGATGACCTCCACGTTCGTGCCCCACTTCTTCGCCGCGTACTCACCTTCCACCACCGGAGCGCCACGGCGCGCCACGGCGCTGATGCCGCCGTTGTAGCCGGCGAAGATGGAGTCGCCGTACGCCACCACCCGGTACGTCTGAGACGCCGAACGGTTGATGGTCCACGACGTGTTCTGGTTGATGGTGCTGGCCATCGCGCTTCCACCCAACGTGGTGGCGGCGAGGACGGCGACGAGGGACAGCCCGCTGCGACGAACGGACATACCGGCTCCTGAGGAGGTAGGGGGTCTCCCCCCTGGAAGGGGAGAGGCCGCGCAAGGTACACGCCTTTGACTTTGGAATCACCTCCCAGACCTGAAATAGCTTTTCACTGAGCATTCCTGGTTGAACCTGAATTCCGCCACGTTGCGTCAGTGCCCTCTCTCAATGACGCGGCGTCCCAGATTGACGCGTCGTTTCACCATGTTTCAGGGTCTGGCGCCCGGCTCCGGTTGGAAGAATCCGCTGTCTGTGTTTGGGCGGGGGCGAACTTCCCGGCTGGGGCTGCCGCATCGCGCCTAGACTCCGCGGCCGTGAACCTTCCTCCGGGTGCCCGAGCGCTGGGGCAGTGGCTGCTGCTGGGCAGTGTCGTGGGCGGGGTGTGCGGCGTGGCGTCCGCGGTGTTCCTGGCGCTGCTGGAGCGGGCCACCGACTTCCGGCTGGGGCATGAGGCGTGGGTGTACGCGCTGCCCGTGGCGGGGCTCGTGGTGGGCGCGGTGTACGGCCGGTGGGGCGCGTCCATCCGGGGCGGCAACAACCTGGTACTGGACACGGTGCATGAGGGGGACGCGGTGCTGCCCCTGCGCATGGCGCCCATGGTGCTGCTGGGGACGGTGCTCACGCACCTGTTCGGCGGGAGCGCGGGGCGCGAGGGCACCGCGGTGCAGATGGGTGCGAGCCTCGCGGATCAGGTGGCCCACCGCTTCGGGGTGACGCGGGACACGCGGCGCGAGCTGCTGGCGGCGGGCATCGCGGGCGGGTTCGGTTCCGTGTTCGGCACGCCGCTGGCGGGGACGGTGTTCGGGATGGAGGTCGTGTGCGTGGGGCGCCTGGGCTACGAGGCGCTCCTGCCCGCGCTCACCGCCGCGGTGGTGGGCGACCTGGTGACGCGCGGGCTGGGCATCCACCACACCGTGTACCCGTCGCCCCAGGCGCTCGCGCTCACGCTGCCCGTGCTGGGCAAATGGCTGGTGTTCGCGGCCGGAGTGGCGCTGGTGGCGGTGGCCTTCATTGAAGGCACGCACGGGCTGAAGAAGCTCCTGGAGCGGCGGGTGCCATGGCTGCCTTTGCGCATGGCGCTGGGCGGGCTGGGCGTGGTGGGGCTGTGGCAGCTGTCCGGGACGAACGAGTACCTGGGCCTGGGCGTGCCCGGCATCCTGCGCGCGTTCCACGACGTGTCGCTGCCGTGGGGCGCGTTCGCGTGGAAGTTTGTCTTCACGGCGGTGACGCTGGGCGCGGGGTTCCTGGGCGGTGAGGTGACGCCGCTGTTCTTCATTGGCGCGTCGCTGGGCAACGTGCTCGCGCGGCTGTTGGGCCTGCCGGTGGACCTGGGCGCGGCGGTGGGCATGGCGGCCCTGTTCGCGGCGGCGTCCAACACGCCACTTGCACTGTCATTGATGGCGGTGGAGCTGGTGGGCGCGGCGGTGCTGCCCCACGTGGCCATCGTCGCCACGGTGGCGTACCTGCTCACGGGACACCGGGGCATCTATCCGTCGCAGCGCATCGCCCGGAGGAAGCTGGGCGGGCCGCTCCTGGAGCGCATGGTGTCGCTGCGGGAGCTGCACGAGACGCCCCGGAAGCCCGGGGCGCCCCGCCAAGGTGTGTCGGATATCCCTCCCGGGTCCGGCCGGGGCTAATGCCCCGCCTTCACCTCGGAGATGGGAGCGGCGGGCAGGAGGCCCTCGGTGTGCCAGAACTCCACGTGGCCGGTGTCGAGCGAGTAGATGGCGGAGACGACGGCGAGCTCTCCCGCGTCCACCCGGGCCTTGAGCAGTTCGGAGCGCTGGGTGAGCTGACGGGTGACGGCGTCCACGTTGGCGTGCGCGGCCTTCACCACCTTGGGGTCGTGGCGATCCGCATCGGTGAGGCCCGCATCGGAGAGGTTGCTCTTCACGGACGAGACCAGCGCGTCCAGGTTGGGCGAGCCCGCGCTCTGGCCATCCGGGATGGCGAGGCCCGTCTTCACGGCGCCGCAGGACTCGTGGCCCATGATGACGATGAGGCGCACGCCCAGGTGGGCGACGCCGTACTCGATGCTGGCGAGGGCCAGGGGCTCCAACTCGTTGCCGGCCTCACGCACGACGAAGAGTTCGCCCAGTCCCTGGTCGAAGACCAGCTCCGGGGCCACGCGCGAGTCGCTGCACGCGACGACGATGGCGTGGGGATGCTGCTCGTTGGCCAGCGCGTTGCGCACGGCGATGGTCTGCGCGGGATGGCGGGCCACTCCCTTGGTGAAGCGGAGGTTGCCCAGCTCCAGCCGGTGGAACGTGACCGGCGGCGCTTCGGGCTTCACGGCGGGGTGGGACGGCGGCGGCGCCTCGGCGAACGCGGGCATGGAGGTGCCCAGCAGCGCGACGGCCGCGACGGTGCGAAGAAGAGGAATCATGGTGGAAGACCTGCCTTGGGATGCGCGCCGGGAGGGGGGTTCCGGAGCACGCCGTGGGTAACAGGACCGCCTGGCCGAAACCAAGGATTCCGTGCCGGGGTCACGAAAGCGTCACGCGGAAGATGCCTGCGGGGTGTTGCCTTCCAGGCGAGCAGGCAGCGCGCGGAGGCAGGTCGGTCGCCACCGTCCATCTACTCAAACATTCGCTCACATACCCGGACCCATGCTGATTAATTCCAACAGGTTGTGAGTTGTACAGGTCGAGATATCTACTCACCTATCTACCCATGACCGCCCCCTCCGAGTTCCTGGACGTCCTCCAACGCCTGCAGCCGGTGCGGGCGGAAGCGCTCCAGGAGCACTTCGGCGTTTCGCAGCAGACCCTGTCGCGGTGGCTCAAGGCCGCGGGCGCCGGGGTGTGCCGGATGGGTCGGACCCGGGGCGCCCTGTATGCCCGGACGCGCGAAGTGCCGGGGCTGGGGACGCAGGTTCCCATCCACCGGGTGGACGAGACGGGCCAGGTTCATCGGGAAGGCGCACTTCACTTCCTGTCCCCCGGCGGGACGTGGATGGAGAAGGCCCAGGGCCTCGGGCAGCGCTTCGAGGGATTGCCTCCCTTCGCGGAGGAGATGAGTCCCCAGGGGTACATGGGCCGAGGCTTCCACGAGCGGCACCCGGGCCTGGCGCTCCCTCCGCGCACGACGGACTGGAACGATGATCAGCTCCTCGTCGCCCTGGCCCGACGCGGTGAGGACTGCACGGGGGACCTCATCCTGGGCGAGGAGTCCCTGAGCCGGTACCTCGGCCTCGCCACGCAGATCCGGGAGGTCCAACGCGAGAGCTACCCCGAACGGGCCCGGACCTTCCTGGCGGAAGGCATGGCGTCCTCCGCCGGAGGCGAACAGCCGAAGCTCGCCGTCTACGCCGGGGGTCGGCATGTGCTCGTGAAGTTCGCGGATGCGAGCACGGGCAGCGCGGGACAACGGTGGCGGGACCTGCTGGCGTGTGAGCACCTCGCGCTGGAGTCTGTTCGCGCGGCGGGCTTCGACGCGGCCCGGACAGAGTGGTTCGACCTGCGGGACCATCGGTTCCTGGAGGTCGACCGATTCGACAGGATTGGCCTTTGGGGACGGCGTGCCCTGCTGTCATTGCGCGCCATCGACAATGAATACATCGGGTCGGGGGGCCACTGGACGGAGGTGGCGTTGCGTCTGCTGGCCGAACGTCGGCTCGCCCAGGAAGACGTCCGACGGATCCGCTGGCTCGACACCTTCGGTCAGCTGATTGGAAACACGGACCGACACCTCGGCAATGTCTCCTGCTTCATGGAGCCTTCCGGCCGGTTCCGGCTCGCGCCCCTCTACGACATGCTGCCCATGGTCTTCGCTCCGGATGGCGCGCACCTTGTCGAGCGAACCTTCAGGCCCGCACCGCCAACGGCACACAACCTGGATGTCTGGGCAGACGCCGCCCGTCATGCACTGGCGTACTGGGGCACGCTCATCGCATCCAGCGACTTGAGCGAGGACTTCCGCCAGCGCTGCGTCACCTGCCGGGAACAGCTCGCGGACCTCATCGCCCGCGTGCCTGTTCACGGCACCGTCTGAGCCGTCAGCCCCACCGCGCCATCCTCGCGCCGCCGCAGCTCCGGCGTGGCCACGCGGAACTCCGCGGGCAGCATTCGCAGGATGCGCTCACGGCGATACCGGGCGCTCGCCAGCCGCTGCTCCAGCGCCGCCTTCTCCGCCCGTGCCGCCTTGTCCTGGGGCCCCGCGCGCACGACCAGCGTAGCCAACCTGCGGGACACTTCCTCCAGCTCCCGGTCGATGAGCACGGGCTGGATGTTGCGGCGGACCCTTGCCTTGCGGCCGGTGGCGTTGTTCTCGATCCATACCGGCAACACCGCCACGTCTCCCAGCGCCACCGGTGTCCCAGGCTCCGCGCGCGTCACTCCCACGCGCAGCAGCAGCGAGTCCCGCTTGTCTCCCTCCGTGCCCTTCCTGCCGGTGGCGTGCTGGTAGAAGCGCCCCTGGTTCGCCACCAGGTTGCCCAAGGAGTACGCGATGAGTCCCCGCCTCCCGGACTTCGTCGTGTACGCCTCCAGCGGCTGGAGCACGTGCGGATGATGTCCGATGACCGCGAACGCTCCCGCCTCCAGGAAGGCCTGCCCCAGCGCCCGGTCCAGCGGGTTCGGCGTGTCTGAATACTCCCGCCCCCAGTGCCCCATCACGAACAGCGCGTCACACTTCGCGGCCGCGGCGCGCACCCGCTCCACCGCCTCCTCCTCCCGCAGCCCCCTGCGCGCCTGGTTCCCCGGATAGGGCACCAGCGCCGCGTGCGGTGCGTTCGCCTCCTTCGGGTTGCTGAAGCCATTCAGGATCCGCGTGAAGGAGAGGAACCCCAGCCGCACCCCTCGCACCTCCAGGAACACCGGCTCCCAGGCCGCGTCTCGCGTGGCCCCCGTGCCCACGTGGCGCAGGCCCGCCGCGTCCAGGTTCCGCAGCGTCTCCACCATGCCCTCCGGACGCTGATCCCTCGCGTGGTTGTTGCCCGTGGACACCAGCTTCACGCCCGCCCCCACCAGGGCCCGCACCATCGCCGGCGGCGCGTTGAAGACGAGCTCCTGCGTCACCGCCTTGCGCTCGTCCGTGACGGGCGTCTCCAGGTTCACCACGCCCACGTCCGCCGTGCGCAGCACGTCCGACAGCGGCCCGAAGACGTGGTCCCACCCCTCGTGGTTGAGCGAGGGCGCCACGCCTCCCTCCGGCGGCACCGCCCCGCTCCTCGCATGGGCCTTCGCCACCGACTTCACCTCGCCGTGCGGAATCACGTCCCCGCCGAAGACGAGCTCCACGCGCACGGGCGCGGCCATCCCCAGCAGCGGCAGCAGCCACAGCAGGAGCGCGGCCACGACGCCGGAGCCAAGGCGCGACTCACCCACCACGGGGCTCCCGCACGCCGATGATCACATCGCGGTTCCACCGGTCGCGCTCCTCGACGTACTCCTCCGGCGGCGAGAACAGCGGCCACCAGGGCGCGAGGTCCGTGTAGAGGTGGGGCTCTGCCTGGGGAGGCGGAATCACGATGCGCGAGGCCATGGGGGTCTGGCTTTGTACCGCCCGGACAGCGGGGACGTCCATGACGCCCCCGCCGGAGTCCGCCGGCCCTTCCGGACTACCCTGCTACAGCGCTATCGAACCTGGATGGCATCCGCGACGACGTAGGTGCCCGCCGTGACCCAGCGGCTCAGCTGCACCTTGTTCCAGCCCGCCGGGAAGCTCCATGTGCCCAGCGTGTTCCACCGGGCACCGTTGAGCGTCTGGTTCACCTTCACGTTCGCCAGCTGCGTGCCCGTGGCGCTGGTGACGATGAAGGGCGCGGCCGTGGAGCGGTCCGTCGCCGCCGTCCACCACGCATCCACCGTCTTCGTGCCCGCCGCCGCCAGGTAGAAGTAGAACGTCGCCGGCTCCGACACCGCCGCGCCCGGGGACACCAGGTAGCTGCTGCCGTAGTAGCCCGCCACGTTCGTGGACGACGCCCAGCTCGTGCCCGTCAGCTGGATGTAGCCCTTCGTCTGGTCGTTGTTCGCGTTGTTGCTGTCCACCACCAGGCCCGTCGTCGTCCCACCGCCCGTCGTCCACAGGTACGTCACGTCCACCCAGTCGTTGTTCGACATCCCCAGGTCCGTCCAGAACGTCCCGTCCGCGATGTCGATGCCCGCGGGGTTCGCCGGCCGACGCCCGAATTGATCCAACCCGCCGTTGAAGCCGTCCTGGTACGCCGCCTGAGCCTCCGGCTTGCCCTGCGGCAACGTCTTCCACATCTCGCGCACGCTGGACGGATTCCAGTAGTCATCCTTCGTGTTCCAGGGGCCCACGTCCCACACGGACGTCGTCGCGCACTTCGCCGTCTTCGCGTAGCAGACGCGCACCTGGTACTCGGAGCCCCCGTTCGACGCGAGCCCCCGCCGCGACGGCAGCGCCACGAAGCGATCATTGCTCTTGATGACGTGCCCGTTGGCCGTCGTGCCGCCCACCAATCCCTCACGGGTGGCGTAGACGCGGTAGGTCAGCGGCGCCAGGGTTTGCAAACCCTGCTCAGTATCAGTTCCCTCCCGCCAGCCCTCCAGGCTCAGCTCCTGGACCACCGGGCCCCGGCCGCGCTCGTCCGCCACCAGCGCCAGCCGGACCTGCACCTCCGTGCCCGCGCGGGGCAGCCGCACGGCCTCGCCCCCGGTGGCGGTGCGCCACTCGCTCCAGGCGCCCCCGGGCACGCGCACGCGCACGTCCACCTCGACGCCCGTGCCCAGGGACTGCGTGGCCTGGAGCCTCGGGCGGAACGTGTCCACGGCTTCCGGCAGCGTGCGCGCCGGGAACGTGTAGAGGCCGGTGAGCCGGCTCAGCCCTTCCGGCCGGCGCATCACGCCGTTGGGCTCGTAGAGCAACCCGTCCCGCGTGCGCACGAGCTCGCCCGTGCCCTCGCCCCCGGACAGGTCCTCCGTCCAGCGCTGCGCTCCCGCCTCTACCTGGAGTTGCTGCGGCGCGGGCTCCGCCGCCGCGACCCCTTGCGCGAACACCGCGCCCAACATCACCGTCATCACCGTGGACCGCCACGACGCGCGCATGCCTGGACTCCGGGGAAAGGGAAAAAACATTTACCCGGATATATTATAAATTCCTTACTTCTCGGAATTCAAGATCCGTCGCAGGCCTGGTACTTCACCGGCATCGAGCAGCCCGCCATGGGGCAGTCCGGCGACGCCGCCGCTTCCTTGTCGCGGGCGATGACGGCCTGGAGGGATTCGCCCCCCAGGCATTGGACGTGCGGCTCGACGCCCGGGCAGCAACCACAACCACAGGCCGTGTACGAGGAGGCCTCTGGAGCAACCTGCGCGGAAGCATCCGGGGCCGCGGCCTGAGCCGGGCGCGAGCCCTGGGAGACACAGCCGGCCGACAGCGCCAGCAACAGCGGGACGAGCATTCGCATGTCCTGGAGGATAGCCGACCCGCTGCCTCAGTAACCCGTCCGCACCAGCACGGGATGGCCATTGTCTTCGTAGACATTGCCCGTGGACGTCTGCGCGAACGTGGCGTCGAACACCAGCGTGTACGACGTGTCCGGGTTCGACGTCTGCGCCGAGCCCCGGTCGAACTTGTTGCGCAGGAACGTGCCACCGCCGCCGGCCGCGCCGCCGCCGTTGATGCAATACACGCCACCGCCGAACCAGTTGTCCTCGATCTTCAGGTTCGACGAGGGCCCGACGATGGTATTGATCATCATCGCGGCGATCTGCTTCTTCGGGTTCGGCGTGGGCAGGGTCCCCATCGTCTGGTCGTGGTACGCGGAGAAGTTCGAACCAATCACTTCCAGCCCGCTGCCGCCGTGCGACTGGAGCACGTCGTTGTGCGTACGGGAGTCGGTGCCCGTGTGGTTCGGGTCGGGCGAGAAGTGCACCAGGTCGTGCCCGTAGCTTCCCTGGATGGACACGTTGACGGGCTCATCCGCCGCCGCCGGAGCGACGGAGAACGCATCCACCACGCCCGACACGTTGGTGCGGTAGGCCGTGTAGTTGCGCATGCCAATGCCATTCACCCAGTAGGTGGGATTCGCCGCGCGCACGGTGGTGAACTCGATGCGCGCGTTCGTGCCGCCGGTGCCAATCTGGATGATGGCGCCGCCCCCCGTCATCGCGGGCCCTCCGTCCACCACGCAGTTGCTCACCACCGTGTTCGCCGCCTTGATGATGACCCGGCCGTGGACGAGGGTGTCCGCCAGAAGCTGCCCGGCCGTGCTCAGCGTGACGTCCCCGTTGACGACCTTCGTCGGGTAGGCGCGGATGATGCCCGCGCCCGTGTTCGCTGCCGTCGGCTTCGTCTGACGCAGGACGAAGGTGTCCGCCGCCTGCTCCTGCGTGGCGGGGGTGGCACCCTCGGACGCCGGGGACACACCCTCGCCGCAGGAGATGAGCAGGAGCGCCGAGGACAGGAACGCGGGGACCGCACGATAAATGTTCATGAGACAAGGAGACGCGAAACACGTCTCCCCGTCAATCAAGAAAATCGTGTATAGAATGTTTTACCTACTTGGTACCGAACAGGCGGTCACCCGCGTCGCCCAGGCCCGGCAGGATGTAGCCGTGCGCGTCCAGCCGGTCGTCGATGGCGGCGGTGAAGACATGCACATCCGGGTGGTGCTCGCGCAGGTTCATCAGGCCTTCGGGACACGCGAGCAGACACACGAAGCGCAGGCTCCCGGGACGGCTGCGCTTCACGCGCTCCAGCGCCGCCACCGCGGAGTTGCCCGTCGCGAGCATCGGATCACAGACGATGACGTCCCGGTCCTCCAGGTCGCCCGGCACGCGGTAGTAGTACTCCACCGCGCTCAGCGACTCCGGGTCTCGGTACAGCCCGATGTGGCCCACGCGCGCGGACGGCACCAGTTGCAGCAGCCCGTCCAGGATGCCCTGCCCCGCGCGGAGGATGGGCACCAGCACCAGCTTCTTGCCGTCCAGCACCCAGCCCGTGGTGCGGGCCATGGGCGTCTGGATCTCCTCCTCGCGCAGCTTCAGGTCGCGCAGCGCCTCGTACCCGAGCAGGAGGGAGATCTCCTCCAGGAGCGCCCGGAAGGACGCCGTGCTCGTGTCCGTCCTGCGCATCACCGTCAGCTTGTGCTTCACCAGCGGGTGATCCACCACCGTGCAGTTCGGGAAGTCCATGGGTTCTCCTCGCGCCGCCGGGGGAGCCCCGGACGGCCTGTGGGCCTGCGCTTCACGCCTCTTCAGAAGACCGTTCCGTCACTGCGCACGCGGATGGGCGGCACCCCGCCGGGGCGCAGCTCCGACGCCACCCGGCGCCCCGCCGTCCACGTCCCGCCCTGGAGCACCTTCGCCAAAGGCAGCTCCTCCGCGCTCAAATCCAGACGTCCGCGCACCAGCGCCGCCACGCGGTCCAGCAGCGCCACCGTCAGCGCGCGCCACTCCACGATGGGCGCGTCGCCCGGGTCGTACGCCTCCTTCAAGAGGCGCGGGTCCTGGGGCACCAGCACGCCCAGGTCCACGAAGAGCCCGCCGTTGCGGTACTCCGGCAGGCCGGTGAGCGCGTCCAGCTCCGTCACCGTCACGCCCGCTTCCGCGAGCGGCTCCACCAGCGAGTACGCCAGCCACTGGGACAACTTGTGGAAGGGCACCAGCGCGTCCGCGCTGTCGGACGGGCCCAGGGCCGGGTGCGGCCACACGTCCCCCAGGTTGATGCCGTCCACCGTGGTGCGCCCGGGCCAGATGGGGCCCAGCACCTCCAGCACCGTGCCCAGCACCTCCGAGGCCCGCACGCTGCGGCGGTGCGCCGCGAGCATGTCGAACATCGACCCCGGCCTCGGCAGCACCCGCGACAGCCCCTGCATCAGGTGCAGCCGGCCCTCCACGCCGAGCAGCGGGTTGGACTCGGACACCTGGAAGCCGCGCTCCAGCGCCTCGCGCGTCATCCGGCCCAGCGCCTCCGCGTCCGCGCGCAGCGGCCGGTCCGGATCCGACGAGAAGGCCCCCGCCATGAACATCCGCAGCGACGCGACCGCCAGCCCCTCCGAGCGCACATAGGACGCGCCCCCCGCCTCCTGGTAGCGCCACACGGGCCCGCTGCCCGCGTCCAACAACACGCTCACCACGCCCAGGTCCACCTTCGCCCGGGCGCGCTCGTCGGGCGGCAGCGGGGCCAGCCGGGCCTCCAGCTGCGCGAGCCTCGGCACCCCGCCCGCGTCGAAGTGGCGCCAGCGGCTGTGCACCGGGATGTCCAGCCGGGGGTACGCTTCGTGCGTCACCGCCAGCACCCGGTCCACCACCACCGGCAGCCGTGACGGCTCCACCCGGAAGTACTCCAGCCTCCCGGCGAGCCCCAGGTCCAGCACCTGGTGACACCGCTCGCGGATGGCCGCCGGGCTGCGCAGCCACGCCACCGTCGGAGACACCTCCCGCACCCGGATCGCGTCAAGCATCGAGGTCCCTTCCCTTCACCTGCGCCAGCGTCCCCGCGTCCGCCACCGGCCCGCGTGTGAAGTAGCCCGCCGCCTTCTTCGCCTCCATCTCCACCTTCGCGTCCGCCGGGATGAGCCCCTCCGGAATCGGCACGCGCTCCAGGATCTCAATGCCCGAGCGCACGATGGCGTCGTGCTTCATGTCGCTCATGGAGACGAAGCGGTGGATGCGCGTGATGCCCAGCCAGTGCAGCACGTCTGGCATCAGCTCCTGGAAGCGCATGTCCTGCACGCCCGCCACGCACTCGGTGCGGTGGAAGTACGTGGCCGCGGAGTCGCCGCCCTCCTGCCGCTTGCGCGCGTTGTAGACCAGGAACTTCGTCACCTCGCCCAGCGCCCGGCCCTCCTTGCGGAAGTACACGATGAGCCCCACCCCGCCCTGCTGCGCCGTGCGCACGCACTCTTCAATGCCATGCACCAGGTACGGACGGCAGGTGCAGATGTCGCTGCCGAACACGTCGGAGCCATTGCACTCGTCATGCACGCGCGCCGCCAGCGGCACGTCCTTGTCGGCGAGCTTCGCGATGTCGCCAAAGACATACAGCGACAGGCCTCCAATGGGTGGCAGGAACACGTGCAGGTCCGGCCGGGTGATGAGCTCCGGGAACATGCCGCCGGTGTGCTCGAAGAGGCCCCGGCGCAGCGCTCCCTCCGTCAGGCCGAAGCGCTCCGCGATGCCGGGCAGGTGCCAGACGGGCTCCACGGCGGCCTTCACGACCTTGATGTCGCCGTTGGCCGCCACCAGGTCTCCGTCCACCTGGAGGCGCCCGGCGAGCATCGCGTCGCGCACCTCCGGCATGTTGATGTGGGCCCGGGTGACGGCGATGCTGGGTTTGTAGTCCACGCCCTGCTCGGCGTAGGCGCGGAACACCTGCCCCGCCACCGCGCCCCAGGGGTCCAGCGACACGATGCGCTTGGGGTCGCCCCAGGACGGGTACGGGCCCACCTGCGCCGCGGGCGAGGTGTTGGTCAGGTCCGCCTTGTGGTCCTGCGGCAGCTTGCCCGCGGACACCGCCAGCGCGCGGTAGATGGCATACGCGCCGGAGTGCGTGCCAATGACGTTGCGGTGCGCGGGGTCGGAGAGCGTGGCCACCACGGGGCCCCGGCGCAGCGGCTCCGTTTCGCCCCAGCGCAGGGGCACTCGCGGCACCTGGCCATCCGGATGCGAGGTGAGACGGATGTGATTGACGGGCTTCTTGTCAGCCATGGGAGCGCCCTCCTGTCGGGCGCGGAAACTGGGAGCGAAAGGCGTTGGGAGGTGGGGGGGGGTCAGCTCAGCGGTCAGCTCATCCACGAGCCGTCGGTGCCGGCGGACCACTTGCGCGTCACCTTCTTGAGGTGGCTCCAGAAGTCGAGGCTGGACGGCCCGGTGATGTCGCCGTGGCCGAACTTCGACTCGCCCGTGCCTCCGAATGAGAAGGGCTCGCGAGGCACCGGCACGCCCACGTTGACGCCCACCATGCCGGCCTTCGCCCCCTCCACCACCGCCTGCGCCACCGCGCCCCGGGTGGTGAAGATGGAGACGGCATTGCCATACGGAGACGCGTTCTCCACCTTGAGCGCCGCCGACAGCGTGGTCACCCGGACAATGGACAGCACCGGGCCGAACAGCTCGCGCCGGGCGGCCTCCATGTCCGGCCGCACGCCGTCCAGCACCGTGGGCCCCAGCCAGTGGCCGTTCGCGTACTGCTCCCCCGGGGGCCGCGCGCCGCGCCCGTCCAGCAGCACCCGCGCCCCGTCCGCCTTCGCCTTCGCGATGGCCGTCTCCAGCCGGTCCACCGCCCCCCGGTCGATGAGCGCGCCCATGCCCGGGCCGACCTCCAACCTGGAGGCGCGCCGCACGATGTCGTCCACCAGCGGCTGCACGTCCCCCACCGCGAGCAGCACGCTGGCGGCCATGCAGCGCTGCCCCGCGCAGCCGGTGAACGAGTCCACCACCGCCTGCGGCGTGAGCTCTGGATCCGCGTCCGGCACGATGATGAGGTGGTTCTTCGCACCGCCCAGCGCCAGCACGCGCTTGCCGTGGCGGCTGCCCTCCGCGTACAGGTGCCGCGCCACCGGCGAGGAGCCCACGAAGGCCAGCGCCTTCACGTCCGGGTGCTCCACCAGCGCGTCCACCGCGGCCTTCGCGCCGTGCACGACGGAGAAGACGCCGGGCGGGAAGCCCGCCGCGACCATCAGCTCCCCCAGCGCGCACGCGGTCAGCGGCACCTTCTCCGACGGCTTGAGGATGAAGGCATTGCCCAGCGTGACGGCGATGGGGAACAGCCACAGGGGCACCATCGCGGGGAAGTTGAACGGCGTGATGCCGGCCACGACCCCCAGCGGCGCGCGGCGGTACTCACAGGTGACGCCGCGGCTGACCTCCATGCTCGCGCCGCCATCCAGGTTCTGGAGCGACAGGGCGAAATCACAGACCTCCAGGCCCTTGAGCAGACCCGCGCGGGCCTCCGCCACCGTCTTGCCCGCCTCGCTCGCGGCCAGGTTCGCCAGCCGGCCCAGGTGGGTGTCCAACAGCTCGCGGAAGGTCTGCAGGCGTTGGGTGCGCTCTCGCAGCGGCGTGAGGCCCCAGTCATGCGCCGCCACCTTCGCGGCCTCCACCGCTTCAGCGACTCCGGACGCGGTCGTCAACGGCACCCGGCCGATGACCTCGCCTGTGTAGGGACTGCGGACCTCTTGCGTCGGGACCTCGGCGGGTTGCACCCATTCCCCGCCCACGAGGTTGCGACAAGAGACAACGCTCTCGGGAAAACGAACAAAGGACACGCGCACCCCCCCGGTGTTTGCGTGACGAATGAGGGGCAATGATAGACGCAAGTCGTTGACGCCTAGCAAGGCGGGGGGACACGCGCCGTCAATCTTCCCGCGTCGGCGTGTCTCAAACCCGACCGATGCGAGGGCGGGTGTTCAGCGGATCCGGGTGCGCCAACGTGCGCGCCGCGCCTCGTCAGGCCTGCGCGAGCATCCGCTGGTGGCGCTCCGACAGCGCGGCCGGGTCGGTGACGCCGCGCAGCTCCGCGATGGCGGTGGCGTCCTCCGTGTCCGGGTTGAGGCCCAGCGAGACGGCCTCCAGGTACAGCTCCAGCGCGAGGAGGAAGCGCGAGTCGGCGGTGAGCGGATCCCCCTGCTCACGCATCAGCTCGCCGTCCTCGCGCACCAGCCGCGCGAGCATCCGCACGCGGGCGTGGGTGCCCAGGAGCCGCGAGGTGGACTCGGCGTCCGCCAGGGTGAGCGTGCCGTACTCCATGCCCAGCACGGAGAGGGCCGTCTCCCGGATGAGCGCGCGCGCGTCCCCATACCGCTTCTCCTTCCGGGCCCGGAGGATGCTGGCGATGGCCGCCACGAACTGCTCGATGGCGCGCTCGATGAAGTCCTTGCGGAGGGACATGGGCAGCAGAGGGTAAGCCCGTCCGGGGGGCCACGCACCTTTCCCACCGGGCGGAGCCCCCCGTGTGACATGCAACCCAGGGGGTTTCTTTGTTTTCACCGGGAAACACGCCCCTGGAGACCCGGTCCCCGGCCTGGTGTGCGACCCAACGACCCGACCGCGGGCCCCGCTCCGTATCCCTTTTCGAGCACGCCTCGCCGAAGCACCGGGCGACGTCGAAGCGGCCGGCCTGCACGACGACGCCCCCGACGCGAAGCCCGCCCTGTGGATCATCCCCGCGGACCTCGTCCCGGAGTTCCTGGAACACCTCCACGAGCAGACGGCACCCCGTCCGCCCTCCCCCACCCTGAAGGAGCTGTCATGAGCCTGATGCAGACGCAGTACCTACCGCACGTGCAGGAGACCCGAGCCCGCCTGGAGACGGACGCCGTGGTGCGCACGCTGCTGTCCCCGGACATCACCCCGGCGCTGATGGAGCGCTTCCTCATCGAGTGGTCCGCCCGGGGCGCGTACATGACCGAGCCGGTGGATGGATGGATCCGCGGCGCGGGTGAGCGCTGCATCGCGCTGGGCCAGGAGAAGGTGGGCCGGCAGCTCATCACCCACGCCAAGCACGAGGCCGGCCACCACCTGATGACCATTCAAGACGCGCGCGTGCTGGTGGGCACCTGGAACCGGCGCCACACAGTCACCCTGGATGCGGACGCGCTGGTCGCGCAGGAGCCCACGCAGGCCATGCGCGAGTACCGCCAGGTGCACGAGGAGGCCATCACCGGCGACCTGCCGCTGGGCCAGGCCGCCATCGAATACGAGGTGGGCTACCTCGCGGTGGTGCTGGTGCCGCGCATCCTCGCGCGGGTGCGCGCGGTGCTGGGCCAGGGCACGCTGGACACGCTCACCTTCCTCCGCGAGCACGCGGAGGTGGACGTGGGCCACACCGCGCTCAACGAGCGGATGATGGAGGAATTGCTGCGCTCGCACCCGGAAGAGGGCCGGCGGCTGGCGGCGGTCGGCACGCGCGGGCTGGACTGCTACCTGCGCTTCCTGGACGACTGCCTGCGCGCGGCCCGCGAGGACGTAGGCATCCGCGCCGCCGCGGCGGCCTGAGCCACCCGGCGGGGCTCAGGCGCGGTACGGCAATTCGACCGTGAAGGTGGCGCCGCGTCCGGGTTCGCTCTCGACGTGGATGACGCCGCCGTGGGCCTCCACCACCTGCCGGGCAATCCAGAGCCCCAGGCCCAGGCCTCCGAAGCTGCTCGACGACACCGCGCGCTCGAAGCGGTCGAAGATGCGGGCCTGGGCATCGAGCGGAATCCCGATGCCGCCATCCCGGACGACGAGCGTCGCCCGGTCCGCGCCCGCCTTCACCCGCAGCTCCACGGGCTGGCCCGCCCCGTACTTGAGGGCGTTGGAGAGCAGGTTCGTCACCACCTGCTCGATGCGGGTGCGCTCCCACTGGCCCGGCACCGGCTCCTCGGCGAACACCTGGAGCTGGCAGCCGGAGCGGGTCACCGTTTCGGAGGAGCGGTCCACCACCTCCCGCACCAGCTCCGTCAGGTCACAGTCCTCCACGTGGGGCTGGATCCCGCCCGCACCCAGGCGGACCACGTCCAGGAGCTCCTCCGTGAGCGCTCCCAGCCGCTTCACCTGCCCCTGCGCCCGCGCCACCCGCTCCTTCACGCGGGGGTTCTCCACGTCCCGCACCAGACCCGTGAGCGAGTGGAGCTGGAGCTGGAGGACCGTGAGGGGCGTGCGCAGCTCGTGCCCGGCGATGGCCAGGAAGTCATCGCGCAGCTGCACCGCCGCCAGCAGCTCCTTCTCCACGCGCTTGCGGTGCTCGATCTCCGATTCGAGCGCCTTGGAGCGCTGCTGCAGGGCGGCGACCTCACGCAGGCGCTGCTCCTCGAACTGGACCTGCGTATAGGCCTCCGTGGGGCTCACGTGGGCATGCGCGGAGCAGACGTCGTGGAACACCTGCGCGTCCCCCTGCGTCTGGAAGCCGCCCATCGCGTAGGCACACAGCAGGCTGAACGGGTGCACCCGGCCCAGGTCGTTCCACTGCGCTTCCAACAGGAGCGCGGCCCGGGGGTTCGAGTCCTTCAACAGCAGGTCCACCATCTCGCCGTAGGCGCGAACCCTCCGTCCTCCCGCGCCCCGGCTGCTCTTGTCGAGCACCGCCCCGATGACCTGCTGGAAGCGCTCTTCGTCGGGCATCCCCCAGACCATGAACTTCGCGAGGGTCTCCCGGGCATCGAGCAGGACGAGCCGCCCGTCCGCCAGGGCGCGCTCCACGTCGAGGCCCATCGCCTTCAGGCGCGCCTTGAAGCCCTTGCGGTGGATCTCCGTGGCGATGACGACCGCGGGCTCACCGGCCTGGAAGCCCAGGTCCAGGAACCTCGCGACCACGTCGAAGAGGAAGGCCGGATCCTCATAGAACTGAACGCGGTGGCTGCCCCCGGCCGGAGGAGGTTGTCGTTGCGCGGTGCTTCCGTGGGCCAGGGCGAAATCCATACAGCATCGTAGGGCTCTCCCAGGAATAGGCACCTCCCTGGTCGTCCAGGTGCCGAGCAGGCAACCCCACACCCCGACCTAGACACAGGAGGGAGGTTGCGCACCCGACATCACCGCGGTTCGTGCGCGGACTTCCGTGTCTCCCAGTACGCACGGGCCGCGGGCACGGAGACGAACTCGCGCTCCGGGTAGCGCACGGCGGTCAGCTTCCCGCCGAACACACAGCCCGTGTCCACGCAGGCCGTGTCGTGGATCCATTCGGCCTCCGGCACGGGCGTGTGGCCGTACACCACGGTCGCCGCTCCCTGGTATTGCGCGGCCCAGTCGGCGCGCACCGGCAGGCCGTACGCGTCCGCTTCGCCCGTCGTCTCGCCGTAGAGCGCGAAGTCGCGCGCCTCGGTGGAGTCGCGCCCGTGCATCGCCGCCTTCAGGCCCGCGTGCGCCACCACCAGCCGGCCGCCATCCAGGACGTACTGGAAGGGGCGCCCTTCGATGAAGTCCGCCACCGCCTGCTGGAACTCCGGGGGCTCGCGCTCCAGCTGCGCCAGGGTCACCGCGAGCCCAGCCGACACGCGCATCTCCCGGCCCCGCAGCTTCTTCAGCAGCTTGAACTCGTGGTTGCCCGGCACGCACAGCGCCGTGCCCGCCTCCACCATCCCCATCACCAATCGCAGCACTCCCGTCACGCCCGGCCCCCGGTCCACCAGGTCGCCCAGGAACACGGCCCTGCGCCCCGTCGGCACGCCCACGTCGAACCCGGGCGCGCCGTCCGCGCGCGGCGCGACCGTGTAGCCCAGCTTCGTCAGCAGCGCCGTCAGCTCCTCCAGACACCCATGGATGTCTCCGATGATGTCGAACGGCCCGTGCTCGTGCGGGAGGAGGCCGGGCACGGGCTGACGCTCGAAGGACACCGCGTCCACCGTCTCCGGCGTGAGCACGTGGAGGTGCTTGAAGCCCTCCTTCGGCAGGCTTCGCAGCGCGCTCTGCAGCTGCTGCCACTGGTTGCGCAGTGCGCGCGGGCTGGGGACCGGGCCGGTGCGCAGCCGGTTGCGCTCCAGGAGGAGCACCTCCGGCAGGTCCAGCACCATCGCCACCAGGGGCACGTGGTGTTCGCGGGCCAGGGCC
Source organism: Corallococcus sp. CA053C (assembly GCF_003611675.1). GTDB lineage: Bacteria > Myxococcota > Myxococcia > Myxococcales > Myxococcaceae > Corallococcus. The sequence goes on from NZ_RAWA01000105.1 coordinate 20,021, forward strand.
GCCCACCGCTTGCGTGAGTCGGCGCTGAAGGGGACGTCATCGAGGACGGTGAGCCGCCCCTGGGACAGCCGCCCCGCCACCTCGGCGTGCAGCGGGGCCTCCGCGTCGTCGGCTCCGGACAGCACGTCCGTGGGCGGGAAGTGCTTGTGGGCCAGGGTGGACCTGCCCGAACCGGAGGGACCGATGAGCAGCACGAGGGACTGCTCGGGGATCTGGATCTTCATGATGAGCCCCCCACGGGCCAGCGTGTGGCCCCCTGACACGCGCGCCCTGAGCCCTCACTCCAGGGGCAGGACGTACGCCTCCAGGAACACGTCTGGCTTTTCCAGGTCGCCCGCCGGCACGCGCTGGTAGCCCCGGCGCTGGTACATGCGCGCCACGCCCACCGCGCCCCGGCGCACGTGGAGCGAGATGGCCTTCACCCCCCAGCGCCTCGCGAGCACCTCCGTCTGCGCCAGCAGCGGCTGTGCCAGCCCCTGGCCGTGGACGCGCACCGACGTGGCCAGGGCGCGCAGGTCCGCCGTATCGGGCAGCCAGGCCTCGCTGCCGGGCGCGCCGGGCGGGTACAGGGCCACCGTGCCCACGACCTCGCCGTCCAGCTCCGCCACCAGCACCGTGCCCGCCTTGCGGCGCGAGGCCACGTCCCGGAGGAACGCCTTGCGCTGCTCCGAATAGACGATCTCCGGCAGCTTCTTCGCGTACTGCGTGGTGTAGGCCTCCACCAGCAGGTCGCCCACCACCTTGTCGTCCTCGGGTCTCGCCTCGCGGATGAGGGCCCGCGTCACCACGTCCGTGCTCATGCGCCGCGCTCTAGCATGCCGGCCCGCGGGTCGCCTCCGACATGAATCCTCCCCTCATGGCGTCCGGACAGGCGGCCGCCTCCGCGTCCAGCCCCACCGCCGGCCCGCCATGCGCCGGCGAATCCACCGGCCCCGGCGTCGGCGCCGGCGCCGGCGGCTCGCCCATGTCCGGTGCCGACGGGTCGTCCTCCGTCAGCTCCTGGTAGCGGTGGATGAGCCGCAGCCGCGCCGCATCGAACGCGGCACCGTCATCCGGCACGCGCGACGCGGAGGGAATCAGCTCCCGCGCCACCTGCCGCGCGAAGTCCGGGTCGCCCGCGTCGCTCACGGCCTTGAGCCACTCGTAGTCCTGCATGCCCTGACGGATGAGCTTCAGGCGCAGCGACGCCACCGGCACGTCCGTCATCCCGCCAATCACAGACGGGGTGCCCGGGTAGAAGAGCGTCCCGTCCCCATTGCCATTGAAGTGGTGCTGATCCGTCCACGCCGTGGGGAGCAGGTCCACCGTCTGGTAATACAGCTCCCCCGTCGCGCCCTGGAGGAAGGACACCCACTCCATCGCCCGCCCCTTCGCCGCCGAGCGGTCCACCATGTACGACGGCCAGCCCGAGCCCGGCGTGTTCTCCGGCATGTGGCTCCCCGGCCCGCAGCCGTGGCTCATGCAACTCTGATACATCCACATCTCCGTACCGGGGCGCGAGAGGAAGCCCGTGTACGTCTCGCGCTGGTCCCCCAGGAAGCCCGGCTCCGTGCCGTCCAGGTGGTTCACCAGCGGCACCGCCACGTCCACCAGGGACTCCACGTCGTTGCGCTTCAGCTGGAACGCGTTCGTCGTCAGCATCGTGCGCAGTCCGGGCGCGGCCTGCCGCACCAGCTCCCCCTTGGTGCGCACCTCCACGAAGGTCGACCCGTAGGGCGGCTCGTCGCCAATCTGCACGTAGGCCTGGTCCAGCCAGCCCTGCTCCCGCGCGTGCGCGGTGAAGTCGCCCAGCGCGTCGGCGGTGAGCGGGCCCCCGTACTCCAGGCTCGTCATCCGCGCGCCGGGCAGCCGCGTGGGCGCGGTGCCGCCCAGGTACGGGCCCCACGTCGCGTCGAAGTCGCTCCACGCGACCGGCCAGGGCGGGAAGAGGCTGGACAGCGTGAGGCGGTGCTCCAGCGCCATCCGCTGGTAGCGCGCGAGCAGCGGCTGCAGCTCCTGCGGCGTGCAGTCCTCCCGGCCCAGGTGCGCGCGGCACACGTACGGCGGCCACACCAGGAACGCCGAGGACAGCGAGGCCGTGCTCGGCATCACCGCGTCCACCACCGTCAGCCTCGCCGTCACCTGCCGCTGGAAGCCTCCGTCCGCCTCCACCATCACCGTGCCCGTGTAGTCGCCGGGTGGCGCATCGTGCGGCACGTGCACGTCCACCCAGATGGCGCGCGCCTCGCCCGCGGGCACGTCGAAGGGGAAGGCGCGGCGTGCTTCGCCCGCGATCTCATCCGTGTCCGGCACCAGCCCGTCCGGCCAGGGGCCCACCGCCTCTCCGACCACGGAGGGCTTCCGGGTGATGAGGAGCGCCTCGCGGTACAGCGTCACGTCCGGCCCCGTCAGCGTCGCGGGCCCCTCCAGCGCGGGCAGCCGGGCGCGCACGCCCTGGAGGCCCCCGTCGCCTCCGTGCAGCGCCACCTGGAAGGAGACGAACTCGTTGCGCGCGGCGGTGAGCTGCACCCCGGTGGCGCTCCCGGGGGCGGCGTCCGGCCGGACCTTCACCATCATCCCCTCCCCCCACACGGCGGGCCCGGCCGCGAACACCGGCCAGGCCGTGGTCAATGACAGCAACGCGAGCCCGAACAGTCGAATCGCCAACATGCGAAATGAATGCGCACCGACAGTGAATGGCGACCCACGTCGGGGCCCCCTGACGGCCCATCGCTCAGGCGGACCGGCGCTCCGCGTCTCGTGTGTTGGGGGGTGGCGCCATTCTCAGACAGGGTGCGCTGGAAACAGGGGCCAGCCGGCGGCTTGTTCCCACGCCTGGCGCGATGCGACGCCCAGGGCTCCGGCTCAGAGGAAATCGCCGATGAGCCAGATGAGCCGGTCGCCCAGCTTCTGAAGCGCGCCCCGGCGCTTCCAGCCCTTCCAGTGGATCTCCACCGAGTGGGTGAGGTCCTGCTCGAAGGCCACCTCCAGCTCCTTCGCCAGCACGGGGTCCTCCATCAGCACGGAGCCCTCCTCCTCGTGGTTGAGGGACAGCGGGTCGAAGTTGGTGGAGCCCACGACGCTCAGCGTGTCGTCCGCGAGCATCGTCTTGGCGTGCATCATGGACACCTCGTACTCCCAGATGCGCACGCCGGCCTCCAGCAGCGGCGCGTAGGCCGCGCGCTGCCCGGCGAGCACGGGCTTCACGTCGTGGTAGCGGCCCGGCACCAGCACCCGCACGTCCACGCCCTGCCGGGCCTTCTCGATGAGCGCGTCGCTGAGCGCCTTGGGCGGGATGAAGTACGAGTTGGCCACCCACAGCCGGTGCTTCGCCGACGCGATGGTGAGCAGCCACATCTTCGACGCCTGGGACAGGTAGCGGTGCTGGGTGCTGGCGACGAAGCACGCCCGCGCGTCCCCTGCGGGCGTGAGCGGGGGGAAGGCCTCCGGCGGCAGGAAGTCCCCGCCGGCCTCCTGCCAGTTCTGCGCGAACGCCAGCTGCATGCCGCGCACGGCGGGCCCGCGCAGGCGCACGTTGGTGTCGCGCCAGGTGTCCGCCGCGTCGCCGTTGCCCAGCCAGCTGCGCCAGATGCCGAAGCCGCCCGTCAGTCCCACCTCGCCGTCGCGGATCACCAGCTTGCGGTGCATGCGCGAGCGGATGCGGTCCGCGTCCAGGGACGCCACCGTGCCCTGCAAGGAGCGGTAGAGGCGCACCTCGCAGCCCGCGTCCACCAGCACGGGGGCCACGACCTCGAAGTTCACGCTGCCCAGCGGATCCACCAGCACGCGGCACTGCACGCCGGGCCTGCGCTCCCGCAGCGCGATGAGCAGCCGGTCCGACGGGATGCCCGGACGCCAGATGTAGCTGGCCAGGTGGATGCTGGTACGGGCGGCGCGGATCTCCTCCTCGATGACGTCGAACACGCGCCCGTTCATCACCAGCTCCACGCCGTTGCCCGGCTCCAGCGGCATCCCGAGCGTCTGCGTGATGGCGACGTCGCGCGCCGCCGGCTCCTCCGGCAGCGAGCGCAGGAGCAGGTCGTGTCGATGGTTCGGGTACGGGCACCCCGCCAGGAGCAGGGCAACCAGGATGAGCCAGGCCAGCCGCAAGGTCCCGAAGCTAGAGCGGCCCTCCGTTCCGCGCATCCACCGCGTGCAGGGGAATGAAGGAAGCGCGGGGAGCACCCCGGCGACCGTCCACCGCAGGACGGTTGCCGCCGGTGTCTTGCGCGGCGGGTGGTGCCGGGCTCGCCGCATGCGCACTGCTGGGAGCGACGGGTGGAGGCGGCCCGCGCACGGAGGACGGACACAGGCATGGCGCGACGGGGGAAGGGACCGGCACGGAGCCGGGGGCACCGGGCGCTCCTGCTGGCGGGCCTGCTGGGCGCGCCGGCCGTGCTCGCATCGGAGGCCCAGCCTCCGCGAGAAGCGCCACCCCTCCCGTCCGATAC
>NZ_RAWA01000106.1 GCF_003611675.1 Corallococcus sp. CA053C
CCGTTGATCAGGGCGGGCATGGTGAAGCTCGCGGCGCACCGGGTGGGGATGAGCACTGGCTGCTGGACCCCGCTCCTGACGGTCATCCGCACAAAGGCGTCGACGTCGGGATCCATCTGGGAGTCGTGGGTCGCGTCATCCGGCGTCAGCGCCACCGTATGCACCCGCAGCAGCCCGCTGGAGGGGGTGTCGGTGCCGTGGACGGGGTCCTCGTCCGTCAGCCGGAACTCCCGCAGCTCCCACGGCTTCGCCTCGCCCAGCCCCAGGGTGATTTCATTGGTGCGCAGCTGGTTGAGCGCGCTCTGGTTGCCCCCGCCGGGGCCCTTGCCGTGCATGACGACGCTCTGGGTCATCTCCGCGAGCTGCGCGCGGTAGCCCGCATCGAAGGAGGCGTGGGTGCCCAGCTGCATCCACTGCTGCGCCCAGAAGGTGACCTGCTGGCAATCCGTGCGCGGCACTCCGTACTCGAAGATGACGGTGAAGGGGCTCAGGTTGCAGGTCGCCTCCGTCCCGCCCGCTCCCCAGGGCGAGGGCCGGGTCAGGCCGAACACGAAGCGCAGCTCACCCGCGGAGGATGGCCGGCCGTAGCCTCCGACCGTGTTGCGGGCCAGGTCGATGCGATTGACGATGGCCAGCAGCCGGAAGGGGGCGAGGTCCAGGTTCAGCGGCCCCCCGAGCAGGACCTCCCAGCGGCCCGTGACGGGATCGCGCTGGAGGGCGGACAGCACGCCGCTGGCGGTGGCCCAGGGGGCCAGCACTTCGACATACATCTTCCGGCGCGCCGGCACGTCGTCGCCGTTGACCTGATAGTCATTGAGCCAGAGGGACAGCCAGCGCGTCACGAAGTCCTCGGGGCTCGTGCCGGAGCCCTGGGCCAGTTGCCGCATGAGGTGCGCGAAGGTCCACACACCGCCCGGCGTGCCCGCGCCGGTGCAGGGGTCCCACGTGCGCGTCGGGTCCAGCACGACGGCCGGATCCCGCACGAGCAACGTCCGGTCCCAGAGCGCCTGGGTGGAGGCGGGCAGCACCGGGCAGGAGGTGAGGGGAATCAGCGCGCCGTCCTGGAAGGCTCTGGCGTCCACCGCGAGCCCCTCGAAGCGCGCGGCCGGGTGGCGACCGTTGAACAGGATGCTCTCCCGGGTGAGCGCTCCGGACTCGCCCCGGATCATCCGCGGCGCGCTCGCCCACCGTCGCTCCAGCTCCGCTTCCGGGAGCTGGGAGAAGAGGGTGAAGAATCCGGGCCCGGGGCTCTGGGGAATCGCGCCCAGCTGGGCCAGGGCGTCGGAGCGGAACAGCACCACGGAGTCCTCCGCGTCTCCGACCACGCGCACGAGGCTGTCCGCGAGCTCCGGGTTGGCCGGGGGCGGCAGCTTCACGTGCACGGCCGTCGTCTCCCCCAACGGCGTGGGCTGCGCCAGCTTCTGGATGAAGAGGCCGGTGACCGACAGCGCGTCCACGAAGGGCAGCTCCCCCAGGCTGGCGGTGGAGCCCGGCGTTTCGACCTGCCTGCGCGCCTGGGCGGTTCGCACCGCTGGCGAATTGGTGGGCGCCTCCTCCTTCGAGCAACCGCTGACCGCCACCAGGGCGCCCCACAGCCACACCGCGCTGGACCGCCGCGACTTCAAGGCCTTGCGTTCCTGCGACATGGGCGCCCCACCAGTGAACGCCTCCTCCTCCCGGAGGAATGGCCTTCATTCACTGTACGCAACCGGGGCCGGGTCATGAGCAGACACGAAAGTGCCGGGCCTGCGTCAGCCGCAGGACACGGGCTGCCACTTCAGGCAGCCATGGCCCCGCCGCAATCCCAGGGCTCAGGACCTGTTCAATCAGTCCCGAACGGCGCGGGCACGGCGCGCCATGGCCTTCTCGTAGGCGGCCTGAAGCTCCCCGAACACCGAGCGCGCCGGGCGCGGCGCGTGCAGGTGCAGGTGGCGCAGCTCCTCCATGAACGCGTCCCAGAGGGGCGGGCCGCCCTTCTCCAGCAGCTCCGCGCGCACCGACAGCTCCTCGCTCGGCCGCGTGTGCCGGCGGCCCCAGGCGGCCATGTGCGCGAGCAGGGGCACCAGTTGGATGGACCCTTCCGTGAGGCTGTAGATCCCCTTCTGCCGGTGTCTTGGGTCAGGGCTTCGCGTCAGCAGGCCGGACGCGGTCAGGCGCTTCAGGCGGTCCGCGAGGATGTTCGAGGCGATGCGCTCCTCGCTCTGCTCAAGCAGTTCGCCATAGCTGCGCCTGTTCCCGAACATGACGTCGCGGATGACGATCAGGCTCCAACGGTCGCCGAGCTGTTCGAGCGTCAGGTTGATCGGACAGCCGGAGCGTCCTGTCTGCGGCATGGCCGTCCTCCTGGGATTTGCACTTGCAGTATGCAAGTGGTCGAAATACGGTTCAACCCCTTGCAATATACAAGTTGTTGAATTGAAAGGTTCCACGATGTCGCTCGCGGTCTACGGTCATCCCTTCTCCTCGTACACGCAGAAAGTGCTCATCGCGCTGTACGAGAACGGCACGCCCTTCGAGTTCCGCTCTATCAGTCCGGAGACGCCGCGGCATTCGGCCGAGTGGCTGCGACGCTGGCCGCTGCGCAAGTTCCCGCTCCTGGTGGACGGTGAGCGCAACATCGTCGAGACCAGCATCATCATCGAGTACCTGCAGCTCGTGCATCCCGGGCCGGTGCGCCTGCTGCCCGCGGATCCGATGGCCGCGCTGGACGTGCGCTTCCTCGACCGCTTCTTCGACCTGCACGTCATGAACGCGGCACAGCACGCGGTGGACGGGGCGCTGACGGGTGACCCGGTGAAGCGCCAGGACGGACTGGCGCTCGCGAAGGAGAAGCTGGAGCGCGCCTACGGCTGGCTCGAAGGGCAGCTCTCGGGGAGGACCTGGGCCGCGGGCCCGGAGTTCACGCTGGCGGACTGCGCGGCCGCGCCCTCCCTGTTCTACGCGGACTGGACGCACCGGATTTCAGAGGCCTATCCCGTGCTGCGCGCCTACCGCGCGCGGTTGCTGTCCCGCCCGTCCTTCGCCCGGGCGGTGGAGGAGGCGCGGCCGTTCCGGCCACTCTTCCCCCTGGGAGCGCCGGACCGGGATTGAAGCCTCGCTTACGCGGGCACGGCCGGCAGCGACGGGCCCTGCTCGGAGGCGGTCGCCGCAGGGGCCATGGTGGGGACCGGCGCCTCGACGCGGGCAGCGGCGGCCGTGGGGACCTCGCCCACGGTCTCGCCATGCTGGCTCAGGTCCAGGCCCTCTTCCTCCTGCTCGCGGGTGACGCGCAGCGGGACGATGCGGTCCACGATCTTGTAGAGGATCCACGAGCCCACGAAGGAGAAGACGGAGACAAGAACGAGCGCCAGCAGGTGCATCAGGAAGGTGCGCGTGGTGCCGTAGAGCAGGCCCACGTCCTTGGCGAGCACGCCGGTGAGCACCATGCCCACCACGCCGCCCAGGCCGTGGCAGGGGAAGACGTCCAGCGTGTCATCCAGCGCGGTGCGGCTCTTGAAGTGGACGGCGGCGTTGCTGACGAAGCTGGCGACGAGGCCCACGAGGATGCTCTGCCCCACGGTGATGAAGCCCGCGGCGGGCGTGACGGCGACGAGCCCCACCACGGCGCCCACGCAGGCTCCCATGGCGCTGGGCTTGCGACCGCGCAGCCAGTCGAAGGCAATCCACCCGAGCATGGCGGCGGCGGAGGCCGTGTTGGTGGTGGCGAAGGCGAGCGTGGCCAGCGACGAGGCGGACAGCGCGGAGCCCGCGTTGAAGCCGAACCAGCCGAACCACAGCATGCCCGTACCGAGCATCACGAAGGGCACGTTGGCGGGCGCGTGCGTGGCGTGCGTCAGGTGCACCTGGCGGCGGCCCAGGACGAGGGCGCCGGCGAGCGCTGCGAAGCCCGCGGACATATGGACGACGGTGCCGCCCGCGAAGTCGAGCACGCCCCACTGGCGCAGGAAGCCCTCGGGGTGCCAGGTCCAGTGGGCGAGCGGCGCGTAGATGAAGATGCTGAAGAGCACCATGAAGAGCAGGTACGCCTTGAAGCGCACGCGCTCCGCGAACGCGCCGGTGATGAGCGCCGGGGTGATGATGGCGAACTTGAGCTGGAAGAGCGCGAAGAGCAGCAGCGGCACGGTGGGCGCGAGGTCCGGGTGCGTCTCACCGCCCACGCCGCTGAACATGAAGAAGGTGCGCGGGTCACCGATGAGGCCGTGGAAGCTGTCGCCGAAGCACAGGCTGAAGCCCACGACGACCCACAGCAGGCTGATGACCGCCATGGCGATGAAGCTCTGCATCAGCGTGGAGACGACGTTCTTCAGCCGCACCATGCCGCCGTAGAAGAACGACAGGCCGGGCGTCATCAGCAGCACCAGCGCCGTGGCCGTGAGCAGCCAGGCGGTGTCCGCGCCGTTGATGGGACCGCCCTGCTTCACCTGTGCCGCCGGGGCCACCAGCAGTCCCGCCACCGCCACGCCCACCAGCAGGACCATCGCCATCCACTTCTGCATCGCCGTACCTCTCCCGAGAGCTGACGCGATGCAGTGTAGATACGGGCTGGGTTAATTTCAATTGGCGGTGAGCTATCTCGCTGGAAATTAAGGCTAAAGTGATGGACAGAAGACCCAGAGGCCCAGCCGGGAACGCTTTGGGGAGCAAGTATTGAGAGTCACTCCTCGGGTTCCTCCGCGTTCAGCTCCTCGGGCAGGGGGGCGACCATGAGCGTGAGCCGTCCTGGCAGCTGCACGACCAGGAAGCCCTTCCCGTCGATCCGGAGGTGCATGCGGTGCTTGGCCTCGCCGCTCTGGACCCAGGCATCAGCCTCGGCGCGCGTTGCGAAGTCCCGCTCGACCTTGATCTTGAAGTTCGGGTCGAGCATCTCGCGGTAGTAGGTCGCGAAGTCCTCCAGCTTGTCGATGTGGCGAACGTAGGTCAGACAGAACGCCGCGAGTTGAAGGGCCTTCCACTCTCGCGACCCCTTCTCGTGACGAAGGGTCACGTCGCTCAGCACGGCGAGCACATCCTCCACGTCGATCTCCGGATCCTTGCTCACGAACCTGCCCTTTCCTTTAGATGGGGGTCAGCACCAGCAGGCCGGCGGGTGCCACGGCGAGCGTGAACGCCACACCCGCGACGATGACCACGGTTCCCACCACCACTTCGGACTTGTGCTCCCGGAGCCAGTCCAGTGCGACCGCCATGTCGGGGAATCGCAGTTCCCGTTTCGCGTCCTGCCGCTCCAGCGCGTCCTGCTCCTCGACACACTTCATGAACACTTCAAGGCACTGGCTTGTGCAAAGCCGGTGGTGGCTTTCCGAATGCTTCGGGAGGTCTTCCACCGACGGCTTTCGCCTCCAACACTTTTGGAAGCACTGCTTCTGCACCTCGCCGCAGTAGGCCTCCGCGCCAGAGCCGCCCGTGCCGGGTCCCTCCGCGGTTCCGACGCCCGTCGCATCCTCGGAGACCACATAGGTCTTCCGCTCGGGGCGCTGAGCATGTCCACAGGCGGATGCCCCCAGCGCCAGCGCGATGAGGAGCGCCACGGCGACATGTCGAGCGTCAGGGCCCATGGAAGGAACTCGACCAGGGAACCCCGCGCAGCAGCAAGCCGCTACCCAGCTCTGTCCTGCACCGCTCAGTTCACCTGCGCGAGCGCCGCATCGACTTCCGCGTCCTCGTTCTCCGGAGCGTCTTCCACCGCATCCACGCCCTGCGGAATCCCATCCACGTACGTGACGACGTTGTTCGGCATCGAGGCCACGCGCGGCCCTGGCGTCACCACGCCCGTGAGGTTCAGCGGATCCACTCCGGACAGCTGGATGCGCACACCTGACGGAGCCGTGCGCCGCACCGCTCTCGCCGTGTCTACCGCCTCCGGCAGGGCGAACTGCTCACCCACGAAGCCAGACACGAAGCGCCCACCTCGCAGCTCGCCTCGCGCCTCCATGCGCCGGTAGACGAAGAGCAGCTCGCGCCACGTCGGCGCCAGGGACTCGCGCATCACCAGGTCGCGCCAGACGATGCCGTAGCGCTGGAGGAACAGCCTCGCCAGCGACTCCGTCACCTCTTCCTGCGTCTTCGGCTCCGCGGGCGCCAGCAGACTCCAGCGGCCCGGACCTCCTCGCTGCAACAGCTTCTGCCGCTTGCGGTGCGCCGGGCTCTGCAGGATGCGCAGGTTCTGCACCGCGTCCGCCGTGACGAGCCCCTTCGCCACCAACTCCCACAGCGCGTCCTCCACCTCCGCCGGCAACCGCCGCGCCCGCGTCACCAGGTCCTGGAAGAAGCACGCCCCCCGCCGCTCCAACACGCCCACCACGTCCTTCGCCGCCGCGCCCAGGTCCGGCGGCATCCACACGCCCCCGTCCGCCAACACCGCGTGCGGCCTCGCCGCAGCCAGCATCCACTCCAGGTCCTCGCGCAACGTGAACGTCAGCGGCGCGTTGCGCGTCGGTGACGACCGCTTCGCCACCACCGGCTCCGGCGCCTCCACCGGCGCACCCCGGCGCGGCCCCGCCGGCTTCGGCGGATCCTTCAGCGTCACCCTCCCCCACGCCACCTCGCCCGCGTAGCACGCGCGCTCCAGCAGGTCCGGCGTGTAGCCGCGCATGCGCGCAGGCAACAGGAAGCGCTCCCACGCGGAGGCCGGCGCCTCGTACCCCTGCAGCAGCCGCACCGCCTTCATCAGCCCCGTGGACCCTCGCAGCGCGTCCACGTCCTCCAGGTGGTGCCACCGGAAGAGGAAGCGCATGAAGTCCTGCGGGCTCAGCGGCTCAATCTCGCGGCGCAGCCGCCCCACCGTCAGCCGGTGGATGCGCTGGAGCAGGCGCCGGTCACACCACTCCAACACCGGCGCGCCGTCCTCGCCGGACGCCACCGGCACGTCCTCGCTCGCGCGGAACTGGCCGCGCAGCACGCTGCCCTGGCTCTCCAGCGCGTGCAGCGCGAAGTTGAGGTCGTCCGCGTCCAGCAGCGTCAGCCGCGCCAGCTCCGCCACCGTGGTGGGCCCCACCATCTCCATCCGGCCCCGCACCACCTGCAACACCGCCGCTTCACGCTCCACCGGCCGGTCGTGCGCCAGCACCGGCAACACCGGCTGCGTCTGCACGTCCGGGAAGAGCGCCCGCACCGCGTTGCCCCGCTCCGCCGACACCAGGAACCGCGCGCCCGGCCGCTCCAGCCACGCCACACGCCCCTGCGCGAACAGCCCCGCCTCCAGCCCTCGCGGCACCTCCGACGCGCGCACCAGCACCAGCTGCAGGAGCGCGTCGTGCAGCTCATCCTCGTCGCGCATCGGCGGCGAGGCATCCTCCACCACCTGCGCGATGGCCGCCGAGTCCAGCGCGCCAAACGCCGCCGCGTCCTCCGCCGGCAGCGCGCGGCGCAGGGCCACGTTGCGCACGCGGCGCTCCTCGGCCGGCGCGTCGTCCAGGAAGGTGTATGGCTGGCTGTTGATGAGCGCGTGCGCGAAGACGCTCGGCTCCGGCACGTCGCGGGCCACCAGCTCGATGCTCCCGTCGCGCATGCGCCGGAGCACCTCGCGCAGCCCGTCCACGTCCATCGCCTCGCGCAGACAGTCATCCATCGTCTGCTTCACCAGCGGATGGTCCGGCAGCTCCACGTCCGCGCCGCCGTGGTTGTCCTGACAGCCCACCTGCGCGGGGAACACCGCCGCCAGCAGGTCCTCGCTGCGCGCGCGCTGGAGGTTCGGCGCCACGCGCTTGCCCCCCATCATCCGGTGCAGCGTCAGCGCCCGCGTCGCCACCCAGCGGAAGCGCGTGCCGAAGATGGGCGCCTGCAACACCGCCTGCACCAACACCTCCTCCACGTTGTCCGGGTGCAGGAAGTCGAAGATGTCCGCCAGCGGGAACGAGTGCTGCTCGCCCAGGCTCAAGAGGATGCCGTCCTCCGTGGCCGCCGCCTGCAACTCGAAGTCGAACGAGCGGCAGAAGCGCTTGCGCAGCGCCAGCCCCCACGCGCGGTTGATGCGGCTGCCGAACGGCGCGTGGATGATGAGCTGCATGCCGCCCGCTTCGTCGAAGAAGCGCTCGGCCACGATGCGCGTGTGGCTGGGCACCACATCACCCAGCATCTTCTTGCCCAATCGCAGATAGCCCAGCAGCGCATCCACCGCCGGCGGCGGCACGCGCAACAGCTTCTCCAGGAAGCCCGCCGCGTCATCGTGGCGCAGCAGCTCCTCGCGCAGCCGGCCCACCTGGAGGCTCAGCTCGTCCGTGCGCCCCGGCGCCTCGCCGCGCCAGAAGGGCACGTTGGGCGGAGCACCCCTGGCGTCCTCCACCATCACCGTGCTGCCCATCACCCGCTGGATGCGCCACGCGGTGCTGCCCAACAGGAAGATGTCCCCCGGCGAGGACTCCACCGCGAAGTCCTCGTCCAGCGTCCCCACCACCTTGCCCTCCGGCTGCGCGGTGACGCTGAAGCTGAACGTGTCCGGGATGGCACCGCCATTCGTGAGCGCGGTGATGCGCACGCCCCTGCGCCCCTTGAGCCGCTGGTTCACCCGGTCGCGGTGCAGGTGGATGCTGGCCCGGCCCCGGCGCTCGGCCACGCCCTCGGACAGCATCTCCAGCACCTGCTGGTACTCCTCCCACGTCAGGTCCTGGTACGGGTACGCGCGCTGGAAGATGCTGAAGAGCGCGCGCTCGTCCCACTCCTCGCACGCGCACGCGGCGACGATCTGCTGCGCCAGCACGTCCAGCGGCTTCTTCGGGATGCGGACCGCGTCCAGGTCCCCCTCGCGCACGGCGTTGAGGAGCGCGACGCACTCCACCAATTCGTCGCGCGTCATCGCGAAGAGGATGCCCTTGGAGATGCCCGCCTTGTGGTGGCCCGCGCGGCCCACGCGCTGGAGCAGCACGGAGATGGCCTTCGTCGTGCCCAGCTGCACCACCAGGTCCACGTTGCCCACGTCGATGCCCAATTCCAACGACGCCGTGGCCACCATCACGCGCAGCTGGCCTGCCTTCAGCCGCTCCTCGGCGGACAGGCGCATCTCACGCGACATGCTGCCGTGGTGCGCGGCCACCCACTCCTGGCCCAGCCTCTCGCCCAGGTCGTGCGCCACGCGCTCCGACATCTTGCGCGTGTTGACGAAGATGAGCGTGGTGCGGTGCTCGCCCGCCAGCTGCACCAGCCGGTCATAGACCTGGCCCCACATCTCGTGGCTCGCGATGGAGGACAGCTCCGCGTCGGGGATCTCCACCTTCAGATCCCACGGCCGCTGGTGGCCCACCTCCACGCGCCGGCACTCGGTGAGCGACGCGCCGGTGAGGAAGCCGGAGATGGCGTCCAGCGGCTTCTGCGTCGCGGACAGGCCCAGCATCTGGGGCCGCACTTCGGTGAGCGCCTTCAAGCGCTCCATGGACAGCGTGAAGTGGCTGCCTCGCTTGTCGCGGGCGAGCGCGTGGATTTCATCCACGATGACCGTGCGCACGTTGCGCAGGGTGGCGCGGGCGCGCTCGGCGGTGAGGTAGAGGTAGAGCGACTCCGGCGTGGTGATGAGGATGTGCGGCGGACGGCGCACCATCTGCGCTCGCTCGGAAGCGGGCGTGTCCCCGGTGCGCACCTGTACGCGCAGGGCTTGCGGCGAGAAGCCCTCCGCGCGCGCCATCGCCATCAGCTCCTCCAGCGGCTGGAGGAGGTTCTTCTGCACGTCGTTGCCCAGCGCCTTCAGGGGCGACACGTAGAGGACCTGGGTGTGGTCCAGCAGCGTGCCGTCCAGCGCCCGGCGGAACAGCGAGTCCAGCGCGGCGAGGAACGCCGTGAGCGTCTTGCCGCTGCCCGTGGGCGCGGCGATGAGCACGTCGTGCCCCGCGTGGATGAGCGGCCAGCCCTCCACCTGCGGACGGGTGGGCTCCCCCAGGCGGGACGCGAACCAACGCCGCACCACCGGATGGAAGGCGGCGAGGGCCGGATGCGCCGCGAACTCCGACGCGAAATCGAGATGGATTTGAGGGGACATGGCGGGCTCCCAGCAAGCCAGCCTGAACACAGGTACAGCCCGCCGTCAACGCGCACACGGCCCGGAATTCGACCGTCCGAAACCTCATGGCGCCATGGCCCGTTCGTCCAGCAGCCACGCGGGAGGATCCGCGCTTGAATCCGGAGTGTTCCGGTATGTCTACTTCCGCTCCCCTCCCGTTCGCGTCCGAAGCCCTCAACCCCGATGGCTTCCTGGTGCTGCGTCCGGTGGGCGATGTGCCGGAGCTTCCCGAGGACTTCACCTGCGAGTACGCCAACCCGTCCGCGCAGGCGCTGCTGGGTGACAGCCTGGTGGGCGAACCGTTCCTGGCCTCGCGCCCGACCTGGAAGGGCCTGCGCGCGACGTGGGGCGCGACGCGCGTCACCGGGCTTCGTTCGGAGCACCTGCTCCGCTGGGACACGGGCTCCGGCGTCCACACGCTGCGCGTCCGCGCCGCCCGCGCCCGGGACGGGACGCTGTACGTGTGGCTGAGCGACCTGTCCTGGGAGGTGCGCGCGTCGGTGGATGCGATGCCGGAGCAGGACCTGCTCGTGGCGGCCCTGGAGCACCTGCCGGAGGCGTTCGTCGCGCTGGATGGCCAGTTCCAGGTGCGCCGGGTCAACCGTGCCGCGGAGCAGTTGCTGGGGCGGCCCCGCGAGCAACTGGAGGGACAGCTGCTGTGGGGCCTGGTGGAGGGCGAGCCCGACGTGCCGCTGCGCCAGCCGCTGCTGCGTGCGCTCGTCACCGGCCAGCCCACGGAGTTCGACACGTCGCCGGGCACCTCCCAACAGACCCTGCACGTGACGGCGGTTCCTACCGCATCCGGGTTGCTGTTGTACCTGAAGAACACCTCGCGCCAGCACCGCGGCGAGGAGGCCCTGCGCCGCGCGAGCGCCCTGTTCCAGGCGGTGATGCAGGGCTGCCCGGACGCCCTCTACACGAAGAACCTGGAGGGCCGGTACACGCGCATCAACGCCGCGGGCGCGAAGCTGATGGGCCGCCAGGTGGAGGAGGTGCTGGGCCACACCGACGAGGAGCTCTGGCCCGACGAGGCCCGCGCCAGCATGGCCCACGACCGCGAGGTGCTCGCCTTCCGCAGGACGCTCACCTACGAGGAGGCGCAGTCCGGGCGCGTGTGGCTGTCCACCAAGGGCGTGCTGCGGGACGAGCAGGGCCAGGTGTTCGGGCTGTTCGGCATCAGCCGCGACATCAGCGAGCGCAAGCGGATGGAGGAGGCCCTGCGCCAGAACGAGGTGCGGCTCCAGCAGGCCCTGGCCGCCGCGTCCGTGACGCTGTTCGACCTGCGGATGCCGGAGGGGCTGCTGCGCTGGGAGCGCGACGCGGCCACGCTGCTGGGGCAGGAGGCGCTGGCCCCCGAGGAGCCGCTCGCCGCGCTGCTGGCGCGCGTGCACCCGGAGGACCGGCTGTCCGTCGCCGAGCGGCTGCACCACTGGACCCGCATTCCGGGCGAGGTGACGCTCGACTTCCGCGTGCTGGACACGCGAGGAGGCATCCGCCGGTTGACGCTGTGGGGGCGGGCGCGCACGGAGGACGGGCGCGTGCAGCGGATCATCGGCATCCTGGTGGACATGACGCGACGGTCGCCCGAATCACCCGCGGGCATGGTGGCGGCGTAGGCCCAGGCTCGGTGACGGCGCCGTCACACCCACGACAAGTGCGAGTTTTGTTCTCGCCCGAAGTCAGGTGTGCTGAGTTTCGCGGCCCATGGCGGGTCCTCGCCGTTCACATCCCATCCAGCGGCTGCGCTCCCTGGCTCCCTCCCGGTGGGGCGCCGTCATGGCCGCGGCCCGCGAGCTGTTTCCGCAGGGCAACCGCTTCGGGGTCGTCGCCTTTGGTGTCGGGCGGCGTCGCGTCCGGGGCGAGCCTTCCCGGGAGTGGACCCTCACCGTCTACGTGCGCAGGAAGCACGAGCGCCCCGAGTACCCGGTTCCCCCGCTGACCTTCCGCGTCCGGAGCGGGTGGTACTCCATCGCGCCGGACATCATCGCGACGGGCACCCTGCCCCGTTCAGGCCAGTCCACCCTGCCCGAGTTCGAGGGGCTGCGCATCGGGGCCACGGTGAATGCCGTGGCGCCGGGAGGCACCCTGCGCGCGGGAGGCGTCTCCAGCCTCCTCACCTCCGCCGGCTCGCAGGAGCCCCAGTGGCTGCTCACTGCGGGCCACCTGTTCGAGCGCGGCGCATGGACCACGCGCGTGTTCGCCGCCCCGCCGGAGGGCAAGCCCCAGGTCGTGGGACATCCCCGCCTCAACCTGCTGGAGCCGTCCACCGGAGGGCTGCCGCTCGACGCGGCGCTGGTCGAATTGACGCCCGCGGGACGGGCGCTGGCGAAGAAGACGCCTCCCCTGAGGGCGGCGGGCGTGGCGCTGGACAGCTGGACAAACACAGAAGTGCGCATGCTCCGGCCCACCGCCAACGCCTGGGCCTCCACCCGCACCGAGGCCAGCCTGTTCGACGTCCACTTCCCGGAGTCGGCCTTCGGGCCCGTCAGCCTCGCGGGGCTCATCGCCACGACGTCCGCCATCACCCTCGACGGCGACTCCGGCGGGGCGCTGCTGACGGCCGGTGACGTTCCCAAGGTGCTGGGGAGCTGCAGCGGGGCGTTGCAGCCGTCACACAGCTTCTTCCAACCCCTCGCTCCGGTCCTGGAGCGGCTCGAGCAGTCCCTGGGCGTGCGACTTCATCTCTGGGAATGATCACCATGAACAAGGCCCTGCTGTTCACCCTCTTCCTCACCACCTCCGCGCTGGCGCAGCCCGGCGGCATCATCGCGGCACCCCAGGGAGTGGGCGGCACGACGACGCCCTCCGTCGAGCCGGGGCTGGACACCAACTCGAAGCTCCTCCGGAAGGGCCAGGAGACCCTCAGCGCGGACAGCACGTCCAGCCCGGATCAATTCCTGACGGACTCCACGAACCGCATGCTCCTCCAGCCCCGGATGGCGGGGATGCAGGGCGGCATGGCCGAGGTCGTCAACGAGCTCGTGCTCATCCTGGGAGAGATCGTGGTCGACCGCGCCACGAACCGGGCGTTCGACCTGCTCAAGGACAAGCTCGAGGTGGGGCTTTCGTGCAGCAAGACCCCGCCCCAGACCTCGCGCTTCCGCAGCACCTGCGAGGTGGTGGCGCCCCTGCGGCTGCAGGAGCTGGCCGTCACGACCAGCGCGCTCCAGGGCGCGGTCACCCAGGACGCCCTGCGGATGGCGCTCGACACGACGGTCCTCAAGTCCGGGGGGATGTCCAACGAGGACTACGCCGTCCTCGCCCGCATCGTCCAGGCGGACCTGCTGCCCCACCTCACCCGGCCGCACCGGCCCTGGTCCGACGCGGAAGCGAGCACCCTCGTCCAGGACCTGCTGGCCTTCGCCATCGACAAGGCCACGCAGGTCACCCCCTGCAGCCAGACGACGGAGAGCGCGAAGACCACGTCGGCGGCGGTGATGGTGACGGCGGGCGCGGCGCTCGCGTCCTGCCTGAAGACCTCGCTGGAGCTGGGAGTGCAACCGGCCGACTGCGCGGTGATGCAGCTCTCCGACGAGTTCGCGAACCGCTGCCCCTACCTCGTCAACAGCTCGAAGCGGGAGGCGTACACCCACCACGCGCGCATCATCGCCCAGCACCTGCACGCGGCGGTCACCGCCCGCGTCGAAGGCAAGGCCGACCCCCGGCTCCGCATGGGCCACGCGGTGGACGCGGCCCTGGAGATGGGCTGCCGGTTCGCGGACCTCGACGCCGGGTGTGACAGCGCGCTGGACGTCGTCGGCACCGCCCACAAGGACGCGCAGGCCATTGGCCTCCTGCGGACCGTGAGCCACGCCGCGCTGGACCGGGACACCAACGCCCTCATCGGGGCCGCGTCGCGGGCCGTCTCGCTGGTGGACGCGGCCCAGACTCCGGCCGCGCAGCGGGGCCTGCGCATCGTGGGCGGCGTGCTCCAGTACGCGGAGACCTGGTACCAGCCCACGACCATCGGGCAGGAGGGCAGCGCGCGCGTGGAGGCCGTCACCGACGCGGACACCGTGGAGGCGGCGCACGCCAGCCGGCGCAAGATCCTGGAGTCACTCACCGAGGAGATGACCGACCGCACGGGCCGCGACAACGACGTCCTCTTCTCCGTGGGAGGTTCGCTGCGCGCGACCGCCGGCGTGCGCTTCGTCTCCGGCGCGGGGCGGGACGAGGAGTTCGAGGGTCCGCTCTCACTGCCCCTGGGCCTGGGGGTCCAGGTGCCGCTCTCCCAGCAAGGCGGCCACGGCCTCCACTTCGAGGCGGGCGTGGTGGACCTGGGCCGCTACGTCGCCATCCGCGACCGCACGGTGGATGAGTTCGACGCGGCGGATGCGCTCGCCCCCTCGCTGACCGCGGGCTACTACTGGGGGCAGCAGCTCCCGTTCTTCCTCGGGGTCAGCGGCATCTACCAGCCGCTGTTCAGCTCGGCGGAGGTGCCGGCGGAGGACGGACGCCCCGCCATCCCCGCCTCCGTGGGGGCCTGGAGCCTGACGTTCAACGTGGGCGTGTACGTGCCGCTCTTTGATTTGAACTGAGGTTGAACCGAGGCTGAACTGAAACCTGAACCGGGCCCCGCGAGCCGTTATCGTGGTCAGCGACCCGGACGCGGCTCCCCGCGCCCCGACAGAGGAGCCGCACCATGAGCTGGGAAGAAGACCTGCACGGACGGGAGGTCCCGCCCTCGCTGGAGACGCTCATCGTCCCCCGCGTGCGCGACCTGGGTGACGGCTTCACCGTGCGCCGCGCCCTGCCCTCCGCGCGCCGCCGCATGGTGGGCCCCTTCATCTTCCTGGATCAGATGGGCCCCGCGGACTTCGACCCGGGCCACGGCCTGGACGTGCGGCCCCACCCGCACATCGGCCTCGCCACCGTGACCTACCTCTTCGAGGGCGAGGTCCTCCACCGCGACTCGCTGGGCACCGTGCAGTCCATCCGCCCCGGCGCCGTGAACTGGATGACCGCCGGCCAGGGCATCGCCCACTCGGAGCGCACCGGCCCCCAGACGCGCGCCGCGGGCAGCCGCCTGTTCGGCATCCAGGCCTGGGTCGCCCTCCCCAAGCAGCACGAGGAGACCGCGCCCGCCTTCGTCCACCACCCCAACGACACCCTGCCCGTCGTCGAAGGAGACGGCGTGCGCCTGCACGTCATCGCGGGCGAGATGCACGGCGGCAAGTCCCCCGTGCGCACCCACTCCGCCCTCTTCTACGCGGACGCGCGCCTGGACAAGGGAGCACGCCTCAAGCTCCCCGCGGAGCACGAGGAGCGCGGCCTGTACCTGGTGGAGGGCAGCGTGGAGGTGGAGGGCACGCGCTTCGAGCCCGGCGAGCTGCTGGTGTTCAAGCCGGGGAGTGAAATCGTGCTCGGCGCCGGGGACGCCCCCGCGCGGATGATGCTGCTGGGCGGCGAGCCCATGGACGGCCAGCGCTACCTGTTCTGGAACTTCGTGTCGTCCTCTCAGGAGCGCCTGGAGGTCGCCAAGAAGGACTGGAAGGAGGGCCGCTTCGGGCAGGTGCCGCAGGAGACGGAGTTCATCCCCCTGCCCCCGGACGACCCGCCGGCGCCCGTGCGCTACCCGTAAGCTGTCACCCGACAGCGACCCTCCGGTCGCGGCTACCCGAAGAGCCGGCGGACCGTGGCGCCCGTGCCCGCGGGCCGCTGCGACTTCGCCTGCACCCACGTCAGCCGGTAGGTGGCCGCCGTGCCGTCGAAGGCGATGGGCTTCACGTCCAGCGTGCCCGCGCCCGACGCGCGCAGCGTCTCCGCCAGGAACCCGGAGGCGAAGAAGGGGTTGTCCGCCAGCACGTCCTTCACCCACAGGGTGGCGGCGTTCCGGGACAGCTCCTCCACGCGCACTTCGTTGAAGTTGTTGCCCGCGCGCAGGTTGTACGGCACGCGCTCCAGCGTCTTCTCCGGCCCCAGGTGCGTGACGAGCTGCATGCTCGCCCGCCCCACGGACGTCTGCTGGAAGCCCTGCAGGTAGCGCGCGCCCAGTTCCGTGTAGGCCACCTCCGCCGGCTGGCCCGGGAACACGTCCCGCGCCGCGACGTCCAGGAAGGCCCGCCACTGCTCCAGCGCGTAGTTGTGGCGCAGCGGCTGGGACAGGTCCAACCCCGCCGCCTTCAGGCGCTGGCGCCCGTCACGCGTCAGGTGCGGCCCCAGGGTACGCACGAAGAGGGCTTCCACGCTCTGGGCGAAGATTCGCTTTTCGGATGGGACCATGCCCCCACGGTGGGGATGCCCCTGCGCATCCGGAAGGGCGCCCGCAACCCATCCGTCCGGCAGTGGTCACTTCCCTCAGCCGCGCGGGAGGCGGACCGTGAAGGTCGTTCCCCGGGTCTCGGTGGAGGACACCTGCACGGACCCGCCGTGTGCCCGGACGATCTGTTCGGTGATGTACAGCCCCAGGCCCAGGCCCGCGGACACGCCCTGCTCCCGGTCGCTGCGGCCGGCGCGGCGCCATGCGGCGAAGAGGTGGGGAAGCTGATCCGGGGGGATGGGCGCGCCCAGGTTGTGCACCCGCAGCACCGCCTCCTTCTCCAGCCCCTCCGCGCTCATGCGCACGGAGCTCTCCGGCGGGCTGAACTTGAGCGCGTTGGACACCAGGTTGCCCACCACCTGCTCCAGCCGGTCCGCGTCCCATTCCCCGCGCCCGTCGCCCCGCACGTCCAGCATCACCTCGCGGTGGGGGTGGCTGGCGCGCGACTCGTCCACCGCGCCGCGCACCACGTCGAACAGGTCGCACCGCGAGCGCACCACCGGCAGCCCCGCGCCCAGCCGCGCGCGGGCGAAGTCCAGCAGCTGGCGGATCATCCGGTCCATGCGGTCCGCGCTGGTGAGGATGCGCTCGGTGAAGACCTTCTGGCGGTCCGTCATCTCCCCCTGGCGCTGGAGCTGCTGCGCGGACATGGACAGGGCGTTGAGGGGGTTGCGCAGGTCGTGGCCGAGGATGCCCAGGAACTGCTCGCGGAAGTCCTCCGCGTTGCGCATCTCCGTGACGTCCCGGCCGGTGGCGATGACCGCCTCCACCGCGCCCGTGGGGCCGGCGGCGGGGGACATCGTGTACTCGAAGTGCCGGGGGCCGTAGTCGGAGGAGAGGGTGACGTGGCCGCGCTGCACCTGGCCCGTGCGCCGGGCCATCTCCAGCGACTTCGCGTAGGGCTCCAGCTGCGGATCCTGCTGGCGCAGCGCCTCCATGCTCTTGCCTGGGACGTGCACGTGGTGCGAGCCGCGCGACGCGGCCACGGCTTGATTGGCGAAGATGAGCATGCCGTCGCCGTCGTAGAGCGCGATGGGGTCCGCCGCCGCGGACATGGCCAGGTCCAGGAGCCGGCGCTGCTGCTGCACCTGGTCGGAGAGGACGCGCACCTCGCGCTCGGCGCGGCGCAGGCGCAAGAGCGCGTGCACCTGGGCCACCAGCTCCTCCGGATCCACCGGCGCGACGAGGTACGCGTCCGCGCCGTGCTCCAGCCCCTGCGCCCGGTCCGCGGCCCCGACGGCCTGCGCGGACAGGTGCAGCACCAGGGCGTTGCGCGTGCGCGGCGAGGCCTTCAGCCGCCGGCACACCTCCAGCCCGCTCATGTCTGGCAGGCGGACATCCAGGATGACGAGGTCGGTGCTTTCGTCCGCGAGCACCAGCGTCTCACTGCCCGTGCCCGCTTCCAGCACCTGGAAGCCCGCCAGGGAGAGGACGCGGGAGGTGACGTAGCGGCTGGCCAGGTCGTCGTTGACGTTCAGGATGATGGGCGCTGGAGATGGCATGCGTGCGGAGGCTGGCCTTCCTTCGTAATGGCTGGCCCGCGACCCGCCAAGTGTCCTGCATATGAGAATGTCGGTTTCAGGAGGAGTGGACGATCGGCCAAGGGTCCCTGCACGCTCGCTGACCAACAGGGGTGGCTCCCTGGCTCCCACGCCGGCGCGTTTCGCGGTAGGGATGAACCCATGCGCGCTCCCTGTCGCCCGCTTCCCGCCGATGGTCGCTTCCTCCAGGCCGTGGGCCCCACGCCGCTCGTCCCCCTGCGGCTGGACCCGGAAGGTCCGACCATCTGGTGCAAACTGGAATTCCTCAACCCCAGTGGGTCCACCAAGGACCGCATCGCGCGGTACATGCTGGAGAAGGCGTGGCGGCTGGGGGAGCTGATTGCGGGGGGCGACGTGGTGGAGGCGTCCAGCGGCTCCACGAGCATCGCGATGGCGCTGGCGAGCGCGCAGATGGGGTGCCGCTTCACGGCGGTGATGCCGGAGGGCGTGACGGAGGAGCGGCTCATCGCCATCCGCGCGTACGGCGGCGAGGTGGAGCTGGTGCCGCGCTCGGAGGGCATCCGGGGCGCCATCGCCCGGGCGGAGGCGCTGGCCCTGGAGCGCGGCGGCTACGCGCCCCGCCAGTTCGAGAACCCGGACAACGCGGAGGCGCACCGGGTGTGGACGGGGCAGGAGATCCTCTCGCAGATTCCGGGCGGGCTGGTTCACGCGGTGGTGAGCGGCGTGGGCACGGGCGGCACCATCGTGGGGCTGTATCAGGCGTTCGCGGAAGCGGGCTGTCCGGTGACGGCCTATATCGCGCGGCCCATCTCCGGGCTGGGCTGCGACATCGAGTGTTGCAGCTTCAGCGCGCGCGTGCCGGGCGTGGTGGACGGGCTGTCCAAGCTGTACCGCGAGGCGGACCTGCCGGGCCGCGTGGAGCTGGACGTGTCGGACGACCTGGCCATGCGCACCGCGCGGGCGCTCATCCGCCGCGGCTTCCCGGTGGGCCCGTCCTCCGGCCTCAACTACGCGGCGGCGGTGGAGGCGGCGAAGCGGCTGGGCCCGCAGGCGCAGGTGGTGACGGTGTTCCCGGACCGCATGGAGCGCTACTTCTCCACGGAGCTCATCCTGCCCCGCCCCAAGCCGACACCCACCGCGAGCTGAAGCGCAGGGCGTGCACCGTCAGCGCATGGTGTCGCGCAGCTCCAGCAGGAGCGAGTCGGCCTCTTGCGTGCTGACGATGCCGGTGCGCGGGTACTCCAGGTCCACGACGACGTGGATGGACGCGGAGACCACCAGGGCGAAGAGCAACCGGTAGGGCCAGTTGCGGCCCTCGCCCTGCGCCGTCGTCAGGCCCACGAGCAGGGCCCCGACCACGGCGAGCCCGAGCATGAAGAGGAACGCGGGCGAGGTGATGTGCGTGCGCACGGCGAGCGTCCGCTTCGCCGCGACGTCCGCCATCAGGCGCACCGGAGGCAGCAGCAGGACCTCCTTGTCTGGAGCGACCCGCGTGATGGCCACCATCCGCGTCCAGAGCTGCTGCTGGAGGCCGGCGGCCCTGGCGCGGCGCGCCTCGAACGCCTCCACCCGGGGGAGCGCGTGATGGGCCTGGATGCGCTCGTCCAGGTACTGCCGGAGCAGGTCGTGCAGCGGCGGCTGGTCCGCCTCCGGCACCACGTCCACGAGGGACCACACGCCCCGGATGGCGTTGGCCTCGTCGACCACCAGGTTCCGGTGCGCCTCCAGGCGCCTTCCCGCCTCCGAGTAGGAGAAGGCCAGGATGAGGCCCATCAAGGAGAAGACGACGCTGGACACCGCGGTGACCGAGCGGAGGTGCGCGGAGGGGTCGGAGAGCCTCCGCTTGCGCGCGATGCGGTAGGCCAGCTCGATGGCCAGCAGCAGGGTGACGAAGAGCACCAGCTCCAGGCCCAACACCAGGAGCGTGGTGACCGTCCAGTCCTTCATCGAGGTCCCGTGTCGGGCTTCGAGATGAACAGGCTCAAGCCCAGCCGCTGGGCCAGGAACTTCGCGACGAGCTGCCCCTTGATGCTGTTCCCCGCGGCGTCGAGCAGCGGGGCGAAGGTGCCCAACGCCCCCTTGCCCGGCGCGACCGCGACGATGCCGCCCCCGATGCCACTCTTGCCCGGCATCCCCACGTCGTAGAGCCAGTCTCCGGAGGTCTCGTACATCCCCGCCGTGGCCATCACCGCGAGCGCGTAATGGCAGACGTCCTCGTCGACGACCCGCGTCCCCGTGAGCGGGTTGACGCCTCCGTCCGCCAGGGTCGCCCCCATCACGGCGAGCTGCCGGGCGGTCACCGCCAGCGAACACTGGCGGGTGTAGAGCTCCGTCGTCAGGGCGGGCTCTGTCTCCAGGCGACCCAGCCCGTGCAACAGCCACGCGAGCCCCTGGTTGCGGTGGTGGGTCTTCAACGCGGACGCATACACCTCTTCGTCGAGCGCGAGCGTGCTGCCGGCGAAGCGGGACAACCCCTCCTGGATGAACCGCCACCGGGCTTCGGGAGTGGTGCCTGGAACGAGGCTCGTCGTCGCCAGCGCCCCGGTGTTCACCATGGGGTTCGTGCGTCCGTCCGGGCTTTGATCAATCGCCATGGCCGAGTTGAACGGCAGGCCGGTGCCATTGACCCCCAGCTTGCGCCGGGCCACCTCCGGGCCCAGGACCTGACAGACCAGGGCGAAGAGGAAGGGCTTGGAGACGCTCATGATGGCGAACGGATGGTCCACGTCCCCCACCCCGTGGGTGTTGCCGTTGATGCCCGCCACGCACGCGCCGAAGAGCTGGGGCTTCACCCTCGCCAACGCCGGGTAGACCTGGGAGCACTCCCCTTCCGTGTTCCCCTGATGGCGTTGGTACGCCTCGTCCACCAGCGCCCGGACCCGCTCCGGAGAGGGGAGCTGGCCGGTGGAGATGAAGGGGGCCTCACGTGTCGTGTCCATTCGTGGAGAAGGGTATCCACGAGAGGATGCGCGCCAACCCGGACTCCCCCACGGGCCTGGGCAATGCCCGGTTCACGACCCGCGCATCGCCCGGCTGTCTGTGATTGAAGCTACGTGCGCATGCGCACGCGCGTCTCGTGCACCGTGTCCGGCACGGGCTGGGTCCGCTCGCGTTCCTGGGCGCGCATGAGGCGCAGGATGCTGGGCCCCAGCACGTCGATCTCGGTGGAGGCGTAGGCCTCCGTGCCGAAGCGGCGGATGGAGTCCGTCTGCTTCGCGAGGATGCGCGCGTCCTGCCCGAAGATGTGCAGGCCCACCGGCAGGACGAACGGCAGCGCGGCCTTGAGCAGGAAGCGCGGCACCGGCAGCTTGAACGTCACCACCGCGTACACGAGCGTGTCCCAGTCCCCCACCGGCGTCATCGCGGAGGTGACCAGGATGTGGCTCCGCTCACCGATGCGGTACTCCACCTGCGCGATGGACGGCATCAGGAAGCGGTCGAAGTGCTGCACCACGCCGCCGCCCGGCGCGAGCAGCCTGCCGACGAGCCCCTTGGGCGCGGGCTCGCCCAGGTACTCCGCCTCCACCTGTTCGGCGCCCCGGCGCACCACCACGTCGATCTCATTGCGCTTCTCCGCGGTGCGGAACAGGCCGCCGTGGAGGAAGGCCGTGTGCGGCACGTCCAGCGTGTTCTCCAGCACCGCGTGCAGCGAACCCGGCGCGCGCAGCACCCGGCGCACGGTGGTGTAGTCCCCCGCGTCCAGCAGCGGGAAGCGGAAGGGCTCCGTGGTGGGCTCCTCCACCCCAGGCGTCGAGTAGACCCAGACGAAGCCGTCCTGCTCGCGCGTCGCGTAGGCGGTGGCGCAGCGCGACTTCGCCTCGGGTTCGCCCACGAGGCCGGGGATGAGCCGGCACTGGCCGCCCTGATCGAAGCGCCACCCGTGGTAGCCGCACTCCAACTGGCCGCCCTTCACGCGCCCCAGCGACAAGGGCACGTTGCGGTGCGGGCACCGGTCCACCAGCGCGCCGGGCTTGCCGCCCTCCCCCCGGAACAGCACCAGGGGCGTGCCCTGGAGCGTGCGCGCGATGGGCTTGTCGCCCAGTTCGCGCGACGCGCAGAGGATGAACCACGAGTGCGGCAGTTTGACGACGGAGATGTGGCTGCTGGGCGCACCGGTGGTGCGCCCCTCCTCGCGGGCGTTCATGGCCCCACTCTAATGGGCCCGGGCTTCCGTGCACGCCCCCCTTCAGGCGGGCAGGTCGGCGGCGCTCTGGCCGGGCGGAAGGCTCAGGGGCCTGGCCGTCGCAACCGCAGGGCGTTGGCGATGACGGACACCGAGGACAGGCTCATGGCGGCGCTCGCGAACAGCGGGCTCAGGAGCAGGCCGAAGACGGGGTACAGCACGCCCGCGGCCAGGGGCACCCCCAGCAGGTTGTAGACGAAGGCGAAGAAGAGGTTCTGGCGGATGTTGCGCAGCACGCCCCGGCTCAACCGGCGCGCCCGCGCGATGCCCCGCAGGTCGCCCTTCACCAGCGTCACGCCCGCGCTCTCCATCGCGATGTCCGTGCCCGTCCCCATGGCGATGCCCACGTCCGCCCGAGCGAGCGCCGGGGCGTCGTTCACCCCGTCGCCCGCCATCGCCACCACGCGCCCTTCGGCTTGAAGCCGCTTCACCGCGTCGCCCTTCGCGTCCGGCTGCACGCCCGCGATGACGTCGGTGATGCCCAGCCTGCGCGCCACCGCGTGCGCCGTCGTGGGGCTGTCGCCGGTGAGCATCACCACGCGCAGGCCCTCGGCCTTGAGCCACTCCAGGGCCTCCGGCGTGGAGTCCTTCACCGGGTCCTCCACGCCCAGCAGGCCCGCGGCCCGTCCGTCCACCGACACCAGCACCACCGTCTGGCCCTCTTCCCGCAGCGCTTCGGCCCGCTTCGTCAGCGCCGCCACCTCCACGCCCAGCGCCTGCATCAGCGCCGCGTTGCCCAGCGCGACGTCGTGCCCGTCCACGCGCCCGCGCACGCCCTGGCCCGGCTGGGACTGGAAGCCATCCACGCCGACCAAGGGGATGCCCCGCTCCCGCGCGCCCGCGACCAGGGCCGCCGCCAGCGGGTGCTCGCTGCCGCGCTCCAGGCTGGCGGCGTGGCGCAGGAGCACGGTGGCGTCCACGCCCGGCGCGGGCTCCACCGACACGAGCCGCGGCTTGCCCTCCGTGAGCGTGCCCGTCTTGTCCACCACCAGCGTGTCCACCGCGGCCATCCGCTCCAGCGCCGCCGCGTCGCGGATGAGCACGCCCATGCGCGCGCCCTGCCCCGTCCCCACCATCACGGACATGGGCGTGGCCAGTCCCAGCGCGCACGGGCAGGCGATGATCAGCACCGCCACGGCGTTCACCAGCGCGTGCGCGAGCCTGGGCTCCGGACCCCACACCGCCCATACCCCGGCCGTCACCACAGCGACGGCGATGACCGCGGGCACGAAGACTCCGGCCACCCGGTCCGCGAGCCGCTGGATGGGGGCGCGCGTCCGCTGGGCTTCCGCGACGCGCTGGACGATGCGCGCCAGGAGCGTGTCCTTGCCCACGCGCTCCGCGCGCATCACCAGCGAACCCGTGCCGTTCACCGTGCCGCCCGTCACCTTCGCGCCCGGGCCCTTCTCCACCGGCACCGGCTCCCCGGTGACGAGCGCCTCGTCCACCGCGCTCGCGCCCTCCAGCACCTCGCCGTCCACCGGCACCTTCTCACCGGGGCGCACGCGCAGCCGCTGGCCCACGTGCACCAGGGACAGCGGCACGTCCTCCTCGTGG
The DNA here is from genome assembly GCF_003611675.1 of Corallococcus sp. CA053C. Lineage (GTDB taxonomy): Bacteria > Myxococcota > Myxococcia > Myxococcales > Myxococcaceae > Corallococcus. The sequence goes on from NZ_RAWA01000106.1 coordinate 23,487, forward strand.
CCGTCGTCCGCGATGCGCCGCGCGGTGGCGGGGGCCAGGGACAAGAGCGCGCGCAGGGCGCCGGACGTCGCGTGCCGTGCTCGCAGCTCCAGCACCTGCCCCAGCGCCACCAGCGTGAGGATGATGGCCGCCGCCTCGTAGTACACGGGCGCGGTGCCTCCGTGGCCCGTGCGCGCACCTGCTGGCAACAGGTGCGGGAACAGCGTGGCCCCCACGCTGAACAGGTACGCCGCGCCCGCGCCCAGCGCGATGAGCGTGAACATATTCAGGTGCCGGTTGCGCACCGAGGCCCAGCCCCGCTGGAAGAACGGCGCTCCCACCCAGAGCACCACGGGCGTCGCCAGCGCGAGCTGCGCCCACAGCAGCGCCGCCGGAGACAGCGCATGCTGAACGGGCTGCCCCGGCAGCATGTCCGACATGCCCAGCAGCATCAGCGGCACGCTCAACGCGAGCCCCACCCAGAACCGCCGCGTCATCGAGCGCAGCTCCGGATCCGGCCTCTCCTCCACCGTCACCGTGCGCGGCTCCAGCGCCATGCCGCACTTGGGGCAGGTGCCGGGCCCGTCGCGCACCACCTCCGGGTGCATGGGGCAGGTGTACTCGACGCGCGTCTCCAGCGCGGGCGGTGACTCGGGCTCTAGCGCCATGCCGCACTTCGGGCAGGCCCCCGGCGCGCCCTGGCGCACCTCCGGATCCATGGGGCACACGTAGACCGCGCCCGCCTTGGGAGCCGGCGGGGAGGCCTGGGGGTGGAGGAAGCGCTCGGGGTCCGCCTGGAAGCGCAGGCGGCACTTCTCCCCGCAGAAGGACCAGGTGTGGCCTTCGTGCGTCCACTGCCCTCCTCGCGGCGCGAGCGGGTCCACCGTCATGCCGCACACGGGGTCGATGGCGGGCTCCCTGCCCTCCAGGGGAGGGGCAGGTCGGGGC
>NZ_RAWA01000107.1 GCF_003611675.1 Corallococcus sp. CA053C
TCTCGGGGGAGTACGAGTCCGTGAAGAGGAGGTACTCGCCCGGGGGGAGGTTGGCGTAGGAGAGCGCCGGGCCGCAGCCCAGGTCCGCGCCATCACACGCGAAGCGCAGCGCGAGCACGTTGGAGGAGGAGAGCTGGCCGTCGTTGAACGTCGCGGAGAAGTCGCTCGTCTGGTCCACCCGGAAGCGGTAGACGGAGTCGGGCCCGGGCGTCCAGTCCATGCAGTCCAGCGTGAAGTCGTCCGCGCGGCCCTGGGTCGGCACCCAGGTGGTGACCTGGCGGTTGGAATCAAAGGTCAGCGGGAGGGCCTCCGAGCAGACCTCCCCCGTGGGCGGCGGCCGGATGCCGAGCGCGAGGTCGAACTCACCGGCGGCGAGGGTCTCCGAGGACACGATGACGGAGTACGTCCCCGTGAAGAGCTCGCCTTCGAAGTGGGAGGTCCCCAGCCCGGAGGCGTTGCAGGTCGGGTCCGTGCAGCCGAAGCCCACCGTGAGCACGGGCTCGAACCCGGCCGTGCGCGAGGTGACGGAGGCGCTCACGACCGCCGGGGCCGCGAGCGTGAAGGTGTACACCGCGTCGCGCGCGCCTTGGACGCAGCTGAGCCCGTCAGGCGCGTAGCGGCGCAGGTCATCCTGGAGCGTGGCGTTCCCCCCGGACAGCGTGAGCGCGCGAGGCGCGGCGCAGGTGTCACCGGCCCCGGGGGGAGACAGCCGCAGCTCCACATGGAGGGGCGAGCGCGCGGTGCCGACCGCCTCCACCCACGCGAAGATGCGCCCGCGCAGTGCCACCGTGGTGAGGCGCGCGCTCCGGGAGCCCGCGGGGGCGAGCTCGCACCGGAACTCCGAGCCGCCCTGGGCGCAGTTGCCGCGCAGGGCCACGAGGGGCCGCACCCCGTCGTCGTCCGAGCGCACGACGAGTTCGACATAGGTGCCGTTCTCCGGCACGTCGAAGGCGACGACGGCATCCGCGCTACCGGTGCCGCAGCTCGCGGTGGTGTCATCGGCCAGGCCGCTCAGGTCGAGGGTCGCGCTCGCGAAGCCTTCCGAGTCCACGCGCAGCTCGATGGGCGCGACGCAGGTGTCCCCCTCCAGCGGCTCCACGGGCGTCTCACACCGGCCGGTGACGCAGACGGCGGTGAGGCAGTCGCTGCACGTCGCCCCCGCGAGGCCGCAGGCGGTGTTCTCCGTGCCCAGGCGACACTGGCCGCTACTGTCGCAGCAGCCCGCGCAGTTTCCAGGGCCACAGGTCACGCCCGCGTCAGACGCTCCGGCGTCGGTCGTGCCGGCATCGGCCGTGTTCACCGGCCCCGCATCGGGCTTGCCGTCAACGGGCGGTGGTTCCGAGGAACACGCGACGAAGGTGACTGCAAGGAGGACAAGGAGATGGCGCATGGAGGCTGCTCCGGGGGGAGAGGCTTCGTGCCCGTTGGAACAGCCCCCCTGGGCGCCGCACTATAGGACAAATCACTATTCCTTCAGCGGCACGGCTCTGAACTGACCCAGCTCCGCCTTGATGCCGTGCTGAGCCAGCAGCGCGGGCATGTTGATTCCGTTCTTCTTGTAGAAGGCGCCGACCTCCGCGACGGCCTTGTCGATGGCGTCCTGGCTCTCCCACACGGCGATCGTGGCGATGTTGAAGCTGCCGGGCCCACCCGTCTTCTCGAACACCACGTGCCCCTGGAACCCGGGCAGCGTCTGGATGAAGGCGAAGTTGCGCTGCATCGCGGCTTCGAACGGCTCACGGGCGGCGTCGGGCACGGTGAAGTTGTCGATGCGAACGCGCAAGCCAGGGTTCTTCGTCACATCCATCGAGATCATCTGCGGAGGCTCTTTCTGGGCCGGACCCACCGTCGCGCAACCGGTGAAGAGGGCGAGGAGTGAGGCAGCCACGGTCATTCGGGACATGACCTCAAGGTAGCGGAGCACCTCCGGGCGGACTTGGACGAATTCAGTGTCCTGCGCGGCGGCGTCGAACACGGCGTGTTAAAACTCCCGCTCGAGATGACCCATCAGGAACTGCTCCGCCGCGTGGAATGGAAGGACCTGAGGAAGCTCACGACCCGTGAGTTGCTCATCGAGAACAACCTGACCCTTCCCTGGTTCGCGGTCTCGATGCTGCTGGCGCATTTCGGGTACTACGCCCTCGCGCTGCCCTTCTCCGGCTTCTTCTTCCTCACTGGCCTGCGGCAGGTCCACAACGGCTTCCACCACACGCTGGGGACGAACCGGTTCCTGACCTGGCTCGCGCTGTATCTCAACAGCGTGCTGATGGTGGTCTGCCTCCACGCGGTGAAGTTCAACCACTTGAGACATCACCGGTTCTGTCTGGCGGAGGGTGACTACGAGGGGAAGTCAGCGGGCATGTCCTGGTACGGCGCCGTGCTGTATGGCCCCGTCCACATGGTCCTGATCCACAAGGTGACGCTGCAGCTCGGGGACAAGAAGTACCGGTGGAATGTCCTGTTCGAGCTGGCCTCCATCGCGGCCTTCCTCTTCCTTGTCTTCCACTTCGAGCTGCACTTCCTCATCTACCACGTCGTGGTGATGGTCCTGGCCGAGTGCCTGATGGCGTTCTTCGCGGTGTGGACCGTGCATCACGACACGCAAGACAACCCGATGCTCGCGCGGACCCAGCGCACCGGCTGGAAGAACCTGATCACGTTCAGCATGTTCTATCACCTGGAGCATCACCTCTTCCCGGCGGTCCCCACCATCAAGCTGCCGGAGCTGGCGAGGCGGCTCGACGACGCGCTGCCTGATGTGGAAAAGCGTCAGACCTTCTGAGGCCCGTATGGATGTGAAGCGATTTCCCGTGAGCGGACGGCTGGCCCCCTTCGTGAAGGCCTTCACCCTCGTGGAGGCGCACGAGGAGACGACGCGCACGTTGATTCCCGAACCGGGGCTCGTGCTCGGGATCCGCTACAGCGGCTCGGCCACCCAACTGGAGGGAGACGCCGAGTGGCTGCTTCCCGGACACACGCTCACGGGGATGCGCACGTCCGCGCGGCGCATGCGGACCTCGGCCGGAGGCGGAACGGTGCTCGTCACGTTTCGCGAGGCCGGGGCCGCGAAGTTCTTCGCCGAGCCGCTTCACGAGCTGTTCGGGCAGACAATGTCGCTCGCGGACCTGATACCCCGCACGGAGCTCGACCGCGTCGCCTCCCAGGTGGCGGAGGCGCGGGACGACGCCCACCGCATCGCCATCGTCGAGCAGTTCCTCGGTGCGCGCCTGCGGGCCCACGAGCCGGACCGGATTGTCGCCGCCGCCGTGGAGGCCATCCAGAAGGCTCGCGGCTCCGTGCGCATGGGCGCCCTCGCGCGCCAGCTCCACCTCAGCCAGGACGCCTTCGAGAAGCGCTTCCGCGCCGGAGTGGGCTCGACGCCGAAGCAGCTGGCGAGCCTCGTGCGCGTGCGCCATGCGATTGCCGCGTACCGCCCTGGGAGCAGCCTGTCCCGGCTGGCGCTCGACGCGGGCTACTTCGACCAGTCCCACTTCATTCGCGAGTTCCGCGCCGTCACCGGGGAGGCGCCCCGGCGCTTCTTCCACACCGTGGAACACTGCTGAAGCGCCGGCGCGCTCACGGCTCTATCGCCTGATGCGCAGCGTGACGGAGGTGAAGACCTCGACGCTCTTCCCGTCCTCCTGAACGAAGTAGCTCGTGTAGCCCACCGGCATGAAGTAGAGGCCCCACGCTTCGTACTCCGTGTTGCTCCTGGCGCCGAACCGCGCCAGTCGCATCGTGTACAGGGCCATGCCCGTGCAGCCCTCGCACTTGGGGGCGCGGTACACGAACACCGTGCCGCCCTCAATCGAGTTCGAGCCGGTGAGGCGCGACTTCGGTACGGCGATGAACAGCCGCTGATCGGTGCCAGGAATATCCCAGACCGCACCCAGCGGGAGGCTGCTGGTGCTGGCGGCGTTGCTGGCCACCGGCCGGACGGTGACGTCGATGGAGCCACCGCTGTCGACGGCCGAGTTGACCTTGACGAGCTCCTCCTTCTCCGTCCACCCCAGCCAGTGGAGCTGCGGGAGGTTGTAGTTGTCCGACGCGAAATTGCCCATGTATGTGCTCGCGTCTTCGGACTCGAGGGTCTTGTCGGTCGCGGGGTCTCGCACGCTGCCGTGCGCGAGGCCGAGGACGTGCCCGGCCTCGTGGGCCAGGTCCCGGAACAGGGTGCCCCGGAGATAGACATTGCGCGAGCCGGAGTTCGACTTGGGGCAGATCCCGCTGGGCAGCATGTACACGGTCATGAACGCGTTCGAGCTGGCTTTATGGGTGGCCTGGCTCTTCGCCGTATCGCAGTTGCTGCTCGTCACCTGCACGGTCTGCGAAGCGATGACCTCCAGGCTCACCTGGTTGCGAGACGCGACGGAGTAGAAGTCGCTCAGGTCGCGGACGTTGTTCCGGAGGGTGGCCAACGAGGGTGTGGTCCTACCATCGAGGGTGACGCGGACGAGCTTGACGGTGAGCTTCTGGTTGATGGCGCTCACCCTGCTGTTGAAGTTCTGGACGCACGTCGACTCCGTGCTGGCGCAGTCGTAGCGCTGCGCCGAGGGGGGCGCCCAGAAGTCCTGGATCCGGTACGAGCGCACGGTGTCGTTCGCGCTGGCGCCGCTCCCGAAGGAGGTCTCACAGAGGTTCGTGTCGACATCGACGGTGACCGAATCGCCGCTGCAGTCCGCACCCGCATGGAGCGTCACGGTCTTGCCAATCGGCACGTCGACGTACGAGGCGCCCGCGGCTTCCGCGAGCGTGTAGCAGCCGTTGGCCGCGGCCTCCTGGATCACCTGGGAGACGCCGTTGCAGCTCTCGCGCACGCGGACGAGCGGCGGGCGCGGCGTGAGGAGCTGCTCGCGCAGCGCGGGCCAGTTGGCCGCCGTGCAGTGTCCAGCCTGCACCTCATCGATGAAGAGACCGTCCTCGAGCTCCGGGTGCTCGTAGGTCTGGCACGCATCCCACAGCTCGCTCCAGTGCGCCCAGTCACAGGTCCCCGCGTTGGCGTACGTCGCGACGCACGACAGCGACGCCTCCAGCGCCGGGGAGATGACCGCCTGGCGGGAGGACGCGACGGACGCCTCGGTGCCGGTGCCGCCGGGCTGCTCGTGGGTGGGCTGCGCCTCCTCCACTCCATCGCACCCTGACACCAGTGCTCCGCACAGCATGACGACCGCCATGGACAGCTTTTGCATACGACTCCCTTTCGCAGCCTTTGGCTGCGTGCCACTGCGCACCCCGAGCATCAGGGTTGCTGTTGCGATTCAATGAATGGGCAGGAAGGCCGGCGGTGCCGTCAGGGCTGGAGTGCCTGCGGGGTGCACGGCCGGAGCCTCTCCAGCTGCGAAGGCTCTTACCCGGTTTCCGTGTAAACATCGACTGCTGGTGATATTTATTCTACGCCGCGTATGGCGGGTGTCGCGGTGTCGAGCGACGGCTTCAATCACAGTCGGACGCGCGGGGCTCACCGTGCGCGAGCGTCACGCGCCACCACGGAGGGCGTCACCCCGAGCACCCGCCGCATGCACCGCGCCATGTGGCTCTGGTGGGAGAAGCCCGCTTCGAGCGCCACCTCACCGGCGGACAGCCCGCCCCGCTGGAGCAGCGTCCTGGCGCGCTCCACCCGCCGTTGCACGACGTACTCGTGCACCGGCAGTCCGGTGGAGCGTTTGAACAGGGTCTTCAGGTGGGACGCGCTGACCCCGGCGACCCCGGCCAGCCGGGCCAGGGAGAGGTTCTGATCGAGGTGCTCCTCGATGTACTCCGTCACGCGCCGCAGCTGCGGCTTCGACAGGCCGCGCTCGCGTCCGAAGGGCGCGGGGTAGCGGCCCAGCAGGTGGACGGAGAGCGCCAGGCCCAGGCACTCGGTGTAGAGCAACCCTCCGGGATGGCCGGCCCTGCGGTCCGCGTCGAGCGCCCAGGCGATGTGTTCAATCTGCGGGTCCCTGAATTGATGGCGCTGTTCCAGGCCGGCGCGGTCGGGGTCCCGTCCCATGTCCTCCGCGGCGCGCCGCAGGAGGGCAGGGGAGAGCCGCACGAGCACGGAGGCGCTCGCGTCCTGGTTCTCCCAGACATCCGACGCGCCGGCCGGGAAGAGGTCGATGTCGCCCTGTGTGTAGACGAAGCGGTGGACGCGGCACGCCCCACGTAGGGGCGAGCCCGCATGAATCTTGAGCCGGTGGTCGGGCACGGACTCGAGCTCCATGACCCCGGCCGCGGCCGTGTGGAAGTCCACGTGCAGCCCGAGCCGGGGGCGTACCCCGTCGAAGGAGTCTCGCGCGCCCGTCGTCTGCGTCTGCCTGTCCATGCCTCGCACTCCTCGTCCGAACGTGCTCCGCGCGCGTCCGAACGTGCGCGACCGCCGCGGGCTTCCTCCCTATTCATTGCCGCCTCACCAAGGAGAAGTCCATGGGCAGGTACACAGGCAAGAAGGCAGTCGTGACGGGCGGGACCCAGGGAATGGGACTGGCGACCGTCAAGGCGCTCCTCGACGGCGGCGCCGAGGTGCTCTTCACGGGGCGGAATGAGAAGACGCTCGAAGTGACACGGCGGGAGCTGGGGCCCCGGGCACACGGCGTGCGCTCGGACACGGCGAGCCTCACCGACATCAACGCGCTGGCCGGGGCCGTGGAGGAGAAGCTCGGAAGGGTGGACCTGGTGTTCATCAACGCCGGCTTCGCGCGCCTCGGCATGTTCGAGCAGGTCGACGAGCCGGTGTATGATCAGACGTTCGACATCAACACCAAGGGGGCGTACTTCACGGCGCAGCGCCTGGCTCCCCTCGTCAATGAGGGCGGCTCGTTCGTCTTCACCACCTCTGTCGCCAACGTGAAGGGGATTCCCGGCATGAGCATCTACTCGGGCTCCAAGGCGGCGCTCCGGTCCTTCGCGCAAGGGCTTGCCGCGGAGCTGCTGCCCAGACACATCCGGGTGAACGCGGTGAGCCCCGGCTTCATCAAGACGCCGACGCTGGGCGTTGATGGCGCGTCCGCGGAGGAGCTGGCCGCCTTCGAGAAGGAGGGCAACGACACCACGCCCATGGGGCGCATCGGCCGTCCGGAGGAGGTCGCCCAGGCGGTGCTGTTCCTCGCCTTCGAAGCCACCTTCACCACGGGGGCCGAACTGCCCGTGGATGGCGGACTCATCCAGGTCGCCGCGCCGCACCGCTAGCACTTCCCGCAACAGAGGAGCACGGACATGAAGCCAGCAATCGCAGTCATCGGGGTAGGGCGCATGGGTGCCGCGCTCGTGAGGGCCTTCCTGAAGCAGGGGTACGGGGTCGACATCTGGAACCGCACGCGGGCGAAGTGTGAACCCTTGGCCGCCCAGGGGGCCCGCATCGCGGAGACGGTGCGGGACGCCGTGGCCGGCGCGGACCTCGTCGTGGTGAATGTGAGCGATTACGGCGCGAGTGACGCGTTGCTCCGGCCGGACGAGGTGACGCACGCGCTGAAAGGGAAGCTGCTCGTGCAGTTGACGTCGGGTTCACCAGGCCAGGCGCGGGAGCAGGCCGACTGGGCCCGGCAACACGGCATCCGCTACCTGGATGGCGCCATCATGGGGACCCCGGACTACATCGGCCAGCCGGGTGGAACCCTGCTCTACGCGGGCCCGGTCGAGCTGTTCGAGCAGGCCCGTCCCGTCCTCCTCGCGCTCGGGGGCAATACGCAGCACGTGGGCAGCGACGTGGGGCATGCCGCCGCGCTCGACAGCGCGCTGCTCGTGTCCATGTGGGGACAGCTGTTCGGCGTGCTCCAGGGGGTGGCCGTCTGCGAAGCGGAGAGCATCCCGCTGGAGACGTTCCTGGGCTTCATCAAGGCCTTCACCCCGGTGGTGGACGGCGGCGTCACGGACCTCGTCACGCGGGTCCAGCAGCGCCGCTTCGCCGCCGACGCGACGACGCTCGCCACCGTCGAGGTCCACGCCGGAGCGCTGCGGCACCTGCTGGAGCTGTGCAAGGCGCGCGGGCTCCACCGCGCGGTGCCCGAAGCCTTCGACCAGCTCTTCCAGACAGCCCTCCGAGCAGGGCAGGGCGCGGAGGACTTCGCCGCGCTGACGCGCTTCATGCGCTGAAGCCGCCAGCGTCGCGGGCAGGGCTCGGGCAATCCGGCCCTGCCCGTCAGCAGGGGCTCACGCTCAGGTCGAGATGCGCAGCGCCGTCCGCGCCGCCCAGCGGTAGAGCCCGCCCACCGCGATGACACCGAGCACCAGGGCGATGAGCATGGTCGTCACTTCACCCATTCCGTTCGGGATGGCCAGCGGCTCGCCCTTGCCCGTCGAGACGATCAACCCGGCCAGCGCGACGTTGAACAGGCTCTCGCCCACGATGAAGCCAGACATGATGAGCACGGCCAGGCGTTTGGCGGGCTCGCCCCAGGTCTGCTTGCTCGCCGCGCGCTCGAAGGCCCAGCCAGCCAGCGCGCCCACGACCACCGGCACCGTGACGGCGCTGGGCAGGTAGATGGCGAGGCCCACGCCCAGCGGCGGCAGGCTGTAGCGGTCCTTGCTGGCCTTCTTCACCCCGAAGTTGATGACGACCAGGGTCAGGCCGAGCGCCGCGCCCCACAACACGAGATCCCACCGCAGGTTGCCGCCAATCACACCCTTGGCCAGGGTGGAGATCAGGGTCGCCTGCGGCGCCGCCAGCGGCTGTGCGGAGATGGCATTGGCGTTGGGCGCGCCCGCGAAGCCGTAGGCCCGGTTCAGCAGCGCCAGCACGGGCGGGACCACGGCCGAACCGGAGACCACGCCGATGAGCAGGGCCACCTGCTGCTTCCAGGGCGTCGCGTCCACCAGCTGGCCCGTCTTCAGGTCCTGCAGGTTGTCATTGCCGATGACCGCCACGGCCAGCACCACCGTGGTGACGAACAGCGCGAACGCCACCAGCGCGGGGGCCGCCTCCGGCCCCGTGACCTGCCGCCCGACCACCCCGACGCTGAGCGCGGCGCCCAGGATGGTCAGGATGGCGATGCCGGAGACCGGCGAGTTCGACGAGCCGATGAGACCGGCCATGTAGCCGCAGACGGCGGCGGCGCAGATGCCCGCGAACAGCACGTAGCCGATGCCCACGGCGACCAGCGGCACGCTCAGGCTCTCCAGGACGGTGCCCTGGAGGAAGTTCGCCAGGAGCCAGCCGGCCGGCAGCATGGAGAGCAGTGTCACCAGCCCCACCGTGCGGATGGGCAGGTCCTGCTCCGTGCGCTCGAGCGCCTGGCCTTGCGTCTTGGCGCGCCGCGCCGCCTCCAGCGCGGACCGCAGGCCCCCGATGACCGGCTTCGCCAGCCCCGCCAGGGTCACGATGGCCGCCGCGCCGATGGCACCGGCGCCAATCATGCGCACCTGCGTGCTCCAGACGCGCAGCGCGTGCTCCGCCGCGGGGGCGTCCGTCATCGGGTTCATGGACGTGAGGAGCGGAACCAGGATCCCCCACGCAATCACCAGGCCGGCCAGCATCGCGATGCCGACGGTGATGCCCATCAGGTGTCCCGCGCCGATGAGCGCCAGGGAACTGGCGGCGCCGATGCCGGTGGCGCCGCCGCCCACCCTGAAGTACCCGGCCACCTCACCCGCCATCAGCCGGGCGGCGGCCGCCGCCGCGAACAGCGCCGAGGCGATGCTGCCCCAGATGACGGACATGAGGCCCGCCTTGCCCTCGGCCGCGCCGGAGCGCGAGGAGGTGCCGACCTTGAGCACCTCGGCGGCCGCCACGCCCTCGGGGTAGGGGAGGTCGGAGGCGGAGACCAGCGCGCGACGCAGCGGCACGGTGTACATCACGCCGAGCACGCCGCCCGTCGCGCACGCGCCGAACGTCGGCCAGAACGGCACGTCGGTCCACCAGCCGGTCATCAACAGGCCGGGCAGGACGAAGATCACGGAAGCGAGCGTGCCCGCCGCCGAGGCCAGCGTCTGGACGATGTTGTTCTCCTGGATGGTGGCGTTCTTGAAGGCGCTCAGGAGCGCCATCGAGATGACCGCCGCGGGGATGGAGGTCGCGAAGGTGAGGCCGACCTTCAGCCCCAGGTAGACCTGCGCCGCGGTGAAGACCAGCGTGATGAGGACCCCGAGGGTCACCCCGCGCAGGGTTATCTCCTTCGGCTGGGAGGATGTGACGGCATTCATGGGGAGCGCTCCTTCAGGGCCGCCTGGATTGGCGCCTCGGAGAGACATGGCGCCGAGGATACTGGCGTCCCGTGCGGAAGCGTATTTGTCGGCCGTGTCACCGACAGTGGACGGGGGGCCGCCCTGGCGGCACTGCGGCCGAAGAACCAGCCGGAGCGCTCCACGCGGCCAGGATACGCGGAGTGGACCCGAGGGGTGCGCCGCCCGCATGGCGCGAGCGTCAGGCCGACCCGCTGCGCATGTTTCCTTCATCGGGCAGACCGACCCGCGACGCCGGAAGGGGGTGGCCGGAATGAAGGGCGACATCAGTGCGGAGCCGACGGCATGGGAGGACGCTGCTCACTCGCGGACCACGCCCACCTCCCGCCCTTCGCCGGTCGAGCTGCTGCTCCAGGTGGGGGCGAGCCTCCATGCCGCGCTGGTCGTGGACAGCAAGGGGTGGATTGTCTGGATGGACCCGGTGCTGGCCGGCGCCGCCGGGTGGCGGAGCGGCCCTCCCGTCGGCCGCTCCATGGAGGAGGTGCTCGGCGGCCTGCCCTGGCTCCGGCACGCGCTCGACGAGGCCCTCACCGGCACGGATGGACTGTGTGAGGACGATGAGCAGGAGCCGCGGCTGAGCGCGGTGGTGGTGCCCGTCTTTGGCGAGGACGGGATGCAGCTCGGCGCCTGTGCCCGCCTCCGGAGGTCCGAGCTGCCCAGACCGGAGGCCACGAGGGAGCAACTGGAGCACGAGCGGCTGGAGGAGTCCTTCGCCTTGCTCGACACCCTCTTCAATCACGCGCCCGTCGCCCTGGGCTTCATCGGGCGGGACCTGCGCTGCCTGCGCATCAACGACGCACTGGCCGCGCTCCACGGCCGGCGCCGCGAGGAGGATCTTGGCAGGACGGTGCGGGAGATGACGCCCCAGCTGGCGCCCATCATCGAGCCCCTGATGCGGCAGGTCCTGGACCAGGGAACCTCCATCATCGGCCTCAACATGACGGAAGAGAGCCCCGCCACCCCGGGCGAGCAGCGGCACTGGAACGTCAGCTACTACCCCGTGCGGGCGGCAAGCGGCACCGTCCTGGGCGTGGGGGTGGTGGTGGCCGAAAGCACGGAGGAGTACCGCGCCCGGGCCGAGCGCGACCGCCTGCTGCGCGAGGCCGAGGAGGCCATCCGCGTCCGGGACGACTTCCTGTCCGTCGCCGCCCACGAACTGAAGACGCCGCTGACCCCCCTCAAGCTGCATCTCCAGATGCTGAAGGGCCAGGCGGACGCCGGGCACGTCGTGGCCCCGCGCCACGTGGACAAGGCGCTCGCCCAGCTCGCGCGGCTGTCGGTGCTCGTCAATGATCTGCTCGACACCTCGCGAATCCAGGCCGGGGAGTTGGAGCTCACGACGGAGCCCCTCCCGCTGCGGGAGTTCATCCGCGAGGTCCTCTCGGAATTCCGCGGCACGAGCGCCCTCCACTCACTCCGGTTCGAGGCGCCCGACGAGCCGCTCGTCATCAGGGGAGACCGCGCCCGGCTCGCGCAGGTGCTGACGAACCTGGTGGAGAACGCCTTCAAGTACAGCCCCACCGGCGGCACGGTCCGCGTCACGGCGCGGCGCATGGGGACGGAGGCGTGCGTCTCCGTGAAGGACGAGGGCATTGGCATTCCGGAGGAGGAGCAGGCGCAGCTCTTCGAGCGCTTCTTCCGCGCGAGGAACTCGCCCATCTCCGGCTTCGGAGGCCTGGGGCTGGGGCTCTACATCTGCCGCGACATCATCGAACGCCACGGCGGCCGCATCTGGGTGGAGAGCGGAGTGGGGCACGGCGCGACGTTCCACTTCACCCTGCCTTGCCTGTGACGACCGAAGGCACGGCGTCAGCCGGCCACGGGGGCGAGCGCTCTCGCAGCGGCGACGATCCAGTTCCTGAACTCCACGGCGAGGTGCTGGCGGTGTTGCTCGAGGATGTCCTCCGGGCAGGCGGCAGGGAAGTAGCAGGTCAGGTTCGCGGTGAAGCCTTCAGCGGTGTCGCCGAACTGGGTGAGCACCCGTCCCACCACCGTGCCGTCCGGCAGGTGCATGGCGCCGAGCCTGCGGAACGGATGGTCGGACTCGGGCAGCAGCTCGTTGCGCACCTCCGAGGCCCAGCTCGGGGCCGTCTCGAAGCCTGGCAGCACGACACGGCAGACATGGGGGCCGAGGTTCTCGACGATCGTCACCGTGGAGTCCGGGTTGGGGGCGATCACGAAGTGCTCCGGTTCGCCCGCCAGGAGGATGTTCTCGTCACTGAAGCTGTTCTCGAGCCAATGCACGAACTGCGCGGCCTTGAGGCCTCGGACCGCCAGCACGGTGGTTCCGGAGGTGAACTTACCGGCGGAGGCCTTGGCCCTTTCGCGGAGGAACGCGTTTCCTTCTTCGATGTCCTTGGCCAGGAGGTCCATCAGGCCTTGACGCCCGATGCGGGCCTTGAGCAGGGCGAGCGCCCGGCGAGCGAAGACGAGCTCGAAGTCATCAACCCCGCCCGCCGCGGTGGGCCCTGACACGAGCTCGACAGCAAATCCTTCTTGGGCTGCCATTCCCTGACGCCTCGCCTGGACGGGCAGCTGCAGGTAGGAGGCGTGCTTGCCGCCGGTGTGGATGACGTGCTGTCCGCTGTTGGCAGGGGTGTACTCGCGGATCGCGGGCATCATCGTCCCCAGCAGGCTCCTGCCGCTGATGACGAGGCGGAGCTGTTCGCCGGGGTGGAACGCGAGGCCGACCGGGAGCAGATCAATCTCGACCTCGACGACCTCACCGGGGGAGAGCTTCTCGATCCTGTCGAAGCTGTGGGCGGGCACGGCCTCGGTCGACAGCGTCTCGTCCAGGTGGCGCAGGGAGACGCGGAGGCGTCCGTCCGAGCCCTTGTACCGAAGAATGGAGGCGCCGCGTTCGGTGAGGTCCTGCACCAGCGCGCCCTGGTTGGGCACGGTGAACTGCTGCAGGGGCGTGCCGTACGCATCCAGCTTCTGCACGAGGACGAAGAGGTCCATGTCGTCCGAGCCGCGTGCTTCGACCCAGAGGTGCGCCTTCGGGTAGCCGACCAGGACGGTCTCCTTGTCGAAGCGCGTGATGAACGACACCTCATCCGGGTTGGAGCTCACGTCGTAGACCGCCGTCGCTTCATCGGTCGGTGCGGTCGTGGTCAAGGCGCGCGAGCGGCCGTCGAGGTAGTACTTCGTCGGCGTGACGTCCTTCGGTGGGAACGCGTCCGCGGCGACCCGGACCTGGTCGCCGCCTTCGAGATCGAGCACGGAGTACTGGACGCGCGGCGTCTGCTCCCACCCGTTGTCCTCGCCCTTCAGGTAGCGGTCGAAGAAGCGGCGCAGCTCCTCCCTGTTCGCCTCGTCGTAGTAGTCGGGCCACTCCTGGGAGTTGTGGACGCGGAGCCACTTCTCCTTCGAGGCCATCCGGCGCCAGGCGCGGAACGTGCCTGCCGTGTGCAGGGTGTTCGAGTAGCTGGCCACGACGTATGCCGGAACGGTGATCCGCTCGAAGCGCGGGATCTTGTTCTCCCACAGGTCGCTCATGAGGGGAGACCGCTCGGCCTCCGCGAGGATGTCCTCCTTGCGCCCCTTGCCCCAGTAGCTGTTGTCCTGCAGCTGCCTCGCGAACCCGGTGTCGGGCATGCCGCCGCGCAGCACGAGGTCCCGGTAGACGTCGCTGACGCCCTCCCACGGGTTGATGGCCGCGAGGTGCGGGGGCTGTTCGGCGGCGGTGAACCACTGCGACACCGCGAGATAGGACGTCCCGCTCATCGCGACCTTGCCGTTGCACCACTCCTGGGCGGCCAGCCACTCGATCAGGTCGTAACAGTCGCGTCCCTCCTGGCGATCCCAGATGACGCTGTCCCCGTCGGAGTCGCCCACGCCCCGAATGTCCGGATTGCAGATCGCGTAGCCCTGCGCGCACCAGTACGCCGGGTCCGGCCCCTCGAACTTCTCCAGACCCGACACGACCCCGTTGTCGATCCCGACCAGCTTGAAGATGCCCATCACGCTCGGGGAGCTCCCCTGGCCCTTCCCGTACGGGCTCCAGGCCACGATGACCGGCACCTTCTGCGTCCCGGCAGGGCGAAGCACGTCGACATAGATCGTCACACCGTCCCTCAAGGTGACGGCGACGTCCTTCTCGAGGACGACTTCGACCGGCAGCGACCGGAACGGGGGCGCGAGCTGGAATCCGGCCGGCAGGGTCCGGGTGCCTGGATCGAACCCACTCAAGACGCCGTACCTGGCGCCCGGCTTCAGCGGCTGGGACGGGACGAACACCTTCTGGTCATCGCTCACGACGCTCTCCTCGTGTCTCTTCATCCAGGGAACACCACCATACAGAACGTTAATTCTGTTTGGCAAGAGAGGCGTGGGTGTGACTAGTCTTCGGTCATGCCCAAGCTGAGCGAGGGTTCGAGGCAGCGTCGGCGCGAGAGCATCGCGGCGGCTGCCATGCGCTGCTTCGCTCGACAGGGCTTCGCCAGCACCTCGATGGCGGACATCATCAGCGAGGCGGGCTCATCCGCCGGCTCGGTCTACTCGCACTTCTCGAGCAAGGCCGAGCTCTTGCGCTTCGCGGCCTCGACCGCGCTGAGCGATGTGGTCACAACCTTGAGCGACGAGCTGCCCTCGGAGCGCACTCCCGCCAGCGTCCTCGCGCACTTGCTGCGGTCGAGGCGTGACAGGGTGCACGCGCAGACCCTCCTCCAGATATGGGCGGAGGGGCCTCGCGACGGGGAGCTTGAAGAGATCACCCGGGACAGTGTGAACGAGCTGCGCGCACTCGTGCGGACCGCGTTGCTGCCCTGGTGTCAGGAGCCCGCGCGCGCAAGAACGAGGACTCCGGGCACCGCCGCGGACGAGATCTCCGACGCCATCGTCACCGCCGTTCAGGGCTACCTGGTCCGGGTCAGCATCGACCGTGATCTCGACAGTGCGCTCGTCGAGCGCCGCCTGATCGCCGTCTTCGAGAAGTTCTGATCCCCTGCAGGTCCGGGTGACGGCGCCGGAAGTCACCCGGAGAGCATGGGCAGGAGCAGGTCCCGGAGGTGGTCCGCGAGGAAGCGGTAGCTCACCCCGAGGCGGCCGGCCTCCGTGCGAAGGTCCGCGCCCTGGAGCACCTTGAACGCGGACTGCCGCGTGGCATGGAAGAGCCGGTCGTCGTTGCCTCCCGGGTTCAGCGAGGGTCCCCACTGCGCCAGGGGAAGTCGCGCCCGCAGCCGCTCTCGCTCCAGGTAGTCCAGGTGCTCCGTCGGGCCGGGCTCGGGGGCCTGCTCGACCTCGTGGCTCCAGTCGATGGCGTGGACGAACTCCGCGTAAGGCCTCAGCCCGCTGGAGGCGAGGGAGTCTCCCGCGAGCGCCGTGAGAATCGCGTTGATGACCTCCGGCAGGTTGACCAGGTCGCTGTGGGAGTCCTCGCGCACCGGGGGCACGTAGGCGTGGTAGCAGGAGGCGGGCAGCCCTGGCAGGACCGAGGACTGGAAGAGCACGGTGCCATCCCCGTTGGAGAGCTTGCCTGGCGCGGGCGGCGGCTGGGAGTGGATCGTCCAGCCTCCCGGCCCCATGGCCGCCGCATAGTCCGTCTTCCCGTTCAGGCCGACGATGACCACGGTGCGCGACGCGAAGCGCTGGGCCACGTCCTGCGCCTGCAGGCGGGTGAACTGGTAGCCGCTGAAGGAGAAGCGCAGCAGCGGGTCGCGCAGCTCCAGGTGGTAGGGATTGGTCCAGGACCCGGCGCGGTAGAGGTCCTGTCCGGTGCGCACGGGGTACTTCAGCACCGCGTCCAGCCCGGGCATGCGCGTGGGCCAATACTCGCGGGGCGCCACGAGGAGGTTGAAGAGACCCGGCATGCTCGCCGCGGACTGGCGCAGGGTGACATTGCTCAAGAGCCAGTCCATGGGCGTGCCGGTGCCATCCTCGATGACCCGGAGGGGCTTGAGGGCGCCCCAGAAGGGCGGCGCGCAGAACACGATGCGCTCGATGGCGTCATCGAACTCGCGCGTGGAGGCCAGCATCCGCAGCAGCACGCAGCCGCCCATGCTGTGGGTGACGAAGCGCAGCGGCTGCCCGTCCGTGCGCAGGCTTCGCAGGAAGAGCGCCAGCCGCTGTGCCTCGACGCCGATGCCGTCGCGCCAGTCGAAGTTGAAGCGACCCCACCCGATGCCCGCGAGATAGTCGGCGTAGTGATCGCCGATGACGGGCAGGGTGACCGTGGAGCGTGCGTAGATGAACTGCCCGGGGCCGTCGACTCCGCCCTGGGGCGTGACATTCAAGAAGGCGAGGTTGTCCACCTCGTGCCAGATGCCCGAGTCCAGCCAGAGCGTGTCGCGGCGTTGCCGGTCGTACAGCTCACTGCCCATCACCCCGTGCAGGAAGATGGCGCGCCGGGGCGAGTTGCGGATGTCATTGAGCCATCCCGGCCAGACCTCGTCGGCGTAATAGTCTTGCTTGAGCAGCATGGGGCCCCCGGGAGGCTGAAGCTAGGGAGCCCCCGCGGCCGGGGACAATCACCCTGGGGGGACGGGCTGGAGCGTGAAGGCTCCGTCATCGAACGTCGGCGCGTCGCCAGCGGAACGTCAGCCCGACATGGCCCGTCAGCGGCTGGCGGCCATCTCTCAGGTCGAGCGGAAGCTCGAGGCCACCCTCTGCTCGCAGCTCGAGGGACGGACTCACACGGAACGCAACGCCCAGCGAACCGCCCGGTGAGGCCACCAGGTGTGTGCCGTTGAACCTGCCTTGAAAGACGGTGAGCGGGCCCGCGAAGGCCCCCATCAGCGACGCGCCCCCGGTGAGGGTCCACGTTCGATTGATCCGATAGTCGACCAGCGTCTGCGCCCCGAGTCGGAAGTTGACGGGCTCCGTGGAGCTGTTGGTGACGGGCACGTACCAGGCACCCGCGCTCGGGGCGACCGACAACGTCCAGGGGGACCGCTCGACGAGCCGGTGCCGGGTCCCGAGCTCGAGGCCCAGCAAGCCGAGGCGACCGCCCCAATCCCAGTTCTCGCCGGCCCCCTTGCGGAAGGTGAGCTCGGGGCTGGGCAGATACGCCCGCTCCCGGCCGTGCTCGAAGGCGAGCGCGTTCAGTGAAACGCCGACCTCCGTCGTCCCCGCGGGGGTCGTCGCCGCGCCGAGGTTCCGCGCTCCGCTCAGACAGCCGGGGGCGAGGAGCAGGAGCCCCCCCAACCCCAGGGCCCGCGTGGCGTGCCGCGGCGTCATGACGGCCATGCGAAGCGCACCCAGACCGGATGGTGATCGCTGCCGGCAGGACGCTTGTCCACGCCGCGATCCACCGGAGAGAGACCCCGGACGAAGACGGAGTCGAGCGGCAAGCCGCCGATGATGGAGTCCACGGTGTCCCCCACGCCTCCCGAGGCCCACACGAATCCCCGCTCCGAGAACAGCTTCACGGTCTGCTTGAGGCTTCCCGGGTCGGAGGTGTTGAAGTCGCCTGCAATGACTTGCAACGGCTCCGCTCCGTCGACCGCGTCGATGATCGTCTCCGCCTGATCAAGCCGTCCGCTGAGCCCGACGATGGGGGTCGCGTTGTGCACGGAGACCACCTGGACGGGGGTGCCTCGGATGTCCAGCGTCGCGACGACGGCGATGCGGTGCTGCTGGTGATACGGGTCGTCATGGGGAAGGTTGATCTTCCGATCCGCGGTGAGCGGCCACCGGCTCAACAGCGCGGGCCCGAAGTCATCGCCATCCACCTGGACGGAGGCGGGGTAGTAGACGTAGGCCAGCCCGAGCTCCCTGGCGATCCTGTCCACGGAGGTCGCGTCCATCTCCTGCATCGCGATGACGTCCGCTTCCGCGAGCGGAGGTCTCCTGAGGGCCGTGATGGCCTCGGTGACGTTTTCGGCGAAGGCGAGGTTGAACGTCACGACGGTGAGCGAGGAGGGCGCCTCCGCGGAGGCGGCGTCAGCAGTCCGATGGTCTCCGCTGTATCTCGGTCCGGTCTCATCGGGGTAGTTCTCCGCGAGCTTGCACGCGGGCAGGAGTGCGAGCAGGAGGAGCGCCCACGGCAGCGCGACGAGCGGGCCCTTGCTCCGGCGCGTGAAGGCCTGTCGCGGGGACGCGCTCCGCCCCTGCACGACCCGGCGTGCTTCGTTGGGCGGCAATGACTGACTCATCTGACTCATTACGCAAATGAACGGTGCGGGGGACCAAAGATTCCGTTCGCGGCGGTCTGGAGGGAGGTGCTCCATGCGCTTCTTCGGTGTGGCCGTCCGCCATCCGACGCACCCTCCGGTTCCAGGGCCGATGGCAGGAGGGGCAGGCCAGTCCCACCCTCAATCCCGACATTCTTTCCTGCATGGAGGGATGGGGCCGCTCATTCCGACCCACGAGAGGCGGGGTCGCGCGTTGGGGACAATGGCCGTGAGGTCCGGGGGGACCAGCTCCGCAGCCCTCGTGCACCTCGCGATGGTGGTGCTGCTGGCCGCGGCCTTCCCGGCCCAAGCGCACGAACTCCCCGCGGATGCGCCACTCGCCGCGGAGCCTCCGCGCCGGAATGTCTGGCTGGCGCTGGGCGAGGTGACGGCGGCGAACGCGGCGATATGGTCGGTGAACCGGTTCATCCGGAAGACCGACTGGTCCGAGGTGAGCCCGGAGGTGTGGAAGCGCAACCTGACGGGCCGCATCGAGTGGGACGCGGACAAGTTCACCGCCAACCAGCTCGACCATCCGTACCACGGTGGCATCTATTACAACATCGGGCGCGACAATGGCTTCAGCTACTGGGAGTCCGGGCTCCTCACCTTCCTTGGCAGCCTCCAGTGGGAGGTGTTCGGTGAGAACAACCCCCCGTCCACCAATGACATCATCAACACCAGCCTCGGAGGTCTCGCCGTCGGCGAGGTGCTGTACCGGCTGTCCTCGATGATCCTGGACAACGGCGCCACGGGCTGGGAGCGGGGCGGCCTGGAGGTGGCGTCGGGCCTGCTCAATCCCGGGCGCGGCCTCAGCCGGGTCGTCCGGGGCGAGGCGTGGCGGGTCGGGCCCACGCCGCCCGAGTGGAAGCCGCTCCACTTCGCCGGCTTCGCGCGGGTGGGGTTCCTCCAGGAGGGAGCTGGCGCGGCGGAGCAGGCGGGCCAGGTCCAGCTCTTCATCGGGTTGGGCCTGCGCTCCGGCGACCCGTTCCTCGACGACTTCCACAAGCCGTTTGACAGCTTCTCGGTGGACGCCCGCTTCATCACCCGCCAGGACCACTTCCTCAGCCAGGCCGAGGTGCAGGGGCTGCTCGCGGTCACCTCGCTGGTGCGGCGACCCCGGTGGCAGGTCCTGCTGGGCGCGTACCAGTTCTACGACTACGTGGAGATCGGCAGCTACCAGGTGGGCGCCCAGTCCTTCAGCGGGAGCCTGCTCTACCGCCACGAGCTGAAGGGGGCGCTGGATGTGCGGACGAGTCTGGACCTGCGAGGCGTGGCGCTCGCGGCCATCTCCTCGGACCCTTCCGAGACCGACGGGCGGGGCTACGACTACGGGCCCGGGTTGGGCGTCACGCTGCGGTCCGCGTTGGGCTCCTGGCCGTGGGAGTACGTCGGCCTGGAGCTGGAGACGTCGTGGATCCGCACCCTGAACGGGGCGCCGAACGACCACTTGATTCAGGAGGGGCGCCTCCATGCGGACATCCCGGTGTTCCGTGGACTGGGGCTGGGCGGCAGCGTCCAGCTCTTCCGGCATGACAGCCTCATTCCCCATGGGCAGGCCGACACCCAGAAGAGCCCGCGGTTCCAGGTGTTCGTGTCGTGGCACTGAAGTCCAGCGCCTGCCTGCCTTCCCTCGGGTGGGGGCGCCTATCGCATGCGCCGCCACTTCACCTCGCCCACCGCCGTCGCGCCGCCGCTCGTGGGGACGGGGACGGTGTACGTCAGCTCGTCGTCGGTGAGGGTGAAGGCGCGCTGCTGTGCGGTGCCCTCCCAGTTCGGGAACGAGGCGTGGTCGATGTGGAAGGTGAGGGTGCCCTTCGCGCCCTCCACCGTGTAGCGGCCGAAGTGCGAGTTGCTCCCTTGCACCGTGGCCTTGTACTCCTCGGCAGTGCCCTGGCCCTTGTCGTTGGAGGCGAACCGGGCGCGGCCCGCGCGGAGGATGTGCAGGGAGTAGCGGCCCTGCGCGTCGAACATGAGCAGGCCCTGGGGCTGGGGCCCGTAGAGCTGCACGCGGCGGCCGTCGGGGTACACGTTGTCGCAGAGCACGAGCGTCCACGTCCCCATGAGCTGCTTCGAGGACCCCTGCTCCGGAGGAGCGGCGGCGAGGAGCAGCAGCGACACGGCGGCGAGGGTGAGGCTTCGGGACAGGTACATGGCGCGCCTCACATGAGCAGGCCGCCACCGTCCACGGAGAGGACGGTGCCGGTGAGGAAGGGGTTGGTCATCGCGAAGAGGGTGGCGGCGGCGAGGTCCTCCGGCCGGCCCACGCGGCGGGCAGGGGCCTTGCTGGCGTAGTCCGCGAAGAGCCGGTCGCGCGCCTCCGCGCCGAGCCGGTCCCAGAAGGAGCCGGAGTCCACCACGCCCGGAGAGATGGCATTGAGCCGCACCGGTGCCAGCTCCACCGCCATCGCCTTGGTGAAGGCCTCCAGTCCCCCGTTGACCAGGCTGGTGATGGACGTGCCCACGGCGGGCCGCCCCGCACGGAAGCCGGAGAAGAAGGTGAGGGAGCCGTCCTGGGCGATGCGCGGAGCGGCGTGCTTCACCAGGAAGATGGGCGCCCAGAGCTTGGAGGCGAAGGCCCGCGCGATGGCTTCGACGCCCATTGCGGTGAGAGGCCCGGAGGCGCCCTGGCTCGCGGTGCTCACGAGGTGATCAAAGGGGCCCACCGCGTCGAAGAAGGCCGCCACCTGTGCCTCCACCGAGGCGTCCAGGACGCGCACCTCCCGGTGGTCCTTCAGCAACGCCGCCGTGGCCTCCAGGGGCTCGCGCTTGCGGCCCGCGATCACCACGGCCGCCCCGGCCTCCGCCGCGGCGACGGCCACGGACCGGCCAATGCCCGAGCCCGCACCGATGACCACCACCCTCTTGCCTTCGAGCTGCATGCGTCCACCTCCGGATGGAATGCCGTAACCCCATCAAGGAGTTACAGGTGCGGATATGGGCCGAAATTCGTAACCTGTCAATACGGTTTCATGCTTTGTTGGTGACGCACATGGCACGCTCGAAACGTCCCACTCCGCGAACGCACGTGGCGCCGACCGGCGAGCTGCGCGACGGGTTCAAGTTCCGCTCCGGCCGGCTGGCGCTGGACCTGCCGGCGTCGCTGGCCGCGCGGCTGAAGGCCGAGCCGAAGGACCTGCTGGAGACGCCGCACGACCTGGGCCGCTGGCTGGTGGCCGCGGGGCTGGCGGCGAAGGACCCGAAGCCCACGGCGGAGGAGCTGCGGCAGGCGCGCGAGCTTCGCGAGGCCCTCTACCGGCTGGCGGTGGCCCGCTTGCGAAACGAGGACCTGGACTCCCGGGACAGGGCGCTGGTGAACCGGTGGGCAGCGGAGCCTCCTCCGGCGCCCCAGTTGGGCCCCGAGGGGCTGACGTGGACGAGCGGTGGCGTGCGCTCGCTGCTGGCGGCGGTGGCGAGGGACGGCGTGGAACTGCTGGGAGGCCCGCTGGCGGAGCGCATCCACCACTGCGAGGGGGAGGGCTGCGCGCTGCTCTTCGTGGACATCTCGCGCTCCGGGCAGCGGCGCTGGTGCTCCATGTCGGGCTGCGGCAACAAGGCGAAGGTGGAGGAGTTCCGCCGACGCCAGCGCGAGGACGGCCACTGACGATGTACGGTGCTCCGCATCGTCGTCGTTTGCCCACGCCATTTCGAGTCACGGCGCGGTGGGGGCTCGCGGACAGCCGCAGGTGCCGTTGACCGGACGTCCGTACAACCCTGGGCCCTCCATTCACTGGATTGGCCCATGCGCGCGACCCATGCCGTCATCAGCGAGATTCGAAGCACCCTGTAGGTGGGCAGGAACACCACGCAGGCGCCAACGGCTTCGAGCGCCTGGCGCACACCGGCCACTTTGTGGGCTCACAGGTTGTCCATCAGCACCACATCGCCAGGATGGAGCCAGGGACAAAGCCGCTGGCGGACGAAGCGCACGAAGATGCGGCCATTGATGGCCCCTCGGTGCGTCATCAACTTGGGTCGGCAGCCCACACGGATGGCCCCCACAAGCGTCAAGGTCGTCCAGCGGCCGCCAGGGCGCACGCCTCGGGCGC
This sequence comes from Corallococcus sp. CA053C, assembly GCF_003611675.1. GTDB lineage: Bacteria > Myxococcota > Myxococcia > Myxococcales > Myxococcaceae > Corallococcus. The sequence goes on from NZ_RAWA01000107.1 coordinate 22,313, forward strand.
GTTGGCCCACAGGAGCCCAGCCGTACTCGCGTGCCATGGAGGTATTGCAGAAGGACTCGTCGAGGTGGCGTGTTCGTGCACTCCAGCTGCTCCGTGCTCACCTGGAGGACCGGATGGAGCGCGTGAGTGTGACGCGCTCGTTTTCGGCCCTCACCCTCTCGGCGACGGCCACAGCCGCGTGAAGTCCGAAGCCGTGTCGACCTGACGGCCGAGACGGCCCAGCCGCTCCGGGTCGGCGTGGAAGTACACGCGCTGGACCTTCCCCTGGGCGACCGCGAGCAGCAGTGCCGCGAAGGGCTGGTCGCCATTCCAGAACACAGCGGCCGGCTGTCCGTTCACCTGATGCGGTTTGACGCGCAGCACGCCCGCGGTGCGCTGCGCGGTCGCGACGATGAACGCGGCGATGCGCGCGGCCCCCTGCATGGGCTGGGGGAGGTTGCGCTGACCGGCGAAGCGACGTCCCGCCGCGCCGCCGTCGGTCACCATGACGGCATCCTCGGCGAGGAGCTGCACGACGCCCTGGAGGTCACCCCCCGAGGCGGCCTGCAGGAAGGCCCCGAGCAGGCGGCGATGGTCCTCCTTCGAGGCCGATTGCATCCGCCGCTCCGTCGCCAGGCTCCGGCGCGCACGCTCCAGCAGCTTGCGGCATGCCGCCGCGGTGTTGCCGACGAGTTCGGCGATTTCCTGATGGCCGAAGTCGAAGACGTCGTGGAGCAGCAGCACCGCGCGCTCGGCGGGCGTCAGGCGCTGGAGCGCGACGAGGACGGCCATGGAGAGCTGCTCCACGCGCTCGACGCGAGCGATGCCGCCGTCGTCGAGGTCGACGGGCTCGGGCAGGCGGTCGGGGCGGGTCTCCTCCCGGCGCGACCGGGCGGAGCCGAGTTCATTCAAGCAGAGGCGGGTGACGACGGTGACGAGGAACGCCCTCGACGACTCTACGTCGCCCTCTTGGTCCTGCCACCGCAGCCAGGCCTCCTGGACCATGTCCTCGGCACGGCCGAGGTCACCCAGCATGCGATACGACAGCGCCACGAGCTCGTGACGGCACGACTCGAAGGCCTCAAGGCGGCGTGCCAACGACAACCGACTTGCCATCATGAAACCCTAGCGTTCATGCGCACTCCGGGCACGACGTTCGGCGGGAATTGCTTCACGCGCCATGCTCCCCCCGAGCGAGCCCGACGACCTCTCGCGTGTGGGTTCCCTGCTCGACGCAATCGAGGAGGAACGACGCCACCGCGCGGAACGACATGGACCACGCGCTGGTGGGAAGCCCTTCGCGCTCGCTCCGGTAGGAGTCCTCCAGCGAGGCGATGAGCCGTGGGGGCCGGGCAATCGTCCAGGCGAAGGGCGTGGCCCGAATCACGGCCTCGGCGGCGACGAGGTCCCGGAGGTGGTGCTGGATGAGCTTGCGGAAGAAGGCGAAACGCAGGCCTCCTCCCGGGAACAGTAGCGCCGCGGAGACCAGGACGAGGCGTTTGACGGAGGCCCGCTCCATCGCGGCCACGGTGCTGGCCGCGCACTCGGCCAGAAGCGTGCTTGGCCGGAACGCCTCCCGCCCCGACGGGCCGAGGGCGGAGAGGATGGCGTCATGCCCGGGGAGCACCTGGGCGAGCGGGTCCGTATGCAGCGGGTTTCCCTGGACGACAGTGAGCGCCGGGTGGCGTTGGAGGATCTTCTGAGGCGAGCGGACGAACGCAGTCACCTGGTGCCCGCGAGCGAGGGCGAGGTCGAGAAGCTGGGTGCCGGTCCGGCCCGTGGCACCCAGGATGAGGAGTCGCTGGGTCATGCCGTGAAGACCGGACAGCGCGCGGGAACGTGACCTGCCGCCGTCAGTTTTCCCGCGGAACCCCGAGGCCTACATGTCCGCCAAGTTACTTCGCTCCGGCCGGCTCTGCCTGGACCTGCCGGCGTCGCTGGCCGCGGGGCTGACGGCGAAGGACCCGAAGCCCACGCTGGAGGAGCTGCGGCAGCGCGCGAGCTTCGCGAGGCCCTCTACCGGCTGGCGGTGGCCCGCTTGCGAAACGAGGACCTGGACTCCCGGGACAGGGCGCTGGTGAACCGGTGGGCAGCGGCGCCTCCTCG
>NZ_RAWA01000108.1 GCF_003611675.1 Corallococcus sp. CA053C
GGGTTGGCCCGGCCCGGGCCTACCCGCTCCGGAAAACGTGAGTCACGGTCCGGTGGCATGTTGATTGCTCCTGTGTGCAGTGCGTCAGACCCCGTTGAACGGTCGGACGGGCCCGTACCCTGCGTGCGTCAGTACGAAGCAGTCCTTAGAGGCGACACCGACATGCTCCAGTTCACCGACTCCCAGCGCACCCTCTCCCAGCCGGCCATCTGCCGGGGCGTGGGCCTCCACTCCGGGGCGCCCGTGACGTTGACCCTGAAGCCCGCGCCGGCGGGGCATGGCATCGTGTTCGTGCGCACGGACCTGGCGCGCCCGGTGAGCATCCCCGCGCTGGCGGAGTACGTGGTGGACACGTCGCTGGCCACCACGCTGGGCCGCGACGGCGTGCGCGTGGGCACGGTGGAGCACCTGATGTCGGCCCTGGCCGGCATGAACATCGACAACGTGCGCGTGGAGCTGGACGGGCCGGAAGTGCCCATCATGGACGGCAGCGCCGCCCCCTTCACCCACGCCATCATGGAAGCCGGCGCGCGCGAGCTGGACGCGCCGCGCGAGTACCTGGTCATCAAGAAGAGCGTGGCGGTGACGGACGGGGACAAGCAGGCCTCGCTCACCCCCGCGCGCCGCTTCCGCATCAGCTGCACCATCGACTTCGAGCACCCCGTCATCCAGGGCCAGTCCTTCGACGTGGACGTGAACGACCGCGGCTTCTCCCGCGAGATCTCCCGCGCCCGCACGTTCGGCTTCCTGCGCGACGTGGAGAAGCTCAAGACGCTGGGCCTGGCGCGCGGCGGCTCGCTGGAGAACGCCGTCGTCGTGGACGAGGCGGCCATCCTCAACCCGGACGGCCTGCGCTTCCCGGACGAGTTCGTGCGCCACAAGATCCTGGACGCCATCGGCGACGTGTCGCTGTTCGGCCGGCCCGTCATCGGGCACATGACGGCGTTCAAGACGGGCCACGCGCTCAACCACAAGCTGGTGCGCAAGGTGCTCGCGGACCCGTCCTGCTACGACATCGTCACCGCGCGGCGCCGTGACGTGGAGGGGCGCGAGCCGGGACGTGGAAGCCTCGCGGGCGCATTGGAGCTGGAGCCCCTGGTCGCCTGAGTGGCGGAGGGCCCGCGTGGACTCGGCAATTCCTTGCCAGCCCCGGGCTCCTCTATTAAGTCGGCGACTTATGTCCATGCGTCCTACTCGCCTCGCTTTGGCCGCCCTCCTCGCGGCATCCCTCACCGTCGGCTGCAACAAGGAGAAGGCCCCGGTCACCACCCAGGAGCCCGCTGCCCAGGCCCAGGCTGGCAACGCCGCGGAGCCGGCGCCGGACACGGTGGTCGCCACCTTCGGCAGCGGCCAGAAGGTCACGTTCGCGGAGCTCAACGAGCGCATCAAGGAGCCGCTCGCGAACCTGGACAAGCAGAAGTACCAGCTGCGCAAGCGCGGCCTGGAAGGTCTCGTCACGGAGCGCCTGGTGAAGGAGGAGGCCACCAAGCGCAAGATCACCGAGGACCAGCTGCTCAAGGCGGAGATCGACGACAAGATCCCCGCGCCTCCGGAAGAGAAGATCAAGGAGGTCTTCGAGGGCGCCAAGGGCCAGCTGCCCCCCGGCGCGACCTACGAGCAGATGAAGCCGCAGATCGTGGACTTCCTGTCCGGCCAGCAGAAGCAGGAGGCCGCGCAGAAGTTCTTCGAGTCGCTGCGCCAGGGCGCCAACGTGCAGTACCAGCTGCCCGAGCCCCCCCGCGCGCCCGCGGAGCGCAAGCAGGTCGCCGCCACCGGCCCGTCCAAGGGCCCGGAGAGCGCGCCGGTCACCATCGTGGAGTTCAGCGACTTCGAGTGCCCGTTCTGCAGCCGCGCCATCGGCACGGTGGATCAGGTGACGAAGACCTACGGCGACAAGGTGCGCCTGGTGTTCCGCCAGTTCCCCCTGGAGTTCCACAAGCAGGCCCAGAAGTCCGCCGAGGCCTCGCTGTGCGCCAATGATCAGGGCAAGTTCTGGGAGATGCACGACAAGATGTTCTCCAACCAGAAGGCGCTGGGCGTGGAGGACTTGAAGAAGTCCGCCGCCGAGCTCAAGCTGGACACCAAGAAGTTCGACGCCTGCCTCGACTCCGGTGAGAAGGCCGCGGCCGTGAAGGCGGACCAGGCGGACGGCTCCAAGGTGGGCGTCACCGGCACGCCGGCGTTCTTCATCAACGGCATCATGCTGTCGGGCGCGCAGCCCTTCGACGAGTTCAAGAGCATCATCGACGCGGAGCTGAAGGGCGCGAAGTAGTCCTCGCGCCGCTGTAAGGAGGACCGCGGTGGCGTCCAAGCCCAGGGCCACGCCCCGCGTGAGCGGTGAGGCGGCTTCGCTCGACCTGGAGCGGCCGCTCGCCACCGTCGTCTCTCCCTCCCGGCCCCTCGTGGCGCACTTCCATGCGCCCGAGGGACTGGTGCTCCTCCCGGAGTCCCTCGGCGCGTCCGGCTTCTTCGCCGGAAGCCTGGGGGCGCTCTCGGTCGAGGAGGTGTTCGCCCAGATCCTCTCGGGCATCCGCACCGGCCAGCTCGTCGTGCAGCACGACACCGTGCGCCGCGCGGTGTCGTTCCGTGACGGGCAGGTGGTGTTCGCCACCTCCAGTGAGCGCTGGGAGCGCCTGGGCTCCGTGATGGTGCGGCTGGGGCTGCTGACGGAGGACCAGCTGGCCGGGGCGCTCGCGCAGGTGACGCCCGCGCGCCGGATTGGACAGGTGCTCACGTCGCAGGGGCTCGTCTCCGAGGCCAGCCTCTACAGCGCGATGACGTTCGTCGTGCGCGAGGTGGTGCTCAACCTCTTCGAGATGCAGGACGGCAGCTTCCTCTTCCTGGAGGCGAAGGCCCCGGCGGTGGACGCGGTGAAGCTACCGGAGCGCACGCGGGACCTGGTGCTCACCGGCATCAAGCGCGCGGAGGAGACGGGCCGGCTGCGCCGCCGCTTCCCGGACGACATGCACGTGCAGCCGGGCCCCCAGGGCGCGCTGCCGGGCGAGGAGGCCCTGTTCGCGACGCTGGGCGAGGGCACGTCGCTGGGCGCGCTGCGGGCGCGGTACGCGGGCAGCCAGTACGCCTTCTACAGCGGCGTGGAGGAGGCGGTGCGCGGCGGCCACCTGGCCGTGCGGGCCGCGGCCCCCGCGCCGGCCCCGGGCCCCGCGGTGGAGGGCATGGCCTGGGAGCTCCTGTCCGCCGAGGAGCGCTACAACCTGCTGCTGTCGCTGGTGCACCGCGCGCTGCGCGAGGCGGGCCGCGACGTGGATCTGCTGCGAGGCTTCGTGGACGTGCCGCCCCCGGGGCTGGAGGACGCGTACCAGGGCGTCACGCTGGGGCCCGACGGGCGCGTGGACGTGGCGCGGCTGCGTGCCAACGTGTCCACCAGCGGAGGGGAGGCGGTGGGCCGCGCGATGGCGCTGGAGGCGCTGGACGCCTTCGTGTCCTACGCCCTGTTCTCCGCGCGCAACGTCCTGCCCACGGACGTGGCGGAGCGACTGGCCAACACCTACCGCACCCTGCAGGGTGGCATCTCCTAGCGTCGAGCGTCGTCCGGCGGACTTTCCTGCGTTGGACACCCACCCCGGCGTCCCCCTGGCCAGTCCCGGCGCGGGTGCCCACGTTTCTCCCCACGGCTTGCGGCAGGTGGGGGACGGGCGACATGGGCGCGATTCGGATGTTGGGTTGGGGAGTGCTGGTGTTGAGCACGGCGTGTGGCGCGTCCCGGCCCGCGATGACGAAGGCGGAGGCCGGCACGGGGGGCTCGGGCTCCACGGAGGCGGGCCTCGCGTCCACCACGCGGCGCTACGTGGACGAGGACCTGGGCTTTGAAATCATCCGCCCCACGGCGGAGTGGCAGCTGGATGAGACGAATGAGCGCACCCCGGAGGGGCTCGCCATCCCGGTCATCCTGCGCCACCGCGTGTCGGGGGCCCAGGTGGTGCTGCAGGTGGCGCCCGGCGTGGCCACGCCCACCCAGTTCGCCGAGCGGCTGACGCAGGGCCTGCGCCAGCAGCCGGGCTTCACCACCACGGACGTGCAGCCCATCGCGCTGTCGGACAGCGCGGTGGGGTTCGACTTCCAGGTGGGGGAGGGCGTGCGCGGCAAGGTGGCCGTGCGCGAGGGCAACGGGGGCCGCGTGCTGATGATGCTGGCCACCTGGCCCACGGAGGTGTCCGAGGACGTGATGCAGAGCGTGGACACCCTGCTGGCGGGTGTCCGTCCGCTCCCGGAGCCGAGCGTGGCCGTGCGCGCGACACCTCGCGCGCCCGAACCCGAGCCCGGCGACCCGCGCTAGCTGGAGCGGGCCGTCTTCGCCTTCGCGCGCTTCGCGGGCGCTGCTGCCTTCGGCTCCGGCAGGGACGCGACGTCCGCGGCCCGCCGGCGCACCAGCTCCACCAGCGTGCGCGCGCCGACGCCGGTGGCGCCCTTGTTCAGGTAGCCGCGCTCCTTGGGGCTGTTGGACGGACCGGCGATGTCCAGGTGCACCCACGGCACGTCGCCGACGAACTCCTTGAGGAAGAGGGCCGCGTTGATGGCGCCGCCCCAGCGCTCGCCGGAGTTCTTCATGTCGGCGACCTCGGAGCGCAGCGCGTCCTTCTGCAGGTCCGTGACGGGCAGGCGCCACATCTCCTCGCCCGCGGCCTTCGCGGCCTCCAGCACGCTGTTCACCGTGGCGTCGTCGTCGCCGAACGCGCCCACGATGTAGTTGCCCAGCGCCACCATGCACGCGCCCGTGAGGGTGGCCAGGTCGATGATGGCGGACGGCCCGTGCTCGCCGGCCCAGGTGATCATGTCGCCCAGGACGAGGCGGCCTTCGGCGTCCGTGTTGGTGATCTCCACCGTCTTGCCGGAGCGCGCGGTGAGGATGTCACCCGGCTTGTACGCGGTGCCGGACGGCATGTTCTCGCACGCGCCGATGAAGGCGTGCACGGGGAAGGGCGGCTTCACCACGCTGCCAATGACCTTCATGGCGGCCAGCACCGCGGCCGAGCCCGCCATGTCCGTCTTCATCTCCACCATGCCCTCGGTGGGCTTGAGCGACAGGCCGCCGGAGTCGAAGGTGATGGCCTTGCCCACGAGCGCCAGCGGGGGGCGCTTCGCGTCCTTCGCGTTCTTCGGCGTGTAGACCAGGTGGATGAGCCGGGGCTCCTGCACGCTGCCGGCGGTGACGCCCAGGAACATGCCCATGTTCAGGCGCTCAATCTCCTTGCGCCCGCCAATCTCCGCATGGAGGCCGCCTTCCTTCGCGGCCTGCTGCGCGGCCTGCGCCAGCCGGGACGGCGTCACGACGTTGGGGGGCTCGTTGACCAGGTCGCGGGCCCAGTTGACGGCCTCCGCCAGCTTCAGGCCCAGCGCGAGCGCGTCCTCCAGCGCGCGCGACTTCTCCGTGCCCGGGGGCAGGGCGAGGGTGGCGCGGGTGAGCTTGGGCGCGCCCTTCTCCTCGCGCGCGGAGGACTTGTACTTGTCGAAGCGGTAGACGCCCAGCTCCAGGCCCTCCACCACCGCGCGCACGGCGCCCTCCGCGTTGTCCGTGGCGGGCACGCGGAAGCCGATGCTGGTGGCCTTCAGCCGCTGCGCCGTCTTGGCCGCGCGGCCCGCGGCGAGCCGCAGCACCTCCGGCTGGAAGCGCGCGCGGTGGCCCAGGCCCAGGAGCAGGACGCGGTCGGAGCCCAGGCGCCCCAGGGTGTGCAGCAGGAAGGATTGATCCACCTTCCCCTTGAAGCCTTCCTGGGCGGCGGTGGCGCGCAGCTTGCCGTCCAGGCTGGAGTCGGCGGTGGCCAGCGGCGCGGGGGCGGCATCACCCAGCTCGCCCTCGAAGAGGGGGATGACGAGCAGCTCACCGCTCACCGGCGCGGCGTCACCGGAGACGAGACTGAATTGCATGGCGACTTGGACTCCTGGACTGGATGGGAAGAAGAGGTGATCCGAAGGGCGCGACTGTAGACGCGCCCCGTGTTGCTCGCAAAGCGCTGGTTGCCACTCCGCCATTGCATTGCCCCGGCGCGCTGGATAGCTCTGGGTCCTTCATGCCCACCCTGTTGCTCCATCTGACGGCCATCGAACGGTTGGCGGCCCATCCCGACGGGCTCCCCGCGGACTGGGTGCGAGCGCTGTCGGAAGACCTGCCGTACGCGCGCTTCGGGGCGGCGCTGCCGGACCTCCCGCTGTGCGCGGGCGTGCGGGGGGGCCTGTCCCTGCTGCTGCCGGAAGCCGGCTGGCCCCCCTTCGCGCGGCTGTACCACGAGCGCGCCCCGGTGGGCCTGGGGCTCAAGATGGCGGAGCTCGTCGCCACCGGCGCCCTCGTGGGCACCGAGGCGGGGCTGGCCATCCTCGCGGGCTACTTCACCCACCTGAGCCTGGACCGACGCCTCCACCCGCTGGTGGACGCGCTGGTGCTGCGCCACCGCCGCAAGGGTGAGCGGGCCTGGGACGCGCGCCGGCAGATGGAGTGGGCGCAGACGCTGTTCTTCCTGCGCGAACAGGACGGCACGGACGGCGTGGGCACGTCGCGCCTGCGGGAGAAGTTCCAGGTGGTGAAGAGCGCGGGCATCCCGCTGCGCGGCATCGGCCGGGGCATCTACGAGCTGGTGCGGCTGGCGTCGCAGGAGCGCATGGGCCAGGCGCCCACCAAGGCGGACCTGGATGGCTGGGTGCGCGGCCTCTATGTCTCCGGCCTCTTCCTCTCCAGTCCCCTGGGCCGGGTGCGGGCGCTGCCGGCGTACACGCAGCTGTCCTTCCAGGAGCTGTACCGCAACGACGTCTTCGACTTCGCGGCGGAGGTGGACGCCGCGTTGGACGTGACGCGCGGGTTGATCAAGAGGCTGCACGGGTACATGGCGCGCGGCACCTACACGCCCCGCACGCGCGCGCGCTTCTTCGAGGAGTTTCCCGAGGGAACGCTGGGTGCCACTGCCGCCTAGTGAACGCGGATCCACGCCGCGCGTTGGAGGCGATGTTCGCGTGGAGGGCATCCGGCCAATCGAGCCACGCACCCACGCGGGTGTCGCGCTATCCGAACTGGGGAGCGTTCCCTATCCTCGATAGGGAATGACGGTCTTCCTTCTCATGGCGGCGGGCGTGATGGCGGGCGGGCTGGGCGCGCTGCTGGGCATTGGTGGCGGCATCGTGCTGGTGCCCCTGCTGGTGCTGGGGTTCGACATCCCGCTGGAGCAGGCCGTCCCCGCGAGCCTGATGTGCGTCGTGGCCAACTCCTGCGCCGCCGCCGCCAGCTACGTGGAGAACAAGCTGAGTGACCTGCGGCTGGGGCTCACGCTGGAGCTCGCCACGGTGATGGGCGCCATTGTCGGCGGGCTCGTCGCGGCCTTCGTCGCGGAGGCGATGGTGGCGGTGGTGTTCGGCCTCTTCACGCTCTTCGTGTCGCTGCAGATGCTGCTGCTGCGCGCGCCGCTGCAGGAGCCGGTGACGACGACGGACTACGTGCCCGTCAACTATCCGCTGGGCATCTCCGGCTCGTTCGTCGCGGGGGGCCTGTCGGCGCTCCTGGGCGTGGGCGGCGGCCCGCTGAAGGTGCCGCTGATGAGCTACGGCATGCGCGTGCCCTTCAAGGTGGCCAGCGCCACCAGCAACCTGATGGTGGGCGTCACCGGCGCCGCGAGCGTGGCGGCGTACGCGTGGCGCGGCCACCTGAACCTGGGACTCGTGGCGCCTCTGGTGGTGGGCGTGCTGGCCGGTGCGTCGGTGGGCAGCCGCTTGATGCCGAAGGTTCCAACCGCGGTCTTGAAGAAGCTCTTCGCGGCGGTACTGCTTCTGGTGGCCGGCCAGATGCTTTGGAAGGGTGGGGAGGGGTTGTGGCCGAGTCTATGGAAGTGAATGAAGTCGGTCCCTCGATGCACGGTGTGCACCCGACGGTGACGGTGACGGAGGCAGGACCTCCCGTGCGCAACGCCCAGGCGCAGGCGGTGGCCCTGCCCGCACCAGAAGCGTTCCCAGAAACGTTCCCGGAAACATTCCCAGAAACGTTCAGTGACGAGCCCCTCACCCAGCCGGATGCCCAGCCCCGCGCGCGGCGGTGGGCAGCGCGTGTCGGCAAGGGGGAGCGGTGGATCGCGCGCATGCTGCGCACCGGCGCGGTGATGAGCGGAGGGATGTTCGTCGCGTCGCTCGCGCTGGAGTTGCTGCCTCGCGACGAGTCCGTGCACGTGGCCATCGACCTGTTGCGCAAGGGCGCGGCGTCCATGCTGCTGGTGACGCCGGTGGCGCGGCTGGCGATGGCGGGCACGCTGCTGGGCCTGCGCGGCGAGTGGCGCTACACCGCCATCGCCGCGGGGGTGCTGGCCCTGCTGGCGCTCGCGGTGGGCGCGGGCTTCCAGGCCTGAGCCGCGCGGACCGCGCGCGGGTGGCTACACGCCGCGCGCGGTGAAGTGCGCGAGGATGTTCTTCACCTTGGCCACGTCCTCGTGGAGGCCCTGGTCCTCGTACAGCGGCAGCACGGCCTCGAACTGCTGACGGGCCGCGGGGAAGTCCTGGAGGTAGTAGCAGGACAGCCCCAGGTCCCAGCGGGCGCGGGCCTCGTAGACGTGGTCGTGCAGGCCCTCGTACACGTCCACCGCGCGCAGCAGGTGCGGGCGCGCGTTGTCGTGGTGGCCCAGGAGGCCCTCGGACTCGCCCAGCAGCAGGTGGCCCAGCGCGAGCGCCTCCGGGTCCTCGCCCTGCTCCAGGAGCGGCACGGCCTCCAGGAACCGCTTGCGCGCGGGCTCGTACTCGCCCTTGGCCATGCGCAGGTCGCCGATGTCCAGCAGCAGCCGCGCCATGCGCTCCGTGTTGCGCGTCTGGCGGAAGAGGATGAGCGCCTCCTGGTACTTCTCCTCGGCGCCGTCCACCTCGCCCATCGCGCGCAGGGACTCGCCGATGCAGGCGCGGGTGAGCGCCTCGCCGTCGCGGTCTCTCGCCTCGTTGAAGAGGCTGGCGGCCAGGGCCATGTGCTCGATGGCGCCCCGGTGGTCCTCGAAGTGGGCCTTCACCACGCCCAGGCCGAAGAGGGCCTGCGCCTGGCCGGGCTTGTTGCCCGCCGTCTTGAAGAAGCGCAGCGCCTCTTCGTAGTGCTCGCGGCTGGCGGCGTGGTCTTCCAGCATCCCGTGCAGCTCCGCGAGCGTCACCAGCCCCTGGCCCACCTCGGTGGGGGCGCCGGTGATGCGCAGGGAGGCGAGCGCGTTCTGCTGTTTCTGGATGGCGTCGGCGATGTGGGCGCGTTCGTTATCGGGCGGGTGCATGGTCAGCTCTCGCTACCCTTGCGGCGCCGGGCGCCCCTGTCCAGCGAATCGTGCTTCTCACTGCCGTCAGCGTTGGTGGCGTCTGGCTCGTGGTTTCCGTTGCGCTCGCCCTTCTCCTTCTCGTGGACGAGCAGCGGGGAGAAGAAGCAGTCCTTCTTCGTGTACTCGTCGAAGGCGAAGGCGAAGCGGTAGCTGGCCGCCGCGCGCTGGTTGCAGTCCGTGCGCTCGCAGAAGCGGCAGGAGATGCCGCTGGGGATGGCGTCCTTGCGCAGGTCGTTGGTGGGCAGGCCGTACGCCAGGTACTTCGCGTTCTCCGCGTGCGTGCCCAGGCCGATGGAGTACGCGGTGCCCTTCACGATGGAGCCTTCAATCGGCTGCAGCTGCACCTTCGCGAAGCAGAAGTACGTCGTGCCGTCCGGCATGATGGAGTACTGCCGGGTAATCTGGGACGGGTTGAGGAACGCCAGGTGCACCGCCCACTTCGCGCAGGAGCCGCCGCCCGACGCGAAGCGGATGCCGGTGCCGCTGTAGCGCTTGGAGATGTTGCCGGCGATGTCCGCGCGCAGGAAGTGGAACGGGATGCCCTGGCGCTTGGGGTCGGACAGGTTGCAGATGCGGTGGGCCACCGTCTCGTAGGTGGTGCCGAAGACGTTGGAGAGCAGCTCCACGTCGTAGCGCGTGCGCTGCACCTCCTTGAAGAACTCGCCGTAGGGCAGCATCAGCGCGCCGGCGAAGTAGTTCGCCAGGTTGACCTTGATCAGCCGCTCCGTCTCCCCGTGCCGCATGCGCCCTGCGCCCAGGATGCGCTCCACCAGCTTCTCGCGGTCCATCACCATCAGGCCGATGGAGGCGGCGATCTGGAACTTCAGGGGCTGTTCGGTGAGGTCTGGCGACAGCGTGAGCGTGCGCGTGTCCAGGTCCAGCCGGCGCACCACGGACGAGCCGCTGTTGGCGCGTTCAATCTGGACCTTGTAGTCGAATCTCTCCTCCAGCATGCGGGTGAGCTGGCTGCTGGTGATCTGCTGCTCCAGGCGGAAGTCGCGGCGCAGCCCCTCCGCCTGCTCCTCCAGCTCCGGGAAGTAGTTGCGGTGCTTCTCCAGGAAGTCGCTCACCTCGTCGAAGGGCGAGTAGTCGAACCGCACGCCCGGCGTGGTGCCCAGTCCGTTGCCGGAGGGCGACCCCTGGGTGCGCGTGCGCTCCTCCACATTGAGCTGCGCGAGCACGTTCTCCAGCTGCGTGCGCGTGTTCTTGTAGAGGTTGAAGAGGGCCGCGACGGTGCCGGCCAGCTTCGGCTCCGCGGACAGCGACTGGAGCGACTCGGAGTCGATGTCCAGGCTCTTGAGCAGCGGTTCGTCCAGGAGCTTCGCCAGGGCCTCGTCCACGCGGCCCTCGCCCAGCGTGGACATGAACTGTTCGGGGTCCTGCTCCAGGTAGCGCAGCGCCTTCCACAGGAGCGGGAAGGGCATCACCCGCTTGCCCTTCTCGATGAGGTTCAGGTACGCGGGCGAAACGCCCAGGTCCTTGGCGGCGTCCGCCTGCTTGATGTTGCGCTGCAACCGCAGGCCTCGAAGCTTCAGCCCCACGTTCGCGTTCAGAGCGTTGTCGTTGTTCATGGCTCCAGCCACCGGTGGGCCGCGTCAGACGACGTGTCCGACACCGGGTCTCTGGATCCACTCTGCAAATCGATTTACCGATTTGCAATAAACGTTTCGGTGCTGACGGAGCGCTGTCCCTCAGGCGACGCGCGGAGGGTTGACTGCCTCCCTCCTGGGCCGGGACCGACGTAATCCCATGTAATCATGACGCTTTCAGGTGCGCCCGGTGTGCGGACGGCTCGCCGGTGGCGCAGGTTGTCAAACCTTTACCAATGCGGCGCGTCAGAACTGGGGAAAAGTCAGTAAACCGGCGCATGGATTTTTACAAAGGATGAACGGAGTGGCCCTGGGGGGCCTCCGGGGGTCGGCGGAAGACGAGCGCGACATTGGTGCCGCCGAAGCCGAAGGAGTTGCTCATGACGGCGTCCACGCGCTTCTCGCGGGCGACGTTGGGGATGCAGTCGAGCGGGATGCGCGGGTCCTGGTTCTCCAGATTGAGGGTGGGCGGGAGCACGCCCCGGGTGAGGGCCAGGATGCTGATGACGGCCTCGGCGGCGCCGGCCGCGCCGTTCATGTGGCCCGTCATGGACTTGGTGGAGGAGATGGCCAGCTGGGAGGCCGCGTCACCGAACACGCGGGCGACGCCCTGCATCTCCAGCATGTCTCCGATGTCCGTCGAGGTGCCGTGCGCGTTGAGGTAGCCGATGGCGGAGGGCTCCAGGCGCGCGTCCTTGAGGGCGGCCCGCATGGCGCGCTGGGCGCCCTCGTGCTCCGGGGCGGGGGCGGTGACGTGGTGCGCGTCGGAGCTGGCGCCGTAGCCCGCCACCTCCGCGAGGATGCGGGCGCCGCGGGCCCGGGCGAACTCGTACTCTTCCAGGATGACGATGCCCGCGCCCTCCGCGAGCACGAAGCCGTCGCGGTCCCGGTCGAACGGGCGGCTCGCGGCCTGGGGGGCGTCGTTGCGCGTGGACAGGGCCTTCATCGCGGCGAACCCGCCCACGCCCAGCAGGGAGATGGGGGCCTCCGCGCCGCCCGCCACGGCCGCGTCGAACTCACCGCGCTGGATGCCGCGCAGCGCTTCGCCAATGGCGTGGGCGCTGGTGGAGCACGCGGAGTTGGTGGACCAGGACGGGCCCTTGATGCCGTGGCGCATGGAGACGTAGCCGGGCGCCATGTTGATGATCATCTGGAGGATGAAGAAGGGGCTGATGCGGTCGGGCCCCTTCTCCAGCGCCTTCCTGTACGTCTCCTCCAGGCTGCTGATGCCGCCGATGCCGGAGCCGATGATGGTCGCCACGCGCTCCGCGTTCTCGGGGGTGATGACGAGCCCCGCATCGGCGAGGGCCATGTCCGCCGCCGCCACCGCGAACTGCGCGAAGCGGTCCATGCGCCGCACCTCGCGCCGTTCGATGAAGTCCTCCGGGTTGAAGTCCTTCACCTCCCCGGCGAAGCGGCAGTCGAGCTTGCTGGCGTCGAACAGCGTGATGGGCCCCACGCCGCTCCGGCCGTGGATCAACGCGTCCCAGCTCTTCTCCACGCCGGTGCCGCACGGGCTGATGAGCCCCATTCCCGTGACCACGACGCGTCGCTGCTCCATGGAATGCTCCTTGACCCCGGTGTTCGAACGGGATGGTATTACGGTCATCCTTCCATGAGTTCAAGCCCGGCCTCCTGGCATGTTGTCAGCTCCAGGAATCCGGGCGGTGGGTGGGATGATGAAGGTCATACAAACCGTGAAGGAGCCCCGATGAGCGACCTGGCAGCGAACCCGCGCACGCGGACGGTGACGTGGAAGGATCCCCGGGAGGGCGCTTCAGCGGCGAAGAAGCTGTCGGGGATGGAGTACCTGCGCGCCATCCAGCGGGGCGAGCTGCCGGGGCCTCCCATCGCGGAGCTGATGGGCTTCACGCTCGTGGAGCTGGAGGAGGGCAAGGTGGTGTTCGGCGTTCAGCCGGGCGAGTACCACTACAACCCGATTGGCATGGTGCACGGCGGGCTCGCGGCCACGCTGATGGACTCGGCGATGGGGTGCGCCATCCACACGATGCTGCCGGTGGGCGTGGGCTACACGACGCTGGAGCTGCACGTGAACTACGTGCGGGGCATCGCGCATGACTCGGGGCCGCTCCAGTGCAGGGGGGAGATCATCCACATCGGGGGCCGGGTGGCCACGGCGCAAGGACGGCTGACGGACGAGAAGGGGCACCTCTACGCCCACGGCACCACGACGTGCATGATCTTCCGACCGCAGCTGGCGGGCGGGAGGGAGTAGGGGGGGCGGACGATGCGCTACACCGCCGAGCACAAACAGGCCACGCATGCGCGCATCCTGGCGGCCGCGGAGCAGCTGTTCCGCGCGGAGGGCTTCAGCGGGGCGAGCGTGGAGCGGGTGATGCGCGCCGCGGGCCTGACGGTGGGTGGCTTCTACGCGCACTTCGCGTCGAAGGAGTCCCTGCTCGCGGAGTCCCTGCGCGCGTTCATGGCCGAGCGCAAGGTGCGCTGGCTGGCGGGGCTGGAGGACCTGCGGGGACCGGCGTTCCTGGACCACTTCGCGCGCCGGTACCTGAGCCTCTACAACCGGGACACCGGGCAGACGAGCTGCATGATGCCGTCGCTCCTGTCGGACCTGACGCGAGCGCCGCCGGAGGTCCAGGCCTCGTTCAGCGAGGGGCTGGAGGATCTGGTGGATGCAGGGAAGGGACAGTTGCCGGCCCGCGAGGGCGCGACGCCCCGGCAGCAGATGCTGGCGACGGTGGCGCTGTGCTTCGGCGCGATGACGCTCGCGCGGGCCACGGGCTCGCAGGCCGTGTCGGCGGAGATCCTCGACGCGGCGCGGGCGCTGCTGCTCGCGGGCGCGCCGGTGACGCAAGCAGGGGAGGCGCCTGTGCGCCGGTCGGGCCCCGCGCGGAACACGGGCGAGCGGCTCCAGGGGAAGCGCACCGGCGCACCGGTGTCGGAGCCGGGAGCTGCGTCCTCGCGTCGCGCCCGCTCCGTGAGGAAGAAGCAGGCCCGCTGACGGAAAGGCACCAACGGGGCAGGCCACTCTGACTGCACTCGCTGCGCCCGTCCTGCGGGGAAGAAGCAGGACCGCTGAATGAAAGGCATCGTCGGGGCAGCGTTGGCTCCAGTCGCTGCGCTCTCGTCGCTTCCCGTCGTCGCGGACGCATCAGGCCCGCTCACAGAAGGTGGTGCCCGGCCTGGGCGCGCCCACCTTCCGACGCTCATCGCGCTGCGTTGACACTCCGCGCTGGACGGCATGGGGTGCGCCGTGGGGTCCTCTCGTCCGGACCTGGGACAGCGAGAGGCGGTGCCGCGTGGATGGCTTGAAGACGATGGTGCCTCGCGCGGTGCTCCTCTTCCTCGCGCTCACCCTGGGCGCCTGCGCCACCGCGCGTCCTTCGCTGCCCCGGAGGGAACCGGCGGCGCTTCGCTACAACGTCGCGTACTCGCGCGAACCCGCGCCGGGACTGGACGTGGAGATCGTCCTGCTGCCGTCGTCCCCTCGCGACTTCCTCTTCCGCGAGCCGGAGCGCGTGGACTCCGTATGGGCCTGGCACGAGGACGGCTCCGCGCGCTCGTTGCGCTTGCAGGACGGCGCGGTGCACGTGTCCTCCGGAACGCGCTTCCTGCGCTACCGCTACCCGCTGGCGTCCTCCTCGAAGGGCGGCCATCGCTCGTTCTTCTCCGGCATGGGGGAGGGGGACGCGTGGCACGTGGCCGGCAAGGCCTACCTGCTGCGCCCGCGCTCGGTGACGCCCGACCTGCGCGTGGAGTTCACCGTGTCCGGCACGGATCCGCTCCTGCCGTGGCTCGCGGACGACGCGGGCGTGTACCACCTGCGCGGTGAAGACCTCGTGGACTCGGGCTTCCACGGCTTTGGCGGCCGCAGATGTGAAGCGCGCGTCGGCGCCTCCGTCCTGGACGTCGCGCTGCTGGGCCACTTCACGCACCTCAAGGACGCGGACGTGTGCGCGTGGCTCGCGCAGGCCGCGCGTGAAGTGGGCACCGTGCGCAAGACGTTCCCGCACCCGCGCATCACCGTGCGCGTCGTGCCCGTGCCGGGAGAGGCCGAACCCGCCCTCTTCGGCATGGTCCAGTGGAGCTCCCCTCCCAGCATCTCCATCCTCGTCGGCCAGGACACCACCGCCGCGTCCTTCACCGGCGACTGGGTCGCCCTCCACGAGATGCTGCACCTGACGCACCCCACGCTGATGCCCCGCGTGGCGTGGCTCACCGAGGGGCTGGCCACCTACTACACGGAGGTCGCCCGCGCCCGCTCCGGACGCCAGACCGCCCAGAGCGCGTGGCAGGAGCTGACGGAGGGCTTCGCGCGCGGCCGGTCCGCCGCGGGCTCGCGCACCATGGCGGAGGTCGTCGCGCAGGAGCGCAACTGGCTGGGCGTCTACTGGACCGGCGCCCTCTTCGCGCTGCACCTGGACGTGGAGCTGCGGCGCGTGACGCACGGTCAGCGGCGCCTGGACGACGTGCTGGAGCTGCTCGCCACGCGCGGCCCCACATCCTCGCTCGCGGGCTTCGGCGCCGCCGTGGACGCCGTCGCGGGACAACCCCTCTTTGACGCGCTGCTCGCCCACCAGCTTTCAGTTCCGGCTTTCTCCGACTTGGATAGTTTGTTAAACCGCCTGGGCGTCCAGATTGACCCGGGCGGCGTCAAGCTCCAGGCGGCTCCGGAGAGCGCGTTGCGTGAAGCGGTGGACGGTGGGCGGCCCTCGGAAGACGCGGGGTGAACAGCTGGGAATGGGGCGGGGCTGTAACCGTTCCGGCGGCTGTCGCGTATCGCATGCATCCGCGAGGTCCGCGGCTTCCGTAGAAGAGGTCCGCCATGTTCCGCAGCGTCCTGATGCTCGCCGCCGTCCTGTCGCTCCCGGCGGTCGCCGCCGAGCCCACTGCCGCACCCGCCGCCGCGAAGACGTTCGTCTTCAACGACCCCAATGGCCGCGACACGGTGATGTTCGTGCTGGACGCGCCCCTGGAGGTCATCAACGGCCTGTCCAACCAGGTGAAGGGCCGCGTGGAGGTGAAGGGGCAGAAGGCCAGTGGCCGCTTCCAGGTCCCGGTGTCCTCCATCAAGACGGGCAACGACACGCGCGACGGCCACCTGCAGAACGACCGCTGGCTGGACGCGGCGAAGAACCCGGACATCATCTTCGAGTTCAAGGACGTGGCCCTGCCCGCGCCGCTCGCCAACGCGAAGCCGGTGACGGTGAAGGCGAAGGGCTCCTTCACCGTGCACGGCGTGACGCGCGAAGAGCCGGTGGAGGTCACCGCCACGTACCTGCAGGAGACGGCGGAGACGAAGAACCGCGCCGCCGGTGAGCTGCTGCGCGTGCGCGCGAAGTTCCAGATTCCCCTGGAGTCCTACGGCATCAAGCGCACCGAGGCGCTGGTGCTGAAGGTGGGCGAGAAGGCGGATGTCACCGTCGACGCCTGGGGCTCCACGCAGTTCAAGCCGTAGATGCTTTTCCCCCGTAGTCACACCCCCGCGGTACGAAAGGAAGCAACACCATGAACGTCAAGGCTCTTGCAGCGGTTGTCGGCACCCTCTCCCTCGGCGCGCTGGCCACCGGCTGTGCCTCCACGAAGGGCGCGGAGGGCACGCAGGCCGCTTCGTCCGAGAAGGCCGCCGAGGCCAACTGCAGCGCGAAGCCCGCCGAGGCGAAGGGCGCCGAGGCCAACTGCAGCGCCGGCGCCAAGCAGCCCGCGGCCACCCCTGAGAAGGGCGCCGAGGGCAGCTGCGGCGCGGGTTCCTGCAGCGGCAAGAAGTAGTCATCACCAGCGGAGGGCCCGGAGGACGGGTCCCTCCCTTGCTCGCGGGCGGTGGGAAGACTCCTTCCTGCCGCCCGTGTTGTTTCCGCCCCGCCCGTGCGCGGGGTCCGCCAGGAGGTCCCTTCGCATGTCGCCCCGCTATTCACACCGCCACGGGTTGAAGCCACTGGGGGCGGGCATCGGACTGCGCCGCGACTTCTACGAAGCCCTGCCGCGCACCTCCCGCGCGCTGGACTGGGTGGAGATCATCCCGGAGAACTTCCTGTCGCTGGGAGGCCGTCCGCAGCGCGCGCTGGACGCGTGCCGCGAGCGCTGGACGCTCCTGCCGCACGGCGTGGGGCTCAACATCGGCGGGCCGGACGCGCTGGACGACGACTACGTCACGCGGCTCGCCGCGCTGGTGAAGCGCCTGGACGCGCCGTTCTTCTCCGACCACCTGTGCTACTCGCGCCTGGGCGGCGTGCACCTGCATGACCTGTTGCCGCTGCCCTTCACGGAGGCGGCGGTGGAGCACGTGGTGCCGCGCGTGCGCGAGGTGATGGCGCGCGTGGAGCGGCCCTTCCTGCTGGAGAACCCCAGCTACTACGCGGCCATGCCGGGCGGCACGCTCCAGGAGGCGGACTTCCTGCGCCAGGTGGTGGAGGGCGCGGACTGCGGGCTGCTCCTGGACGTGAACAACGTCTGGGTCAACGCGAAGAACCACGGCTACGACCCGCGCGCCTTCGTGGACGCGCTGCCGCTGGAGCGCGTGGTGCAGGTGCACCTGGCCGGCCATGACGTGGGCGACCGCGTGCTCATCGACACGCATGGCGACCGCGTCTGCGAGGACGTGTGGGCGCTGTACCGCTACACGCTGGAGCGCACCGGCCCCGTGTCCACGTTGATTGAATGGGACCAGGCCATCCCGTCGCTGGATGCCGTCCTGGACGAGGCGGATCAGGCGCGGGGCGTGCTCGCGGAGGTGTCGCGATGAAGCCCTCGCTGAAGCACTTCTTCGACAGCATGGACGCGTACCTCGCGGGGCCGCCCGGCGCGGAGGGCCTGTCGAAGCTGTCCGCGGCGCACCCGGGCTGGGACGTCGCGCCGGAGCGCATGGCCATCTACGGCCAGTTCGTGCGCGGCCACGTGCGCTCCACGCTGGAGAAGCTCTTCCCGCTGACGCGCGGCGCGGTGACGGCACCGGTGTGGGACGCGCTGGTGGAGGGCTACACGCGCACGCGGCCCGCGCGGCACCACGAGCTCAACCGCATTGGCGAAGCCTTCGCGCCCTTCGTCGCGGACGCCGCCGGGGAGCAGGCGCTGCCCCCGTTCCTGCCCGCGCTCGCGCGCTTCGAGTGGACGGACTTCGCGGTGTTCGCCTCCGAGGAGGTCATCCCCGCACGCGTGGAGCAGCTCACGCCCAACCCCACGCTGGCGGTGCTGGAGCAGCCCTATCGGCTCTGCGCGTTCGTGCGCTCGGAGGACCGGGGCGCCAGGCCCGCGGCTGGTGACGAGCTGGCGCTGCTGTGGCGCCACCCGGAGCGGCTGGTGACCTACTACATGGAGGCCACGCCGCCCGCGCTGCTGGTGCTGAAGATGGCCGTGGAGGGCCTGTCCGAGGACGCGGTCGCCCAGGCCACCGGCATGGCCGCCCCGGCCGTCCACGCGGAGGTGGTGCGCTTCGCGGCGGACGGACTGGTGCTGCGGCCCGGGTAGGCGTGGGAAGGGGCCCGGTTCCGTCAGGAGGCAGGCGGGCATGACGCTTCGCGCTGGCCTCGGGGGCCCGGTCGGGGCGAAGAATGGGGGGACGTCGTTCCCACCGTGAGGTCCCCGCCATGCGCGTCATCAACTTCAACGCCGGCCCCGCCGGTCTGCCCCTGCCCGCCCTGGAGCAGGCCCGGGATGAGCTGCTCGACTTCCACGGCACGGGCATGTCCATCATGGAGCACAGCCACCGGGGCAAGGACTACGAGGGCATCCACGACGAGGCCATCGCGCTCCTCACGGGGCTCCTCGGCATCCCGTCCACGCACGAGGTGCTGTTCCTCACCGGCGGCGCGTCCCAGCAGTTCGCCCAGGTGCCCATGAACTTCCTGTCGCCGGGCACCTCCGCCGACTACCTGATGACGGGCGTCTGGAGCGAGAAGGCCTTCGACGAGGCGAAGTTCTTCGGCACGCCCCGCGTCGCGGCGACCACCGTGCAGGCGGACAAGCACTACCAGCGCGTCCCCAAGCAGTCCGAGCTGCAGCTCGACCCCCGCGCCGCCTACGTGCACCTGACGAGCAACAACACCATCTTCGGCTCGCAGTGGCACACCTTCCCGGACGTGGGGAGCGTGCCGCTGGTGGCGGACATGAGCTCCGACTTCCTCTGGCGACCCACCGACGTGAGCCGCTTCGCGTTCATCTACGCGGGCGCGCAGAAGAACCTGGGGCCTTCGGGCGTCACGCTGATCATCGCGGCGAAGGACTTCCTCGCGAAGGGCCGCAAGGACATCCCGAAGTACTTCCGCTACACGACCCACTCGGAGAACCACTCGCTCTACAACACGCCCCCCACGCTGGCCATCTACCTGGTGCGCAACGTGCTCGCGTGGGCGAAGGGGCTGGGCGGCCTGCCCGCGCTGGAGCAGCGCAACCGCGAGAAGGCGGACCTGCTCTACGGCGCCATCGACCGGAACGCCGGCTTCTACCGGGCCCCCGTGGAGCGCGAGTCCCGTTCAGTGATGAACGTCGTCTTCCACCTTCCCACCGAGGAGTTGGATGCGGCCTTTGTCGCGGAGGCGAAGAAGGCGCAGATGGTGGGCCTCAAGGGCCACCGCACCGCGGGCGGCATCCGCGTGTCGATGTACAACGCGGTTTCGCCGCAGGACGTCAAAACGCTGACGTCCTTCATGGATCACTTCGTGAAGATGCACGGGTAGGCTCACGTCGACATTGCGCAGAACAACCTGGAGGCATTCCATGAAGAAGACGCTGACCGCCGTGCTGCTGTCCCTGACGCTCGCCGCGCCCGTCATGGCCAAGGACATCGCCGGGGTGAAGTATCCGGACACCGCCACGGTGAACGGCAAGGAGCTCAAGCTCAACGGCGTCGGCCTGCGCAAGAAGGCCATCTTCAAGGTCTACACCGCGGGCCTGTACGTGGAGACGCCGTCCAAGGACGCCGCGCAGATCCTCAACGCGGATGAGATCAAGCGCGTGCGCATGTTCATGAAGCGCGACCTCAAGAAGGATCAGATCACCGAGGCCATCGAGAACGGCTTCAAGAAGAACGCCGGCCCCAACCTGCCCAAGCTCCAGGCCCGCCTGGACACCTTCAAGGCCGCCATCCCCGCGGAGATCAAGGAAGGCGAGGAGCTGATCCTCACCTACGTCCCCGGCAAGGGCACCAACGTGCAGACCAAGGGCGGTCCGGCCATCGACGTGGAGGGCAAGGACTTCGCCGACGCCCTCTTCTCCGTCTGGCTGGGCAAGGACCCCGTGGATGACGGCCTCCGCGACGGGATGCTCGGCAAGGACGACTGACGCTCCGCTTCACCCGCTTCACTCGTTGTCCGGCTCGCGCCCCGCGATGTCCCTCCTTCCCGGAGGGCGTCCGTGGGGCGTCGTCGTTTCTTCGCCCCATTGCTTCAGTGGTGGACAGCGCGGGGCGTCATGGCGCTTCGCGTGCAGTTGACGCTGGAATGCCCTGGCGGGTCGGGCGTTGATGCGCGCCGAGAACCCCACCCCTCGTTCGCGTTGGAGCACGCTGTGAAGCGTCTGGCCCTGTTCGCTGCCTCCTGTGTCCTTGGCGCCGCCTGCAAGACGGCGGAGCCCACCCCCGAGCCGTCCCGGGTCGCCGCCCCTGCCGTGGCCGCCACCGCCGCGCCGGCCGCGCAGTCCGCCGCCACCGCCGCGCCGGCCGCGCAGTCCACCCCCGCCGCCGCCGCCGTGCCCCCGGGCGAGCGCCCGATGCCACCCGGCCTGGACGCCGCGGTGATGGACCCTTCCGCGAACCCCTGTGAGGACTTCTACGCCTACGCCTGTGGCGGCTGGCTGAAGACCACGGAGATCCCGGCCGAGCGCGCGCGCTGGAGCCGCGGCTTCGAGACCGTGGCCGAGCGCAACCAGAAGGTGCTGCGCGACATCCTCACCCGCGCCGCGGAAGGGCAGGGCGGGGGCACGCCGGAGGAGAAGCTGCTGGGCGACTACTACGGCGCCTGCATGGACGAGGCGAAGCTGGAAGAGGCGCTGCCCGTCCTGCGCACGTACCTGACGAAGCTCACCGCGCTCAAGAGCCCGCAGGACGTGGCGAAGGCGGTGGCGTGGCTGCACGCGCGCGACGTGGACGCGCTCTTCAAGGTGTACTCGGATCAGGACCAGAAGGACTCCACGCAGGTCATCCCGGTGGTGAGCACGGGCGGCATGGGCCTGCCGGACCGCGACTACTACCTGAAGCCCGACGTGAAGATGCGCGAGGCCCGCGCCGCCTACCAGGCGCACGTGCAGAAGGTCTTCGAGCTGTTGGGGGACGCGCCCTTCGTCGCCAGCCGCAAGGCCACGGGCATCCTCGCCATCGAGACGCGCCTGGCCACCGCGGCGCTCCCCAAGGAGGAGACGCGCGAGCCGGAGAAGGTCTACCACCGGCTGGAGCGCCAGGGCCTCAAGCAGCTGGCGCCCGCCTTCCAGTGGGACACGTACTTCGCGGAGGTGGGCCTGCCCGCGGGCGAAGCGCTCAACGTGACGCAGCCGAAGTTCTTCGCGGAGGTGTCCGCGCTGGTGCGCCAGCAGCGGCCCTCCGACATGGGGCCCTACCTCTCCTACCACTTCGTGAGGGAGGTGCAGACGACGCTGCCCAAGGCGGTGCGCGACGAGTTCTTCCGCTTCGACTCCGCCGTCCTCACCGGCGCGAAGGTGGACCTGGCGCGCTGGAAGAAGTGCGTGGAGGTGACGGACGAGGCGCTGCCGCACGCGCTCGCCAAGCCCTTCATCGCGAGCACCTTCGGCGAGGAGGGCAAGGCCACCACGCTGGCCATGGTCCAGCAGATTGAACAGTCCTTCGAGCGCAACCTGGACACGCTGTCGTGGATGGACGCGGACACCAAGGCGCAGGCCCTGGTGAAGGTGCGGAAGATCACCAACAAGATCGGCTACCCGGACCAGTGGCGCCGCTATGACGGCCTCGCGCTGAAGCGCGACTCGTTCCTGGACAGCTACCTGGCGGCGGACGCGTTCGAACAGGCGCGGCAGCTGCGCAAGGTGGGCAAGCCGGTGGACCCCGCCGAGTGGCTGATGTCGCCGCCCACGGTGAACGCCTACTACAACGCGGCCACCAACGAGATCGTCTTCCCCGCGGGCATCCTCCAGCCGCCCTTCTTCGGGCGGGACGCGGCGGCGCCGGTGAACTTCGGCGCCATGGGCATGGTGGTGGGCCATGAAATCACCCACGGCTTCGACGACGAGGGCCGCCAGTTCGACGCGGTCGGCAACCTGCGCACGTGGTGGACCCCGGCGTCGGACAAGGCCTTCCGCGAGCGCGTGGCGTGCGTGCGCCAGCAGTACGACGGCTACACGGCGGTGGACGAGGTGAAGGTGAACGGCCGGCTCACGCTGGGCGAGAACGTGGCGGACCTGGGTGGCCTCAAGCTGGCGTACGCGGCGATGGAGGCGTACCTGGCGAAGCACCCGGACCAGGCGGCCCAGGCGAACGCCTACCGCTTCACCCCCGGCCAGCAGTTCTTCCTCGCGCACGCGCAATCGTGGTGCTCGAAGATTCGTAATGAAGCGGCGAGGCAGCGGGCGCTGACGGACTCACATGCGCCCGCGTTCCTGCGCGTCAACGGTCCGGTGACGAACCTGCCTCAGTTCCAGCAGGCGTTTTCCTGTCAGCAGGGGACGAAGATGGTCGCTCCCACTGCGAATCGCTGTGAGGTCTGGTAAGGCTCCGGCCTTATTCGTGGGAGGACGGCATGGGAATCTGCTCGTGGCTGGTGTTGGGTGGTATCGCGGGTTGGCTGGCCAGCATCATCAAGGGCACCAATGCCCGGATGGGGATGTTCGCCAACATCATCGCCGGCATCGTCGGCGCGATGCTGGGCGGCTGGGTGTTCAGCTTCTTCGGTGGCCGGGGCGTGACGGGCTTCAACCTGTACTCGCTGCTGGTGGCCACGGTGGGCGCCGTCCTCCTGCTGTCCATCCTGCAAGCCATCCGGAAATAGCCGGCAGGGCCCCGCGCCGCGCTTCCGCCTAGAAGAGCGAGAGCTGCGGCGAGGTGGATGCTCGCGTCGGACGCCGGAAGGTGTCCGGCGCGGCCTCCGTGATGGACGAGGCGCGCATGCCCACCTTGCGCGCCGAGGTCGCGAAGAGCTGGTGGATGGTCTGCGCGTACAGCCCCTCGCCGCGCATGCGGTGCTTGAAGCGGCTGTCGGTGAGCTCCCCGCCGCGCGTCTCGCGGATGCGGTGCAGCACCCGGTCCGCGCGCAGGGGCAGCTTCGCGCGCAGGCGCTCCTCGAACACCTGCTGCACGGGCCCGGGCAGCCGCAGCAGCGTGTAGTGCGCGCGCGTGGCGCCGGCCTCCCGCGCGGAGGCGAGCACCCGCGCGATGTCCTCGTCGTTGAGCCCGGGGATGATGGGGGCCACGGACACGGCCACGTCGATGCCGGCCTCCGCCAGCTTGCGGATGGTGCCCAGCCGCCGCTTCGGCGTGGCGACGAGCGGCTCCATGGCGCGCGCCAGCTCCTCGTTGTGGAAGGGCAGGCTGATGCTCACGGACAGCCGGGCCTCGCCCGCGAGCCGCTGGAGCACGTCCAGGTCGCGCTCAATCAGCACGCCCTTGGTGATGATGCCCACGGGGTTGCGGTACTCGGCGCAGACCTCCAGGCACTGGCGGGTGAGGCGCAGCGAGGCCTCCAGGGGCTGGTAGCAGTCGGTGACGCCGCTGAAGACGACGGTCTCCCCCTTCCAGGACGGGCGTTCGAAGGTTTCGCGGAGCAACTCCGGGGCCTGGGGTTTGAAGACGAGGCGCGTCTCGAAGTCGGTGCCCGCGCCGAAGTCCAGGTACTGGTGCGTGGGCCGCGCGTAGCAGTAGGCGCAGGCGTGGAGGCAGCCCCGGTACGGGTTGACGCTCCAGGAGAAGCACACGTCGGGGCTGTCGTTCTTCGCCACCACCGAGCGGCTGTGGTCCTCGTAGATCTCCAGCCGGGCGGGCGGGATCTCGTCCAGGTACTCCACCGCGGTGCTCGCCCAGGGGTTGGGCGGATTGTCGACGGGACGGGGTTTCACCGGCCCACGGTGTGTCTGAATGCCCGTTCAGTCAAGGCGTTCTGATTTGAAATTCCTGGGACGGCTCCTCGCCTCGACCGCTCTCCCCATTGAAGGACACACACACACGAGGAGAACGCCATGCCGGGAATCGGAAACATCCACCTCCCCACGTCGGGAGGTAGCCCCCAGACACCGAAGACGGATCGGCCTCCCGCTGACGAGCCCG
Source organism: Corallococcus sp. CA053C (assembly GCF_003611675.1). Taxonomy (GTDB): domain Bacteria; phylum Myxococcota; class Myxococcia; order Myxococcales; family Myxococcaceae; genus Corallococcus. The sequence goes on from NZ_RAWA01000108.1 coordinate 24,063, forward strand.
CCCGCGACGGCGCCTCGAACCCGCCCCCTCCTTCGCAGGGGACCGGGGTGATG
>NZ_RAWA01000109.1 GCF_003611675.1 Corallococcus sp. CA053C
GGACAGGGGCCCGGCCAGGGCGTGCGGCGGAGGCAGCGGCGCGAAGGAGCGCTCCTCCAGGCGGGGCTTGCGGAAGGCCTGCAGCTCCGGCGGGCCCTCGCGCGTCAGCCCCGGCGGCACGCGGTCCACCTCCACGGTGCCCAGGAACAGCAGTCCCCCCGGCGTCAGGCTGCGCGCCAGGTGGCCCACGGCCGCGTCGCGCGCGGACGGCGAGAAGTACGTGAGCACGTTGCGGCAGAGGATGAAGTCGAAGTGGCCGAAGCGCTCCGGCAGCGGCGCCAGCAGGTTCGCCGGCGCGAAGCGCGTCACCTTGCGCACCGCCGGTACGATGGACACCTGGCGCTCGCCGTGCGCTTCGTAGACGGGGTGCAGCGCGGGCGCGGACTCGCGCCGGGACCAGGTGCCGTAGGTGCCGCGCCGCGCGGCCTCCAGGCTGGCCTCGTGCAGGTCGGTGCCCACCACCTCCACGGGCATCCCCGCGGGCGCGCACGCCAGCAGGCACGCGGCCAGCGAGTACGCCTCTTCGCCGGTGGCGCACCCGGCGCTCCAGCCGCGCAGGTGCATGGCGCCGTGGCGCAGCGCGGACGGCACGCCCTCCGACGCGATGAAGCGGAAGTGCTCCGGCTGGCGGAAGAAGTAGGTCTCCCCCACCAGCACCGCGCGCACCAGCGTGTAGGCCAGGGGAGACCCCAGCTGCTGCAGTTCGCTCAGGACCTCCGTGGGCACGCGGCCCCGCGCCAGCTCCGCGCGAAGCACGCGCTCCACCGCATCCTGGGCGATGGCGTCTTCACGAAAGCCAGTGGTGTCCGCCACCACTTCGCGGGCGCGGGCCAACAGCCGGGGGTCGAGCCCTGCACTCATGCGCTCCGCTCTTCCTCCACCGGCGCGAGCAGCGCGGGCAGGTCGCGCAGGAGTCCCCGCGCGATGAACACCTTCGGATCCAGGATGGGCAACGCGCGGCCGCCGGTGCGCAACATCCCCAACAGCCCCTCCTGCAGGAGGCCATGCTCGGCGCCACCCACCTTCTCGCGCCGGTCGATGTCGGTCGCCTGGAACTCCTCCGGATCACGCACCGTGTCCACGGTGAGCGCCAGCGACACCCCTTCGGCCTCGATGACCACCAGCATCCGCTCCGCGATGGCCACCTGGTGCTTCACGCCCAGCCGCTGCGCCACGTCCAGCACGCACACCGCCTGGCCGCGCAGCTCCACGTACTCGCGCAGGTAGGAAGGACCCGTGGGGAGGGGCCGCGTCGCCGGCTGCAGCAGCACCTCCTTCACCGTGTCCAGCGGCACCGCGAACTCGCGCTCGCCCACCGACAGCCGCAGCACCAGCATGGCGCCAGAGCGCGAACGGCGCCGCGCGCTCGCCAGCGCCTCGCCCACGCGGTTGAGCAGCTCGTCCGCGCGGAAGGGCTTGGGCAGGAACGCCTCCGCGCCCAGCCCCAGACACGCCTCCGCGCGCTGCTTCTCCGACGAGATGATGATGACCGGGATGTCCGTCGTGGAGACATCCGCCTTCATCCGCTGGAGGACCTCGTCGCCGTCCATCTCCGGCATGGACAGGTCCAGCAGCACCGCCGCGGGACGCAGCCGCCCCACCTTCTCCAGTGCCTCGCGGCCATTGCTGGCCGTGTGGATGGTGTAGTGCCCGGAGAGGATGGCCCGCTCCAGCGCCAGGATGGCGTCGCTGTCGTCCACCAGCAGGAGGGAGGGCAGGCTCACGGCGTCACGCCCTGTTCAGGAACTGACGCACCGTCTTGGTCAGCTCGTCGTGCGAAACGGGTTTCTGGATGAAGGCGTTCGCTCCCGCCTCCGTGCCGCGCTGGCGCAGGTCCTCGCCCTTCTCCGCCGTCAACAGGATGACCGGCACGTTTCGCACCTGGAGCTGCGCGCTCGCGCGCACCTCCTTCACGAACGTGATGCCATCCATGTTGGGCATGTTGATGTCAGCGATCACCACGCTCACCGGCACCAACCGGAGCAGCTGCAGTGCGCGCTGTGCGTCCTCGGCCTCAACGATGCTCACCTTGAGGTTCATCAGGTAGATCTTGAGGATGTTGCGGACGGTCGGGCTGTCGTCCACCAGCAAGACGTTGATGCTCACTGTGCCACGGCTCCTCGCACAGACTCCGCGAAGTGCGGAGCGACCTGCGCTGCATGAGTGATCCTACCGTGAGCGCTTCGAATTGCGGAAGCGGGGGGGCTCCGTCCGTTTGGGAGCCGGGCAGGCGAATGTCTGTAATTTGAGACAGCGTTGGAAAGCGTCAGCCCTCCTTGGGAGTGGGGGTCGTAAGGACCCCTTCCGCGCCCTCGGTGGCGTCCACCGGCGGCGCGCCCACGGCGTGGAAGCCGCCGTCCACGTGGACCATCTCGCCCGTGGTGGAAGGCATCCAGTCCGACAGCATGGCGCACGCGGTGCGCGCGACGTGCTCGTGGCTGTCCTTGTCGCTCCAGCCCAGCGGCGCCTGCTTGCCCCAGTACTGCGCCAGGGACTTGAAGCCCGGGATGCCCTTGGCCGCGATGGTCGCCAGGGGACCGGCCGCCAGCGCGTTCACCCGGATGCCCTTGGGCCCCAGGTCGCGCGCCAGGTAGCGCACGGTGGCCTCCATCGCCGCCTTGCACACGCCCATCCAGTCATAGATGGGCCACGCCTGCCGGTTGTCGAAGTCCAGCGCCACGATGGAGCCGCCCGGCGGCATCAGCGGAACACACGCCATGGCCAGTTCCTTCACGGAGAAGGCGGAGATGCGGAACGCGGTCTGCACGCTCTCCCACGGGGTGTTGAGGAAGTTGCCGCCCAGCGCGTCCTCGGGCGCGTACGCGATGGCGTGCAGCACGCCGTCCACGCGGCCCCACTTCTGGCGCAGCGACTCCGTGAGCGCCGGGAAGTGCGCGGGGTTCGTCACGTCCAGTTCCAGCACCTCCGTGCCGGGCTTGAGGCGCTTCGCGCTGCGCTCCGTGAGCGACTTCGCGCGGCCAAAGCCCGTGAGGATGATTTCAGCGCCCTGCGCCAGTGCGTGCTCGGCCACGCCGAAGGCCAGCGACTGCGGGGTGAGCACGCCAGTGATGAGCAGCTTCTTGCCCTGGAGGAGCATGTCGGTACGTTCCCGAAAGAAGAGTGGAAGGAGGGGGCGCGTGCTTACCACTCCTGGAGAACGGCAGGGGCCCCCGGCCCGGATTCCCATCCACGCCTGCATGTACGCCCGTTCAGCATGCCGAACGCTCCCCCACCCCCGGGCTTCTTCCCGTGGCGGAAATCCGCGTCTTGTGAAGTTGCGCTCACGCGGCGCATGACCGCATCTGCTCCCCCCGGTCGGGGACAGGCGGCCGGGCGCGGCCCGCTTCAACAAAGCTGTGGCGAAAACCCCCCAACGCGGCGCCCTTCCAGTAAAAGACCCCCCGCCATGGCGAATTTCCAGGACAGCTTCCTCTCTGGTGCCAACATCGACTTCATCGAGGGGCTCTACGCGCGCTTCCTCGATGATCCCGGCAGCGTGGATCCGAGTTGGCGCGAAGTGTTCGAGCGCAACAACGGCACCGGCCGGCCCATCTTCAACGCCAAGCTGCTGGAGGCCCCCGCGCCCGTTGCCCCCGAGGGCAAGGCGAAGGGCAACGGCAAGGCGAACGGGGCCGTGCAGACGGCGCAGGTCGCCGTCGCCGCGCCGGTCGCCGTCGCCGCGCCGGTGGCTCCCGCGCAGGACATCGGGCTGCAGTCGAAGGTGGACCAGGCCATCACCGCCTTCCGGCTGCGCGGCCACCTGCGCGCGAGCCTGGATCCGCTGGAGCGCCCGCGCCCGCCCCTGGGGCACGTCGCGGACGTGGCGCTGATGGATGAGAACCACTTCACCGCGAAGGAGCTGGAGCAGGCGGTGGAGTGCAACAACGTCTTCCCGCAGCAGCGCGTGCGCCTGTCGGACCTGGTGACGCGGCTCAAGCGCACGTACTCCAGCCACATCGGCGTGGAGTTCATGCAGATGCTCGACAGCGAGCGTCGCCGCTGGCTCATGCAGCGCATGGAGCACAGCGACAACCGCACGGCGTTCTCGGTGGAGGAGCAGCGGCACATCCTCACCAAGCTGTCGTACGCGGAGGGCTTCGAACACTTCCTCCACACGAAGTACGTGGGCGCCAAGCGCTTCAGCCTGGACGGCGGCGAAGCGCTCATCCCCATGCTGGACGCCCTGCTGGAGGTCGGCAGCGGCATGGGCCTGAAGGAGCTCGTCATCGGCATGGCCCACCGCGGCCGCCTCAACGTGCTGACGAACATCCTGGGCAAGAAGCCGGATCAGATCTTCAGCGAGTTCGACGGGCCCAAGGACCCCAAGGCGTACCTGGGCCGGGGCGACGTGAAGTACCACATGGGCTTCTCCTCGGACCACGCCACGCGCGCGGGGAAGAACGTCCACCTGTCGCTGGCGTTCAACCCCAGCCACCTGGAGTGCGTGGGCCCCGTGGTGGAGGGCCGCGTGCGCGCCAAGCAGGACCGGGGCGGCGACACGGAGCGCACGGGCGTGATGCCCCTGCTCATCCACGGCGACGCGGCCTTCATCGGACAGGGCGTCGTCGCGGAGACGCTCAACTTCGCGGGCCTCAAGGGCTACACCACGGGCGGCACGGTCCACGTCGTCATCAACAACCAGGTCGGCTTCACCACCGACCCGTCGGACTCGCGCTCCAGCATCTACTCCACCGCCATCGCGCAGATGCTGGACATCCCGGTGTTCCACGTGAACGGGGATGACCCGGAGGCGTGCGTCCACGTGGCGAAGCTCGCGGCGGAGTACCGCCAGACGTTCAAGAGCGACGTGGTCATCGACCTCATCTGCTACCGCCGCTACGGCCACAACGAGGGCGACGACCCGTCCTTCACGCAGCCGTCCATGTACGAGCTCATCCGCAAGCACCCGCCGGTGCGCGCGCTGTACGCGAAGACGCTGGCGGATCAGGGCCGCATCACCGCGGACGAGTCCGACGCGCTCAAGCAGCGCTGCTACCAGGACTTCGACGCGGCGCTCACCCGCGCCCGCCAGGAGAGCCAGTTCAAGGAGCCCAACGCGCTGGAGGGGCTCTGGAAGACGTACAAGGGCGGCCTGCTGAAGAACGCGCCCCAGGTGTCCACCGCGGTGGCGAAGGACACGCTGCGCGCCGCGCTCCAGAAGCTGGCCACCGCGCCGGAGGGCTTCCAGGTCCACCGCGACGTGGAGCGCACGGTGCTCAAGAAGCGCCTGGGCATGCTGGACAGCGAGGAGCTGCAGTGGAGCGAGGGCGAGTCGCTGGCGTACGCCACGCTGCTCGCGGAGGGCTATGGCATCCGCCTGTCCGGCCAGGACAGCGAGCGCGGCACCTTCAGCCACCGCCACGCGGTGCTGCACGACGTGCAGACGGGCCAGGAGTTCGTCCCCCTGCGCCAGTTCCCCACCGGCAAGGCGTCGTTCAACGTCTACAACAGCCCGCTGTCGGAGATGGGCGTGCTGGGCTTCGACTACGGCTACAGCCTGGACGTGCCGGACGGCCTCACCCTCTGGGAGGCCCAGTTCGGTGACTTCGCCAACGGCGCGCAGATCATCATCGACCAGTTCATCGCGGCGGCGGAGAGCAAGTGGCGCCGGCTGAGCGGCATCACGCTGCTCCTGCCGCACAGCTACGAAGGTCAGGGCCCGGAGCACTCCAGCGCGCGCCTGGAGCGCTTCCTGGACCTGTGCGCCGAGGACAACCTCCAGGTCTGCTACCCCACCACGCCCGCGCAGATCTTCCACCTCTTGCGCCGTCAGGTGCTGCGCCCGGTGCGCAAGCCGCTGGTCATCATGTCGCCCAAGAGCCTGCTGCGCCGTCCGGAGGCCACGAGCCGCATGGACGAGCTGGCGACGGGCGGCTTCCAGGAGGTCATCCTGGACGCGAAGGCGGACCCCGCGAAGGTGACGCGGCTGCTCCTGTGCAGCGGCAAGGTGTCCTACGACCTGACCAAGGCCCGGGACGAGCGCAAGGACGAGAGCATCGCCATCGTGCGGGTGGAGCAGCTGTACCCGTTCCCGCACGACGAGCTGGCGAACCTGGTGGCGAAGCTGCCGAAGCTGCAGGAGCTGTACTGGGTGCAGGAGGAGCCCCGCAACGCGGGCGCCTGGCACTTCATGTTCCCGCGCCTGCACGACCTGCTCTCCGCCCGTTCGCAGCAGCAGCCGGTGAAGTTGGGCTACATCGGCCGTGCCGAGGCCGCGAGCCCCGCCACCGGCTTCCCCAAGACGCACGACTACGAGCAGCAGCTCATCATCGAAGAAGCCATCCTCCGAGGAACCCAGAATGGCCGTTGAACTGAAAGTCCCGCCCCTCGGTGAGTCCATCACCGAGGCCGTCGTCGGCAAGTGGAACAAGAAGCAGGGTGACACGGTCGCCGCGGACGAGCCGCTCGTCGTGCTGGAGACCGACAAGGTCACCATCGACGTGCCGTCTCCGGCCGCTGGCAGCATCGCGTCCATCGCCTTCAAGGAGGGCGACAAGGTCCGCGTGGGCGACGTGCTGGGCACCATCGAGCCAGGAGGTGCCGGTGCCGGCGCCGGTGCCGCGGCTTCCCCCGCGGTCGCCGCCGCCACGCCCGCGCCCGCCGCTGGCGCCACCCCGGTGTCGGCTCCGGCCGCCGCCGGGTCCGACGCGCGCATCACCCCCACCGCGAAGAAGATGGCGGAGGAGAACCGGGTGGATGTGGGTCAGCTCAAGGGCTCCGGCACCGGTGGCCGCATCGTGAAGGAGGACGTGCTGGGGCAGTTGAACCGCCCGGCCACGCCCGCCGCGCCGCAGGCCCCTTCCGCGCCCCCGGCTCCGGCCGCGCCGTCCGGGCCGCGTCCCAACGCCGCGCGCGAGGAGCGCGTGCGCATGACGCCCCTGCGCAAGCGCGTCGCGGAGCGGCTGCTCCAGGCGCAGTCCAACGCCGCCCTGCTCACCACCTTCAACGAGGTGGACATGGGCGAGGTGATGGCGCTTCGCAAGAAGTACAACGACAAGTTCCAGGCGAAGCACGGCGTGAAGCTCGGGTTCATGAGCTTCTTCATCCGCGCGTCGGTGGAGGCCCTCAAGGCGTTCCCGCAGATCAACGCGGAGATCGACGGCGAGGACGTCATCTTCAAGCACTACTACGACATCGGCGTGGCCGTGAGCGGCAGCCGCGGTCTCGTGGTGCCGGTGGTGCGCGACGCGGACAAGCTGTCGCTCGCGGACCTGGAGAAGACGGTGGGTGACTACGGCGGCCGTGCGCGCAACGACAAGCTGACCTTGTCGGAGCTGCAGGGCGGCACCTTCACCATCACCAACGGGGGCATCTTCGGCTCCATGCTGTCCACGCCCATCCTGAACCCGCCGCAGACGGGCATCCTGGGCATGCACAACATCGTGGACCGCCCCGTGGCCCGCGACGGCCAGGTCGTCATCCGGCCCATCATGTACGTCGCCCTCACGTACGACCACCGCCTGGTGGACGGCCGGGAAGCGGTGCAGTTCCTGGTGCGCGTGAAGGAGTGCATCGAGGACCCGGAGCGCCTGCTGCTCGACATCTGACCCACTCCTCCGCACATCCTCGCGAGAGGTGGGAAGACGGGCATTCCCCGGGGGCTGGCTGGACTTCCAGTCAGCCCTTTCACTACAAATAGGTCCGTCTCCCCGGTCGTCGGGCAGAACGGGCGGCCTCCCCCACGGCTGCCCTGCAAACGCAAGGAAGCGCAATGGCAACTGGCACCGTGAAGTGGTTCAACGACGCGAAGGGCTTCGGCTTCATCACCCAGGACGGCGGCGGCGAGGACGTGTTCTGCCACCACACCGCCATCAACATGGATGGGTTCCGCACGCTGGCCGAAGGCCAGAAGGTGGAGTTCGAGGTCACCAAGGGCCCCAAGGGCCTGCAGGCGCAGAACGTCCGCGCGGCGTGAAGTGACGCGTCGTCCTCAGCCATTCCTCACGGACTGGTTGAAATGAAGAGGCCCGGAACCCCACGGTAGGGGATCCGGGCCTCTGCCTTTTGGGGGCGCTGTCTGGCGTTGCGCGCGCTACTTCAGGGTCTGCTGGAAGTGGGCAATCACGCGCTCGTACTGGCGCTCGGTGACCAGCGGATCCGGGACCATGTGCGTGAGGCCACTCAACGGCAGCAGCTGGTGCGGCTTGCCGGCGCGGAAGAGCGCATCCGACAGCTTCAGCGTGTGGAAGAAGTAGACGTTGTCGTCCGCGGTGCCGTGCAACAGCAGCAGCGCGCCAATGGGGCTGTCCTTCTTCGCGTACGTCAGCAGGCTGCTGACTTCATAGGCCTGGGGCGTCTCCTCGGGCAGGCCCAGGTAGCGCTCGGTGTAGTGCGTGTCGTAGTCACGCCAGTCCACCACCGGGGCGCCCGACACGGCGGACTTGAAGAAGTCCGGGCGCTTCAGCGCGGCCAGCGCGGCCATGTACCCGCCGAAGCTCCAGCCCGTGATGCCCACGCGCCGCAGGTCCAGCTCCGGCACTTCCTTCGCCAGCGCCTGCACCGCTTCAATCTGATCATCCAGCGTGATGGTGGCGAAGTCGTTCTTCACCACGCGGTTCCACTCGGCGGTGCGCAGCGGCGTGCCGCGGCCGTCCACCTTCACCACGAGGAAGCCCTTGTCGGCCATCCACTGGCTGAGCAAGTGCGCGGCCATGGACTGGTGCACCACGGTGGTGGTGGGGCCGGCATACACCTCCACGATGACGGGCAGCTTGGTGCCGGGCTTGAAGTCACGCGGCTTCACCAGCGAGGTCCAGAACTTCTTCGGGCCCACCTGGCGCACCTCGAAGTTCGGGGTGAAGCCGGGCTCCTGTGCCACCTCCGGCAGCTCGCCCAGCTTCGTGCCGTCGCCCTTGAAGATCAGGGTGCGCGGCATGCTCTTGGGGCCCTGGGTGCTCAGCACCACGAGGCCGCCGTTCTTCGACACCATGCCCACTTCCACGCCCGGGCCGGTGCTGCCCGTGGCCACCTCCTCCGGAGCGCCGCCGGCCTTCACGCGCCACAGGTGGCTCTCGGTGGGGTTCGGGTCGCCGGAGAAGAAGAGCGTCTTGTCCGACTGCACGAAGCGCGCGAGGTTCCGGAAGCCCGCGGACGGCTTCACCACGGAGCGGTCCAGTTCGCCCGTGGCCTTGCGCAGCTCCACCTCCGGACCGTCGTTGCGCTCGGTGTACCAGAGGAAGCCCGAGCCATCCTCCAGCCACAGGGGGAAGTCCTGGTTCAGCTCCACCCACGCCTTGTCCTGCTCGGTGAGCAGCACGCGCGTCTTGCCCGTGGCGGGGTCCACCGCGAGCACCTGCTCCTCGGTCTGGAGCCGGTTCTGCACCACCAGCGTCAGCGGCCCGCCCTTGTCCCACTTCACCGTGGCCAGGTACGGGTACTTCTGCGCATCCCACTGCGCCCACACCGTCTTCCCGCCGGTGACGGGCGTGATGCCCAGACGCACCTTCGCGTTGGCCTTGCCGGGGCGCGGGTACGGGAACACCTCGCCCCCCTTCTCCGGGTGCATCACGTCCACGATGGTGAGCTTCTCCACCTCGGACGTGTCGGACTCCGTGTACGCAATGGACTTCGCGTCCGGGCTCCACCAGTAGCCGGAGAAGCGGCTCATCTCCTCCTGCGCGACGAACTCCGCCAGGCCGTGCGTCTTCTCCGCGGTGCCGCCCTGCGTGACGCGCTTCTCCTGGTTGGCCGCCAGGTCCACCCGGTACACGTCATGCTCGCGCACGTAGGCCACCTGCTTGCCGTCCGGGGACAGGCGCGGATCGATGACGCCCGGGCCCGTCTTCACCTCGGTGGACTTGCCGGTGGCGCGGTCCACCACGTAGAGGCGCCCGGAGAGGGGCACCAGCAGGCGGGTGCCGTCCTCGGAGAGGCCGTAGGAGGTGAAGCCCCGGGCGCTCACGCGCATGCGCTCGCGGCGGGCCTTCTCTTCCGGAGACAGCGTCTCCTCGGCGCCCTTGAGCAGGGCCTCCGGGGTGAGCAGCTCGCGGGCCTGACCGGTGGCCACGTCGAACGCGTAGAGCATCTGCACGTTGGACGTGGGCGAGGTGCGCAGGAAGAGCACGGACTGCTCATCCGGGGTGATGCGCACGCCCACGGGACGCCCGCTCTGGAAGCGGCGCGTCTCGGCGTACTGGCGAAGGAAGGTGTCCGGCTGCTTTTGCGATGGGGCCATGGCGGGGGGCTTGCGCTCCTGGGCGAAGGCGGGGGCGCTCATGAGCAGGAGCGCGGCGGTGAGGGCTTGACGCATGCGTAGTTGAATCCCCGCGCGGGGCGGGGCTCCTTTCGCGGGAAGATGCAGGCCAGCCTACACTCCAGCCGACCGGCGGCCCCCCAACGTCTGGCCCCCAAGAGGATTCCCACCCGCATGCACCCGGAAGATGACAACGCCCTGCGGCACCTGCGCCTCGCGGGCGTGGTGCGCCTGGGGCTGGGCGGAGGCCGCGGCCCCACCGACGCCTACGTGTTCGACCCGCACCGGCTCGCGCTGCCCGCGTGGGCGTGTGCGCTGGGAGAGTCGGGCCCCCCTGCCCTGCTGGTGACGTTGGACCGGCACCTGGACATCGTGGTGCCGGAGCGGCCCGCGGACATGCCGGACCGCTCCGCGGGCCTTCGCGCGCTGGACGAACATGCGCGCTGGCACCTGAACGTGCGCAACTACGACCACATCCTCGCGGCGATGGAGGCGAACCTCGTGGGGGACGCGCTCCTCATCGCGCGCACGCGGCCCCGGGGCTCCTTCGCGGGAGACACCTACGTGGACACGCGGGGACGGTCCCACCGGTTGGTGTCCGTGACGACGGTGGACCGCGCGGCGGAGGCGTACCGCAACCCCGGCCCCACCGATGCGGTGCGCGACGTCCTCGAGGCCGCGTCGAGCGTGCTGCTGGACGTGGACCTGGACTGCTTCACCAGCCTGAGCGACGCGGATCCGACCACGGTGCTGCCGTGGCCCAAGGCCATCATCCGCGAGTTCCTCCTGCCCCCCGACTCGGAGCCCTTCTGGGACGCGGTGCTGGCCAAGGCGGTGGCGCTGACGTTCGCGCGCGAGCCCCACCACTGCGGCGGCCTGCTGCCCTCCGGCGAGCTGTTCCGCGACGCGGCGGAGGTGCTCTTCCGGGAGCTGCTGCGCGTCGAACCGCCCTGAGCGACCGACGGACGGGCTTCAGGGCGAGTCGAGGAACGACGGCCGGTAGTCGGTCACCTGCCCGCTGCTGAGCGACAGCCGGCTGCCGATGGGAGGCCGGTCGCCGTTGAGCACGTAGCCGAAGTCGATGCGGAACGGGAACACGTTGAACTGGGGGAACAGCAGCCGCAGGCCCACGCCCACGGTGCTCACCATCTCCGGCCGCTTGTTGAACGCGCTGCCCGAGTCGAAGAAGAACACTCCGCCCAGGTGCACCGTGCGCACGACGATGGGCGCGGTCCGGTACTCCAGGTTCACCAGCAGCAGTCGCTTGCCGGAGTAGGCGTCCACCGCCGAGCCGCGCAGGCCGTTGTTGCCCCCCAGCAGGCTCACGCGGTCGGACAGGTCGTCGATGTTCACGTCCAGCAGACCTCGCGCGACGAAGCGCCCACCGAGCACGCGCGGCGACACCTGCACCAGCTCCGCGGCCCACCGCCGGTTGGTCCACCCCTCCTGACCGCCGCTGAACTGCTGACGGATGGACGCGGCGGCGGACGCGGTGGTGAGCGCGTCCCCCCATTGCACGCGGTAGCGCGCGGACAGGCTCCCTTGCGCGAAGTGCGCCGCGGACGGGAACACCGGCGGCGCATACCGCAGCGTGGCCAGCACCGAGTGCCCCAACTGGAAGTCCTCCGACAGCGTGTACGAATCCACGTTGCGGAGCACGGCGTAGCGGGCCTCGAAGGCGCTGAGGGAGAAGTTCGCGTACCCCGCGTCCTCCGCGCGCGGCAGGTAGTTGCGCCGGAACCAGTCCGCCTGCGCGTCGCTGAGCTGCGAGGCCAGCGGCGCCGCGTAGGCGTAGTGGTAGGCCCCCGCGCCCAGCCCCACGTTCCACTTGTAGCGCTCGCCGTACGAGCGCGTGTACGTGGCGCCCGCCGCCACCTCGCGCGTGTTGTAGACGTACGGCACCGGGTCGCCGTCCGGGTACGGCAACTGCCAGATGTCCGCGCCCCGGTACTGGCGCGCGGTCTCCACGTTCCACGCGACGGACGTGCTCAGGCTCCACGGTGTCGAGAGCGAGTACAGCGGCCGGCTGACGGAGAGGCTCCCGCGCGACCCTTCCGCGCGGCCCGTGTCGCGGTTGATCAACACCGCCGCGGACTCCGTCAGCGACCAGCGGCTGCCCAGCACGCGCTTGTCGGTGTAGCTCTGCCCCAGGCTGAAGGTGTCCAGCCGGAGGATGAAGTCCACCGCCACCTTCTTGCCGCGTCCCAGGAAGTTCTGCTCCGTGGCCTGCAAGCGCAGGTACAGCAGCAGCGAGCCCACGGCGGAGAACTCGTTGTTGAGCCGCAGCGACCACAGGTCCTTCGTCACCAGCAGCAGCGCGACCTTGTCCGGCGCGCTGCCCTTCACCGGCACCGCGCGCACCACGGAGAAGAGGCCCAGCTTGCGCAGGTTGCGCACCGACTCCGCGACGAGCGTCGCCGAGTACGGCTGCCCCGGCGTCAGCAGCACCTCCTGGCGCACCACCTCGTCGCGGGTGCGGATGTGGAAGATGTTGAGCAGCGAGGGGTACGGATCCATCGGCGCCACGACCTCTTCGGCGGCGACGAGCACCTCCTCCAGCACCTTGCCCTCGGGGGCGGGCTCCACCTGGCGCTCGACCTCGCCCAGGCCCCAGGTGATGAGCGCGTCCTCGTAGTTCGCGCGCACGTCCGCTTCGGGCTGGGCGGGCGCGTCCGTGGCCGGCTCCGGAGACGCGGCTCCGGACGCGACGAGCACGGTGGACAGCAGGGCGAGCAGCGGGAGCGGCACGCGCGCATCCTGTCATGCGCCGCGCCTGCCGCCAGCCTCCTCACTCCAGCGCGGTGCGAAGGTCTCCCGGCCGGGCCATGGGCAGCTTCTCCCCCCGGGCAATGGCCGCCACGATGCGCGCCAGCTGATCCACCCCGTCCGTCAGCGCCGCCGGCCCCGGCTGAAGGATGTAGCTGCTCCTCACCTCGTAGAGCTGGTCGTCCACCACCGCGCGCACCCGCTCCCAGCCGGGCCGGGACGCAATCTTCTCCCGCTTCGCCTTGCGCCCGCACCAGCTCGCGATGACGCCCTCAGGGTCGCGGCGCGCCACCTCCGCGGGCTCGAAGATGCGGCCCTTGGCCCCCTGCGACGCGCGCGACTCCTGGCACACGTCCTCGCCCCCCACCACCTCCACCAGCTCCGAACACCAGCGGATGCCGGAGATGAGCGGCTCGTGCCACTCCTCGAAGAAGATGCGCGGCCGGCGGGGCAGCGACTGCGCCGCGTCCGAGTGCCGCTCCAGGTTCTTCTCCAGCTCCGCCGCCAGCGCTTCTGACGCCTCCGCGCGTCCCACCAGCGCGCCCGTCAGCCGCACCGTCTGCAATATCTCCGCGAGCGAGCGCTGGTTGAACAGGTACACGGGCACGCCGCGCTTGCACAGCTCCCGGCCGATGTCCGCCTGCAGGTCGGAGAAGCCCAGCACCAGGTCCGGCTTCAGCTCCAGGATGCGCTCGAAGTTCGCGTCCAGGAACGAGCTGACGCGCGGCTTCTTGCGCGCCTCCGGCGGACGCACCGTGAACCCCGACACCCCGACGACCAGCTCCCCCGCCCCGATGCGGTAGAGCACCTCCGTCGTCTCCTCCGTCATGCACACCACCCGCCGCGGGTAGCGCGGCGCCGACGACAACAGCGAGGACAAGTGGGCGTTCATGGCGCGGACCCTAACGCGCCCGCCCCGCCTCCACCTGGGATGACGCATCGCATAAGCCCTGCCCCACTGTGCGGCAGCGGACGCTGATTTTCCTGATTTCCCAAACGCTCCGGGCGCCATCAGCACGGGAAGTGCGGGAGTGCAGGCACGCGGTCCGGGCCGGAAACTCGGGCCGCGGTCGTGTCGCGATACGGCGGCACGTCTCTTGGGCGGTTTTCCAAGGCGGTGCTAGCATCCGCGCGCATCCGTACCGCCGAGCGCCGTCCTTCTCGTTGCCTGGGGGAACACATGATCGAAAGCGACGCCCCCCGAAAGGGCGCGCCCACCGACGTGGCGGATCCTCTCCTTGGGAGGGTCCTCAACGAACGCTTCCGCATCCTGGAGACGCTCGGCGCCGGAGGCATGGGTCGTGTCTACAAGGCCATGCAGGCCCCGTTGGATCGCCTGGTGGCGCTCAAGGTCCTGAACCCGCAGTACAGCGGCGAGGGCAAGGACCCCGGCTTCCAGAAGCGCTTCTTCCTGGAGGCCAGCGTCACCGCGAAGCTGCGCCACCCCAACACCGTCACCGTCATCGACTACGGGAAGACGGAAGACGGCATCTACTACATCGCCATGGAGTACCTGGAGGGGCTGACGCTGTCGCAGCTCCTCACGCAGGAGGGCTCGCTGCAGTGGGACCGCGCGCTGAGCATCGCGCAGCAGATCGCCCGCTCGCTGCGCGAGGCGCACAAGGTCGGCCTCATCCACCGCGACCTCAAGCCCGCCAACGTCATGGTCCTCAACCAGGAGACCGACCACGACGTGGTGAAGGTGCTCGACTTCGGCCTGGTGAAGTCCTTCATCGGCGACGCCAGCATGAAGGAGGACACCACGCTCACGCAGGCGGGCGTCATCCTCGGGTCGCCGCAGTACATGGCGCCGGAGCAGGCGCGCAACGTCGCGGATCCGCGCAGCGACGTGTACAGCCTGGGCGTGGTGCTCTATCAAATCCTGATGGGCCGGCCGCCCTTCCAGGCGGCGCAGAGCATCGACGTCATCGTCAAGCACATCAACGACCCGCCGCCCTCCTTCCACACCGTGTGGCCCGACCACGGCATCCCCGCGGAGGTGGAGACGCTGGTGATGAAGTGCCTGGCCAAGCGCCCGGTGGACCGCTACCAGTCCATGGACGCGGTGCTCCAGGGCATGCGCGCCGCGGCCTCCGCGTCCGGCGTCAGCGGCGTCTTCTCCAGCCCGCGCACCGGCCTCAATGCGATGGGCTCCGGCCCGCACAGTGGCCCGCACTCGGGTCCCCACGCGCTGGGCTCCGGCCCCAACACCGTGGCGCTGGACATCTCCGTGGACGAGCAGCAGGCCGCGCCGGAGAAGAAGTCCAACCGGGGGCTGGGCATCGCCCTGTTCGGCGGCTCCGTGCTGCTGGGCATCGCCGCGGCCGTCATCTTCGTGCTGCGCTCCACCCAGCCGCCGCCGGCCGCGCCCCGGATGGTGCGCTTCCACGTGGAGAGCGAGCCCGCGGGCGCGCAGGTCACCATCAACGGGCGCCCGCGGGGCCAGACGCCGCTGGACATTGACCGCACCCCGGATGACTCCGGGCTCGCGTCGCTGGAATTGACGTTCGCGCTGGACGGCTACCAGACCGTGAGCAAGACCTTCACGGGTGAGCCTGGCAGCACGGTCCCCGCGTCCATGAAGCTGCCGCAGTTGCCCCGCATCAAGAAGCCGGGACCGAAGCCGAAGGCTTCCGGTTCCACGTACAAGGACGATCCGTACCAGTGACCATCCCGACAGTCTTTCGACGTGGGGCGCTCCTCGCGCTGTGTCTTTGCGCGACCGAGGCCCTGGCGGACGCCCGCCTTGAAGCGCGCCGCCACTTCCGCAACGGCATGAACCTCATCGAGCAGAAGCAGTTCGATGAAGGCATCGCCGAGCTGGAAGAGGCCTACAAGATCAAGCCGCACCCGAGCGTGCTCTACAACATCGCCCGGGCCTACCAGGACGCGGGCCGGCTGCCGGAGGCGTTGGACGCCTTCAAGCGCTACCTCGCCGCCAACCCGCCGGACGCCGCCAGCGTGCAGGCCCAGGTGGCGCGGCTGGAGGCCACGCAGCAGGCCGCCTCCGCGGAAGCGCCCCCGCCCGGCAGCACTCCGGGGACAACAGGGACGCCGGGCTCCAACCTGCCCATGCCCCCGCCGCCCCCCACGAGCATCCAGGCCCAGCAGCAGCTGGCCATGCTCATGGAGCGGCTGGAGAAGGCCGTCAACCGCGCCGAGTCGCTCACCGCCAACGCGTCCCCACAGCCGCAGGCGTCCGCCAACGCGCCCGCGTCCAACACCGCGAACAGCTCCGACAGCGCACAACAGGGCGACACCTCCGGCGACCAGGGCTTCGTGCCGTACGAGGAGCGCGTGGTGACGGCGAGCCGCCGCGCCCAGTCCTCGCTGGAGGCGCCCAACGCCACCACCGTCATCACGTCGGAGGACATCCGCCTGTCGGGTGCCACCACGCTACCGGAGCTCTTGCGGCGCGTGCCCGGCGCGGACGTGATGGCCCTGGGCGTGGGCAGCGCCAACGTCAGCCTGCGCGGCTTCAACCAGCGGCTGTCCAACAAGGTGCTGGTGCTGGTGGACGGCCGCACGGAGTACCAGGACTTCATCGGCCTCACCGTGTGGGCTGGCCTGCCCATCGGCCTGGAGGAGATCGACCGCATCGAGGTCATCCGCGGTCCGGGCAGCGCGCTCTACGGCGCCAACGCGATGCTGGGCGTCATCAACATCATCACCCAGGCCCCCGGCACCGGCCGGCGCGCGCGCTTCAGCGCCATGGCGGGCGGCGGCAACACCGTGCAGGGCTCCTTCGTCAGCCACGGCCAGAACGGCGCCCTGCGCTACCGCGCGTCCGCCGCCTACCGTCAGGAGGACAAGTGGACCCGCGACTACGCGAGCGGCCGTCCGGACTTCGCCCTCCGGGACGAGGACCCCGACCTGGGCACGCGCGGCGCCCGCGGCAACCTCTCCACCGTCTACACGTTCTCCGACGACCGGTCGGTCGGCCTGTCCGGCGGCGTGCACCGCTACAACACGGAGATCTATCCGCTGGGCCTGCTGCGCAACTACTCCATGGACGCCCTGGGCGCGTACGCCAAGGGTGACGTGGAGCTGGGGGCGGTGAAGCTCAAGGCCTTCTGGAACCACCTGTCCGGCACCGCGGGGCCGCAGTACGAGGCCATTGGCCAGCGCTCGCTGGTCACCAACATCGCCTCCAACGTCTTCAACGGCGAGGCGCTGTACGCGCGCGGCTTCGAGCTCGCGGGCGAGCACCAGGTGAACATCGGCGTGGAGGGCCGCCTCAAGCGCGTGGCCTTCGGCTACCTGGACGGCAACCTGCGCGAGGAGTTCCACGCGGCCGCCTTCATCCAGGACGAGTGGCGCATCGTGCAGCCCCTGCGCCTCGTCGTCAGCTACCGCGTGGACCGCCACCCGCTGCTCGACAAGGGCCAGCCGGGCATCGCGCAGTCGCCGCGCCTGTCCGCCGTCTTCCAGCCCATGGAAGGCCATGCCTTCCGCGCGTCCGTGGCCACCGCCTTCCGCGAGCCCACGTTCCTGGAGAGCTACACGCGGCTGCCCGTGCCCGTGCCGGGCGTCAACGGCGTCAGCGTGCTGACCACCGGCAACCGGCAGCTGCGGCCGGAGCGGCTCAACGCGCTGGAATTGGGCTGGCGCGGAGAGTCCCCGCGGCTGGGCCTGGACTGGGACGTGGCCCTCTACCAGAACACGGTGAAGGACCTCATCGGCCTGTCCCCCGTGCAGCGGCTGCCCGCGGGCGAGACCTACGACAGCGGCAGCGGCAGCTACCTGGTGGGCCGCTCGCTGTTCACCAACGAGAACGCCATCTACACCGCGCGAGGCGCGGAGGCCGGCATCAACCTGTCCCCCATCGACGGCCTGGGCATCAAGGCGAGCGCCGCGTACCAGCACGTCAGCTCCGACCTGCCGGAAGAAGGCCAGTGCGGCCCGTGCAGCCAGGCGCCGGGCTTCCGGCTGTTCGGTGGCATCACGTACCGCACGCGCAAGGACCTGGAGTTCGGCGTCGACGCGGCCTTCACGTCCTCCACCACCTGGGTGGAGCGCGAGCCCGCCGCCACCGACCCCACGCGCGTGGACCTGCTGGCCAACAACCTCCCCGCGTACACCGTCGTCAACGCCCGCGTGGGCTACGACGTGGCGAAGGACTTCGCGTCCGTGGCGCTGATGGGCAGCCAGTTGGGCGGCGGCCACGCGGAACACCCCTTCGGCAACCGCATCGAGCGCCGCGTGTTCGCCACCCTCACGGTGACCCCATGAAGCGCGCCCCTTCGTCCCCCTTCCTGCGCGGGCTTGCCGCCGTCACGTTCGCGTCGCTCCTCGCGCTGGGCTGCGATTCTCCGGAGGTGATGCCCACCGCGGACGGCCGCCAGAACACGCGCGCCGCGCGCATCGAGGGCAGCCTCGTCGTGCAGTCGTCCGCCCGGGGCAATGCCATCGTGTTCCTCTACAGCGCGGACGCCCTGCCCCCGCCGCAGGGCTCCGGCCGTCCCCTGGCCTTCACCGTCATCCCCGCCGCGGAGCTGTTCGGCGCGTCGCTGGGTGACACCAGCACCGGCCCGTTCACCGCGCCGTTCGCGCTGAGCCTCGTGGCGCCCGGCCGCTACCTGCTGCGCGGCTTCATCGACGCGGACACCTGCCGGCTCATCCCGCAGCCGTGCCACGTGCCCGACTTCAATCCGTTCTACGGCGTCACCGGCGAGCCCAACGCGGGCGACGTGGGCGGCGGCAGCGTGGATCCGGCCACCGGCGCCGCGCGCATCCTGGAGGTGACGACGGACGCGGACGGTTGGCCCCAGCCGCTCACCGGCGTCTCCGTGTCCTTCGGCAGCACCGCCACGGTGCCGTTCGACCGGCCCGCCTTCCAGGTCGCGGAGTCGCGCGACTTCGACACCTCCAGCGCTACCTCGAAGGTGCTGACGCTCACGCCGCAGCAGTTCACCGGCGCGGTGGATCAGCGGCCCCCGGGCTTCTGGGTGCAGCTGGTGGACGCCAACCGCGACGGCATCCCCGACGACGCCAATGCCGACGGCGTGCCGGACTTCTGGCCGCGCGTGGTGGTGCGCAAGCTGGCGGATGTGCCCGGCGTCGTGGACGAGAACGACCTGGACCGCAACGGCCTGGTGGACGCGGAAGGCGTGGACTACGCGCGCGTCAACGGCGGCAAGGACGGCAAGCCGGACGCGGTGGTGCTGGCGGCGGGCCTGGCGCCCGATCCCCTGCTCGCCGCACTGTTGGACGACCAGGGGAAGCCCCGCCCGCAGCCCGTCTTCGTGCCGCAGCTCACCGTGCTCATCCGGGCCCTGGCGGTGGACGCGCGTGATCCCGCCGCGCCCGCGCCCCTGACCGCCGTTCCCCCGGGGCGCTACAGCGTCACCCTGCTGCAGTCCACGGGGCAGACCTGGCGTGTTCCGAACGAGTTGGATCCGGTGCTGGCGGAGCCTGCTGGGCTTCCGGGAGTCGCGTCGCAGGCCTTCGTGCTCGAGGTGCGTTGAGGGCTTCGCAGCCCTGGTGAAATCTCCGCGTGGGGCGGTGCGTTGCTTTGACTTCGCATGGCCCATCCGCGACCATGGGGGGGTGTTGTTGGAGGCATCCCCCCTCCCTGAGGTTCTGATTCCGATGAAGGCCGGCCCCCTCTCCGCACCCGAACCCGTGCCGTCCCGCCCCACGGGAAGCACGCCCACGGTCCGCCCGGCCTCGGGGAACGGCCCGCAGCGCGTGCTGCTGGTGGACGACAGCCGCTCCATCCGGACGCTGCTGAAGATCTACCTGATGGCCCGCAGCTTCGAGTTCCTGGAGGCCGAGTCCGCGGAAGAGGGCCTCAAGGTCGCGGAAGCGGAGCCGGTGGACCTCATCCTCACCGACTTCCACATGGACGGGATGAACGGCGCGGACTTCGCCGGACAGATTCGCGCCAGCACGAACGCGAAGCTGTCCAAGGTCCCCATCCTGATGATGACCGGCGACCCGAACGTGGCGGAGGTGCGAGCCCTGGGTCAGAAGGCCGGCATCAGTGCGTTCGTGCGCAAGCCCGTGAGCTGCGCGCAGCTGATGACGCTGGTGGACACCATCCTCCCGCTGCCCCGCGTCGCGAAGTAACCCGCCTCACGCCGTGCGCTGCGCGGCGGCGAGCGCCCGGCGCTTGCGCACGGCCTCTCCCACGCGCACGGCCAGCAGCAACGCCAGCACGGCGCCGTAGAGCGCCGGCT
This sequence comes from Corallococcus sp. CA053C, assembly GCF_003611675.1. Taxonomy (GTDB): domain Bacteria; phylum Myxococcota; class Myxococcia; order Myxococcales; family Myxococcaceae; genus Corallococcus. Next base: position 20,140 of record NZ_RAWA01000109.1, read on the forward strand.
CCGTGACGTCCTTCTTCACCCGCCACACGAAGTGCACCACGCCCAGCACCGCGGCCACGTAGGCCAGCCGGTGCAGGCGCTGCCACTTCGGGAAGCCCAGCCTGCGCACCTGGCGGTTCGTGGAGGTGACGGCCAGCGGCACCAGCAGTACGAACGCGGTGAAGCCCACGGTGATGAAGGGCCGCGTCAGCACGTCCTCCGCCATGGCGCGCACGTCCAGGCCCTGATCCAACACCGAGTACGTGAGGAAGTGCGCGCACACGTACGCGAACGCCAGCAGCCCCAGCGTGCGGCGGATGCGCGCGGGCCACGTCCAGCCGAAGACGAGCCGCAGGGGCGTGCACGCCAGCGACGCCAGCAGCATCGCCAGCGCGAAGAGGCCCGTCTGGTTGAGGGCGAACTCGATGCCGTTGGCCCCGAGTTGCCCCTGGGCGCCCTGCACCGCGAGCTGGGCCAGCGGGGCCAGTCCCCCCACGGCGACGGCGGGGTTGAGCCAGGGTTGCTTGGAGGCCATGCGCTAGAAGTCCCGCTTCAGGTCCATGCCACGGTAGAGGTCGGCCACCTGCTCCGCGTAGCCGTTGAAGGGCAGCGTGGGCCGCCGCCCGCTGTCGCCAATGCGGCGCTCGGAGGCCTGGCTCCAGCGCGGGTGATCCACCGCCGGGTTCACGTTGGCGTAGAAGCCGTACTCGCGCCCGTTGGCCAGGTTCCACGTCGTGCGCGGCTGCTCGCGCGTGAGCGTGATGCGCACGATGGACTTGATGCCCTTGAAGCCGTACTTCCACGGCACCACCAGCCGCAGCGGCGCCCCGTTCTGCGCGGGCAACTGCTTGCCGTAGAGGCCCGTGGCCAGCAGCGTCAGCGGGTGCAGGGCTTCATCCAGGCGCAGGCCTTCCACATAGGGCCAGTCCAGCACCGGGCTCTTCTGGCCGGGCATCTGCTCCGGATCCTCCAGCGTGGTGAAGGCCACGTACTTCGCGAAGGACGTGGGCTGCACCTGCTCCAGCAGCTTGCCCAGCGGGATGCCCAGCCACGGAATCACCATGGACCATGCCTCCACGCAGCGCATCCGGTAGACGCGCTCCTCCAGGGGGAAGCTGGAGATGAGCTGATCCACGTCCACCGTCCGCGGCTTCAGCACCTCGCCGTCGATGACGACGGTCCACGGCCGCGTCTTGAGCGTGTGCGCGCGGCGGGCCGGGTCGTTCTTGTCGAGGCCGAACTCGTAGAAGTTGTTGTAGGTGGTGATGTCCTCGTAGGACGTGCGCGGCTCGGACGTGTCGAAGGCGCCCTGCGCCGGGGCCACCGGCTGCGCCACCGCGCCCGCGTCCGGGACGAAGCCGTCCATGGGCTGGGTCCGCTTCAGGCCCAGCAGGTACAGCCCGCCCCCGACCACGGCGGCGGTGCCCGCGAACAGGCCCGCGTTCTTGATGAGCTCGCGGCGGCGCAGGTAGAGCTTCTCGGGCGTTACCTCGGAGCCGGGGGGCTCGGGGGGGAGCTTGTCGCGCATGACCCCTCTATAACGCCCCAGCGCCCCTTCCGGTTACAGCCGGGCGTCCTTCACCCGCCACAGCCGCCACCAGGGCGTGCCGGGGGACTCGTGGTGCTCCCAGTGGTAGCCGAAGAAGAAGCACGACAGGAGCGCCCACAGGTGGTTGCGCGGCAGGGTGCGCGCGTGGTGCGGCGCCATGGCCTCCGTGTCCGGCCGACGGTGGGGCCGCCAGGTGCCGAAGTAGAAGAGCTGCACGGTGGCCAGCACCGACGGCAGCACCCAGAAGCCCAGGATGCGCGCCTGGCCCACGCCCAGGAGCAGCAGGGCGTTGAACTTCAGCGCCATCACCAGCAGCTGCGGCCAGGTGGTGTAGCGCACCATGAAGATCGCGAACCACGGCCAGAAGGATTGGGTGCGGGTGGCGAAGTCCGGGTCGTGTTCCCCGGTGGGGTCCGCGTGGTGGGCGCGGTGGTTCACCACCAGCCGCCGGTAGGACAGGCCCGCGAAGAGGAAGCAGGCCACCGTGCCCACCGCCGCGTTCACCCGGCGGTGCAGGGACACGGTGCCGTGCATGGCGTCATGGCCGGTGATGAAGAGGCCGGTGGACAGCCACATCTGCAGGACGACGTGCAGCCAGGTGAGCGGTGAGTCCCACGGCCGCGCGGGCCCGGCCAGGAGCCACGCCAGGTGCCCACCCCACGCGCCCAGCACGGTGAGGGCCAGGACGATGCCCCACGGGTCGGGGGGCACGGGACGGGGGTGGGACTCAAGCGCCATGGGCCTTGCCTAACGCTACTTCGTGCCGGCCGCCGTGGGCGCGGCGGCGGGCGCGCCGAAGTCGCGCACCAGTGTGTCGGCGGTGACGTAGCGCGGCTCGATGTCCACCGGCACGTTCTTCAGCCGCTCCAGCACCTTCTGCACGGAGGGCCGCACCACGCCCTGCTTCGCGAGCAGCGCTTCGGCTTCCGCGCGGTCACCCTTGGCCTGCAGCGCCATGAGCTGGTTCGTCAGTGAGGTGACGGAGGCCTGCATCTTCTCCGGCACCACCTCGAACGTGCCGTCCGCGTTCACCTTCACCGCGCCGGTGTCCAGGAAGTGGTTGAGCTGGAGCGCGATGCCCTTGCCGTGCGCCTCGTCGATGCCGAAGCGGATGGAGCGGAACGCGGACGCGAGGAACGTCGTGTACATGGTGCGCTGGAGGGACTTGTCCAGGGTGCCCTTGTCCACCAGTCGCTGGAGCGCCCACAGGCCGGAGATGTCCGCCTTGGCCTCCTCAATCGCGCTGGAGGACGCCTGCAGCGCCTGCCGCACCGTCGTCTGCTTCCCGGCCACGGTGACGTTGTGGGGCCCCAGGCCGTGCATCAGCTCGTGCATGAGGATGTGCGTGAAGAAGGCGTCGAAGGCCACGTCCTTGCGGTCCTTCGCGGGCAGCGCCACCTTCGCGATGGGCAGCAGCACGCGCTGGAACTTCGCCTCCTGCACGTTCTTGAGCATCACGCGCTTGGTGCCCTTCTCCGCCGCCACGCGCTCGTCGTTGGGCAGGTTGAAGGCCGCCGTCTGCACGCCCCGGTTGCCGTCACCGGACGAATACAGGCTGTTGATGACGCGGATGGGGGCCAGGGCACCCAGCTTCGGATTGCGCAGCGCCGGTTCGATGGGGAGGTTGTTCTCCAGCTCCTGGAGCTCCGCGCTGAACTTCGCCAGCTTCTGCGTCTCCACGTCGTCGCGCACGCCGATGAACGCCTCGAACGCGGCCTTGTAGTTGAACCAGCCGTCCTCGTAGACCTCATAGGGCCCGACGGTGGGCTCCACGCTCGCGTCCAGCTCCATCCACGCGACCTCGCTCGCGTAGTAGTCGTTGGACAGGAACGCCGCCGCGCGCTTCTCCAGGAAGGCCTTGAGCGTGGGCTGCTGGGTGAGCGCCGCCGCCTCGCGCAACAGCTGCGCGGCCTGCCCCAGCTCGCCCTGGTATTCGACGCTGTAGGGCACGCTCACGAACTTGCCGTCCGGCCCCTTGCGAATCGTGGTGAAGAAGCCCGTGGCCGCGTGCTGCTGCGCCTCCGGCAGCCCCTTCACCCACGCCTCCACCTCCGCCTTGGTGGCGCCCGCCGGGTAGAAGTTCCCCTCGTCCGGCTTGGCCGGCACGCCGGGCAGGAACGGCTTCGCCTCGTCCAGGCGCGACCAGGGGCCCTTGTTGAGCAGGAACGCGTGCAGCCGCGCCTGGCCCAGGGGCGTGGTGTCCTTCACCAGGTCCAGGAGCAGGGTCTCGTTGCCCGCCCAGGCCTGGCGCAGGAAGAGGGGGTCCATCAGCTTCGCGGCCTGGACCACCTTGGCCAGGGCGCGCTTCTCCGCGTCCGGCAGCTTGGAGACGTCCACCTTCAGGTCCACCGGGGCGAAGCGCGCGGTCATCCGCTTCAGCGTCGGGGCGTCGGGCAGGCGGGCGGGCGCTTCCGCGG
>NZ_RAWA01000010.1 GCF_003611675.1 Corallococcus sp. CA053C
GCCCAGCCCCACGCCCGCCAGCGCGGACGCCGGCAACACCTGCTCACGGCTCGCCCCGTCGAGGAACCCGAGCACGCCCGCGCCCAGCGACACCGTGCGCCGGGCGCCATCAGGCACGGGCCGCAGCAGCGCCTCCAGCTCCCGCCGCTCGCCGGAGCGCAGCAGCACGGTGTCCTCCCACAGCACCTGCCCGCCCTTGCGCAACTCCAGACGCCGCTTGCCTTCGGGCACCACGAGGCCGCCGGGAAGCTCTCCCGCGTCCTGGCCGTCCACCTTGAGCGTGAAGCCTTCCAGCCTCGCGCTGTAGGAGAAGACCTCCGGCTGACCGGGCCGATCCAGCGCTCCAGCGAGCAGCACCGGATCCGCGCCCACTTCCAGGATCTGCGCGCTCGGCCGCTGACGGCCTTCGGTATAGGCCCAGGTGTTGCGCCGGGCCCAGTCATGGGCCTCGGTGGCGCTCACCGCGCCGTCGAGGTTGCGGTCTCCGCGTCCGTCGAGCGCCTGGATGAGGAAGTGCGTGTAGATGTCATTGGCCAGCGCGTCGTCCTCGCGCGCCGCCTCGCCCCAATCGCTGGCGGACAGCACGAGCGAGGCGCGGCTCGCCGCCTCCAACGGCTGAGGCAGGAAGGGGGCCTTGGTGTGCGCCAGCTCGTCGCGCACCTCGGGGGGCAGCAGCGACTTGCCCGTGCCGCTGTGACAGGTGGCCAGCACCAGCACCCGGCGGCGCGAGCCCAGCCGCTCCAGCGCCTGCTCCAGCGACGCCATGTCCAGCCCGGTGCCGGCCACGTCGCGGAAGCGCGTGTCGGACGTCACCAGGTAGCGCTGCAACTCACCCCGCGCGTCGCGCGCCAGCGAGCCGTGGCCGGACACGTAGACGACCACGACGTCCTGCGGACGCCAGGGCCGGGCCTCCAGCGCCTGGAGCGCGGCGAGCACGGCGGTGCGCGTGGTCTGCTCCGGCCGCGTGAGCACCGTCACCGAGCGGAAGCCCCCGCGCGCAGGGTCTCCCAGCACGCGGCCCAGGTCGTCCGCGTCCTTGGCCGCGTAGCGCAGGTTGTTCCAGGCGGGGTCCGCGTACGCGGAGATGCCGATGAGCAGCGCGTGCCGTTCGCCCTGCTGCGCCGTGGCCAGCACGCCGTCGTCCAGGCGGACGCGCACCGCGCGGCCCTTCTCGCCCGCCGGCGCCACGGTGCGACACGCGCCGAGCACCGCCAGCACGAGCACCAGGGGGATGAACGACAGGCGGGACACGCGCGGCTCCTCAGGGCGCAGCATGCCCCGACTCCACCCGCAGGCGAAGCCGGGCCTGGACCGCGTCCGGAGGCACCTGTCCGCCCGCCATCACCGCCTCCAGCGCGGCGGGATCCGAGCCCTCCGGCCAGGCGACCAGCACCAGCGTCACCAGGCCCTGCTCATCCTCCAGCGACACACCCGCCAGGTCTTCGCCGTCCCGGAGGTCGTGCGTGCCCGGGGTCAGCGTGTGGCGTCCCAAGACCTGCGGAGGCACGCCGGGGGCTTCGCGCACCAGCAGGGCGTTGGCGGACTCGCTGGCGTGGTAGCGCAGGAGCACCACGGCCTGGGGCGGGAGCACCGCGTCCTCGGGCACCGCGCGCACCTCACCGTCCGGCAGCCGCGCCGCCGCCATCAACTCCAGCACCAGGGGCGCACCGCCCTTGAGCCGCTGCGTGGACGGACGCTCCGGGGTTCCGGTTCCCGGCCGCACCAGGATGGCCAGGAGCACGGCGGCCACGGCCGCAAGCCCTCCGGACAGCCAGGCACGACGGGGCGCGTTCAACCGTCGGCGCACCCGCGCCCAGCCGACCGCGTCCTCTCGCGCGGGTCTGCTCGAGACTTCGACCAGCGCCTCGTCCGCCAGCGCCTCCAACCCGAAGGCGTCGTCCGGGGCCCCGTCCTCGTGGGCGAGGAACGCCTCACACGTCTCGCACGGCTGGGCCAGGTGCGCGGCGAAGTACCGCACCGTCTCCGGATCCCGCTGTTCCAGCGCCCGTTGGTTCTCGGCGTCCAGGTGTCTGCCGGTTTCATCCATGGCTCACCCCACCTCCGCGGCCAAGAGCCGCGCCAGCAACTCGCGCTTCACCCGGGCGCGGAAGCGCTCCAGGCGCATCGTCACCGCGCTCTTGCCCAGGCCCAGGCGCTCGGCGATCTCCCGCGCGCTCAGCTCCCCCTCCAGATAGAAGAGGCGGGCCGTCTCCTTCTCCGGGCCCTCGGGCAGCTCTTCGATGAGCGCGCGCACCACCGCCACCCGCCGCTCCAACGTCAGCGAGGGAGGCAGCGCGGGCGCGGTCACCTCGGCTTCACGCGCCATGCTCTCCTCCACGCGCTCCCGGGCCTTCGCGCCCCGGCTGAGCGCGTAGGCATGGTGCCGGGCGATGGTCAGCAGCCAGCCGCTGAACGCGCGCGGGTGCTGGAGCCGGGGCAGCTCGCGAAAGGCCCGCACGAAGGTCTCCTGCACCACGTCCTCCACCTCCGCCGTGCCCAATGCCGCGTACCCCTGCGCCACGCGGCGCACCGAGGCGTGGAAGCGTTGGTAGAGCTGAGCGCACGCGGGCTGATCACCGCGGGCCGCGCGGCGAATGCACTCCGCCATCTCCTGCTCCGTCACGGCGCCGCCCTCCCGTGCCCAACACGGAAGCTGCCCTCGGGACGACGCCCCGGGGTGACCACCGATGCAGGGATGGGGATGCAAGCCATGGCTCCCGTTCAGTACTCCGTCAGGAGGGAAGGAGTCACGGGGGGCTTTTCCGGCCACACCGGCCATCCATTCGGCCCGCGCGGAGCGTGTGGGCGGCCCCGGAAATGCGGGACGGAAATCCCCGCGTGTGGCCGTTTTTCGCGGCCGTGCTCCTTCTTTTCAGCGGGAGGGGAGTCCGAAACCCCTCCGATTCCAGGAGACACAAGCCATGCGGTTCATCGGTCTGTTCGCGTCCATCATGTTGCTGTCCGCGTGTGGCAATGGGACCACCTCCGTGGGGCTGAGCACCCGCCTGGGCAGCGCGGTCTCCGGCGCCGGTCTCACCCGTCAGGCCGAGCAGCGGCTGACCGTGTCCAACGGCATCACCGTGGAGCGCGTGCGCCTGTCGGTCCGCGAGCTGGAGCTCAAGCGCGAGGGCCACCATGACGACGACGCCACCAATGATGACGCGGGCACGTCCACCGACGACGACAACGGTGAGTTCAAGCAGCGCACGGGCGCCTTCCTCATCGACCTGACCGGCACCGCGCTGGAAGGCCAGGTGGTCCGCCTGCGCGACGTGAGCGTGGAGGCCGGCACCTACGATGAGATTGAATTCGACATCGGCAAGGTCTCCGTCACCGAGGCGGGCGACAACGCGGCGCTGAAGGAGCTGGCGGAGAAGGAGGCCTCCATCATCGTCGACGGGCACATCGACGGGACGGCCTTCCAGTTCGTGTCGAGCGTGCGCGTGGAGCAGGAGCGCGAGGCGAGCTTCACCGTCACGGACGGTGACGACCAGAACGTGACCATCAACATCGATCCGAGCAGCTGGTTCACCGGCGAGGGCGGCAAGCGCCTGGATCCGCGCGAGAGCAGCGCGCGTTCGGAGATTGAGAACAACCTCCACCGCTCCATCGACGCCTTCGACGACGACGACAAGAACGGCGGCGAGGACTCCGACGACGACCACGGCGGCGACGACGACTCGAAGGGCTGAGCCTGAGTCACCCCAGGACACGCGCGAGGTACGGCGCGGTGCGGCTCTCCTTCACCCGCGCCACCTCCTCGGGCGTGCCCTGCGCCACCACCCGGCCCCCGGCGTTCCCCGCGCCGGGCCCCACGTCGATGACGTGGTCGCTGGCGGCGATGACGCGCAGGTCGTGCTCCACCACGATGACGGTGTTGCCCGCGTCCACCAGCCCCTCCAGCTGCGCCATCAGCTTGTCCACGTCCGCTGGGTGCAGGCCGGTGGTGGGCTCATCCAGCACGTAGAGCGTGTCGCCGTGCTGGGTGCGTTGCAGCTCCGTGGCCAGCTTGATGCGCTGGGCTTCGCCGCCGGACAGCTCCGTCGCGGGCTGCCCCAGCCGCAGGTAGCCCAGCCCCACGTCGCGCAGCACCTTGAGCGCGCGCACGAGGGGCGGCTCCTCGGTGAAGAAGTCGAACGCCGCGTCCACCGTCATGCCCAGCACCTCCGCGATGTTCCGCTCGCGGTAGCGCACCTCCAGCGTCTTCGCGTTGTAGCGGGTGCCGTGGCAGGTGGGGCACGGCGCGTACACGCTGGGCAGGAAGAGCAGCTCCACGCTGACGAAGCCCTCGCCCTCGCACGTCTCGCAGCGGCCTCCCGCGGTGTTGAAGGAGAAGCGGCCCGCGCCGTAGCGCCGTGACTTCGACAGGGGCGTCGCCGCGAACAGCTTGCGCACGTGGTCGAACAGGCCCGTGTAGGTCGCGAGGTTGGAGCGCGGCGTGCGGCCAATGGGCTTCTGGTCCACCGTCACCAGCCGCTTGAGCGCATGCATCCCCTCCGCGATGTGCCCTTCGCTGGCCACCGTCGGCTCGCGGTCCAGCGGCTCGCCCTCCTCCTCTTCCGGCGTCAACGTCTGGCCCAGCCGCGTGGCCACCAGCTCCACCAGCGCCTGGCTCACGAGGCTCGACTTGCCGGAGCCGGACACGCCGGTGACGGTGGTGAAGACCCCCAGGGGGAAGTCCACGTCCAGCCCGCGCAGGTTGTTGCGCCGGATGCCTTCCAATCGCAGACGCCCGGTGGCCTTGCGCGGCGCGCGGCGGCGCACGGCCTCCTCCTCGAAGAGGTAGCGCCGCGTCCGGGACGCCTCCACCTTCGCGAGCCCCTCCGGCGGTCCGCTGTAGAGCACGCGCCCACCGTGCTCACCCGCGGCGGGCCCCACGTCGACGATCCAGTCCGCGTGGCGGATGACGTCCACCTCGTGCTCCACCACGAACAGCGAGTTGCCCGCGTCCTTCAGGCGGTCCAACGCCGTCAGCAGCGACTCCGTGTCCGCCGGGTGCAGGCCCGCGGACGGCTCGTCCATCACGTACACCACGCCGAAGAGGTTGGAGCGGATCTGCGTGGCGAGCCGCAACCGTTGCAGCTCCCCGGGCGACAACGTGGGCGTGCTGCGCTCCAGGGACAGGTAGCCCAGGCCCAGGTCCGTGAGCACCTGGATGCGCGCCAGCAGGTCCTTCGTGATGCGCTGGGCGACGATGGCCTTCTCCGGATGCTCGCGGGCCAGCGCCTCTGCTCCCTGCGCCCTCCCCTCCGCCGTGGGCCGCAGCAGGTCCGCGACCTGGTCCAGGGGCAGCCGGGACAGCTCACCGATGTCGAGCCCCGCGAACGTCACCGACAGCGACTCGCGCCGCAGCCGCTTGCCCTGGCACAGCGGGCAATCGCTGCTCACCATGTAGCGGGCGACGCGCTTCTTCATCATCGCGCTCTGGGTGGTCGCGAAGGTGGTCATCACGTAGCGCTTCGCGCCGGTGAAGGTGCCCATGTAGCTGGGCGGCTCCTTGCGCGCCATGGCCCGCTTCACTTCCTGGGAGGTGAAGCCCGCGTAGACGGGGACGACGGGCTGCTCGTCGGTGAAGAGGATCCACTGCCGGTCCTTCTTCGGCAGGTCGCGCCAGGGCGTGTCGATGTCGTAGCCAAGCGTCACCAGGATGTCGCGCAGGTTCTGGCCGTGCCACGCGGGCGGCCACGCGGCGATGGCGCGCTCGCGGAGGCTCAGGCTGTCGTCGGGCACCATCGAGCGCTCGGTCACCTCGAACACCCGGCCGATGCCGTGGCACTTCGGGCACGCCCCCGCGGGCGTGTTCGGCGAGAACGCGTCGGAGTCCAGCCGGCCCAGCTTCGGCGGGTACGTGCCGGCGCGCGAGTACAGCATGCGCACCGAGTTCGACAGCGTCGTCACGCTCCCCACCGACGAGCGCGACGTGGGCGCGCCCCGGTGCTGCTGGAGCGCCACCGCGGGAGGAAGCCCGTCGATGGAGTCCACCTCCGGCACGCCGACCTGATCAATGAGGCGCCGGGCATACGGGGCCACGGATTCGAAGTAGCGCCGCTGCGCCTCCGCGTACAGCGTCCCGAACGCCAGCGACGACTTGCCGGAGCCGGACACGCCGGTGAAGACCACCAGCGCATCGCGCGGGAGGTCCACGTCCACGTGCTTGAGGTTGTGTTCACGGGCCCCGCGCACGCGCACGAAGCCTGCGAGGTCGGGAGTCCTACGGGTGCGGTTCGTCTTGGGAGGAGCCATGCCGGAGCGGAAGGTGCCCACCCCGAGGGGCACGGTCATCCACGACGCGCGCGCCCCCGTCGGAATCCCGATGCGCGCCCCGGTTCACCGTCCGGAAGACGACAGCGGCGCCCGGCAGGGCCTCGGGGCACCATCCCCGCGCTCCGCCGCTCCCCGGTGCGCGTGAGGGTGACCGTGGACCCGGCCGGGCCTTGGAAGGATTGAGCAGTGATTGAGGGGAAGCGAGGAAAAGCCCGACACGCGGCGCCTGCGTGGGGGCCTCTGTCTTTCATCCGCTGGATATGACAGAAGCCGCCCCATGACATTGCGTTTGGGGATCCTGGGGCTGGCATTGACGTTGTTTTCAGGCTGCGCGGCGAGCAGGGCCTTGTGCCCCGCCGAGGGAGGGCGTCCCTGGCGCGAGGTGCGCAGCACGCATTTCCGCGTGCGCACGAACCTGGAAGAGAAGGCGGCGGCCCAGTCCGCGGTGGAGCTGGAGGAGTTCCGGCGCGCGCTCCTGCTGGCGTGGGGCCCCGACTTCGACCCGCCGGGCAGCGTGGAGGTCGTCCTGTTGAGCAACCCCCGCGACCTGGAGGAGTTCACCGGCGGCCAGTTCGCGGGCTACGCGGGACAGACGCCCGACGGGCCGCGGATGGTGATGACGGGAGATGGCGGCTACCTGTTGCCAGACGCCCCCGGCGACAAGGGGGTCCAGGCGCATGAACTGGCGCACTACCTGAGTGCCTTTGCCCTGCCCCGCCAGCCCCGTTGGATCTCGGAAGGCCTGGCCTCCTACCTGGAGACCGTCACCATCAAGCCCAGCACCCGCGACGTGGTGCTGGGCCGGGCCAGCCTGCCCATGCTCGCGTATGTGCGCGCGCACGGCTGGCTCACGCTGGAAGAGCTGTGGCAGTGGGACGGGAAGACCCAGCAGAGCACGGCGGAGCTGCAGCGCCACTACGCCTCGGCCTGGCTGTGGGTGCACTACCTCATCAACGAACAGGGCGAGCGCTTCAGCGCCCTCCAGGGCCGGCTGTCCAGGGGCGAGGAGCCCCGGCGCGCCTTCGCCGCGGCGTTTCAAGGGGAACTCGAATACCAGGAGGCCATCACCAACTACGTGCGGCTCGGGCGCTATGCCATCACCACCCAGCCGCTGCCGCCGGTGCCCACGCAAACCCAGACACGGCCCCTGGAGCCCGCGGACGTGCACGTCATCCGAGGCCTGCTCTTCGCCGAGGCTCCGGGAAGCACGGCCCCGGCGGAGCGCCAGCGCAAGCTGGACCTGGAGCTGGATCAGGCGCTGAAGGAGGACCCCACCCATGTGGAGGCCCAGCGGATGCGGGCGGAGAAGCTGGAGAAGCCCGAGCGGCTGAAGCTCGCCCAGCTGCTGGTGGAGAAGCACCCGGAGGACGGGCGCGCGTGGGATCTGCTCGCCTCCGCGCTGGACGCGCAAGGCGACCTGTCCGTCCAGCAGGAGCAGGCCCGCACGCGCGCCGCCGAGCTGCTGCCGGACAGCCCCAACGCCCACAACAACCTCGCCTGGTATTACGCGCGCACCCTGCAGCCCCAGAAGGGGCTCGCGTCCGCCCTGCGCGCGGTGCGGCTGTCGCCCGGGAACGCGTTCATCCTGGACACCCAGGCGGCCCTCTTCTTCCAGTCCGGACGTTGCCCGGAGGCCGTGGCCATGGAGCGCCGCGCGCTCGACATGCTCCATGAGCGCGCGTCCGACGAAGCGCGCCAGGAGATCAAGCGGCGCCTCACCGAGTTCGAGACGAAGTGCGTCCCGGCCCCGGCTGCGCCGACGGCGAAGTCCGGGTAGGCCCCGGCGAGGCCGCCGCTCCCGGCCCCGGCCTTTCGAAGCCGAGCACCGCCGGGAGCACGTACCGCCCGAACAGCACCAGCGGCAGCACCGAGCCGGCCTCGTTGTAGTGGCTGGCGGTGAAGGCCGCGGTGAGCCCCAGCGAGGGCGCCACGAGGACGTACTGGCCCCCATTGCCCCGCGCGAAGAACACCTCCACCGTGACGCCCTGGATGACGATGGGGCCGCTCCACCACAGGTGCCCGTACGCCGCGTCCCCCAGCGGCCCCAACGCCTTGCTGGACTCCGCCACCCACTCCGCGGAGACGAGCCGTTCGCCCTGCCACCTCCCGCCGTCGAGCATCACCTGGCCCACCTTGAGGAAGTCGCGCGGGCGCAGGCGCAGGTGGCCCCCGGTGTCCGTGCCCTTCTTGCCCGCGGCCTCCCAGGCGAAGTCCTGGACCTTCAGCGGCGCGAACAGCCACTCCCGGGAGAGGTCCGTGACCGTCCTGCCGCTGGCGTGCTCCAGGACCGCGCCCAGCAGCACCACGCCGCCCGTGCAGTAGTGCGTCACGGTGCCCGGCTCGTCCTTCATGGGGACATCCACCATGAAGCGGACCCAGTCATCCGTGTCATACATCTCCTCTTCATTGCCCGGCGACTTCGGGTCCCAGTCGTCACACGCCAGGCCCGAGCGCATCTGAAGCAGGTGGCGCAAGGTGATGCGCTCCTTGCGGGGGTCCGGGTTGCGGACGGGCAGCAGGTGCGGCAGCAGCGACAGCACGGGCGCGTCCAGGTCCGGGAGGATGCCGCGCTCGTGCGCGATGCCCACCAGCAGCGACGTGAGGCTCTTGGTGGCCGAACGCAGGTCGTGCGCCTCGTCGCGCGTGAAGCCGTTCCAGTAGCGCTCGTAGAGGAGCTTGCCGTCCCGCGCGACGACCACCGCGTCCGGCATCTCCACCGTGCCCTCCTGGATGTCGTGCTCCAGCCAGTCGAACCAGGAGCGCTGGACGCCCTGGTCCTCGAAGGACGCCACGGCCCAGCCGTCCTCGGTGGCATCCGGCGGAGAGCCCGGGCCCGTGGGCACCCGACTCCCTCCGCAGGCGGTGAGACACATCAACGACAACAACACCATTCGCTGGAACATCGGCTCACCGCCCTGGGGTTTCATTGCTCAGCGCCGCGTGACCGTTGCACTGCTCGTGCCGCCACGCGCCCGTGCTGGTCCGGGAAGACGCGCCGGATGTGACAACTGTGTCATGCAAGGTGGGGCGCGCGAAGCATGCGTGGCCCGGGTTCCCCTCTGTGCGCGACATGGCATCCGGCTTGCTGAGCGTGTCGCGCACGCAACACCGGTCTTGGATCCAGGGCGTGGCCGGCCCCCTGGAGAGAAAGTCACTTCGCAGCCATGAATGGAACGACGCAGTCCCCTTCCCTGGAGACGTCTTCCCCCACCCCGGCGCCGCGTCCCCGACTCCTGCACTGGGCGGCACGGCTGGTCCTGATCGCGGCGTGCGCGGGCACGGTGGCTACGTCCGAACTCATGTCTGACTCCGTCTTCTCCCCGGAGTTCGTCGGCGAGCCGGTGACCCTGACGACCGAGGCGCCGCAGACCACGCGCGACATCGTCGTCCGGGTGAGCTCCACGGAGAAGCACTCCGACGTCGTCGAAGCGAACGTACGTGCGTCGCTCGTCGCCCGGTGGACCCCCGCGGATCCCAATGAGAAGACGCGGCCCTGGATCCGTGTCTCCCTGCTCGAAGGGGAGGAGTCTTCCGAGTCGCGCACGGTGCAGACCTTCCCCCCGGCCAGCGACACGCAGGAGTACGAGGAGTTCGGCTCACTGGACACGAACTGCGAGCTCACGGGACCCTGTGAATGGCTCACGCACGTGCGCTTCGAGATGCAGCCCGATGGCCCCCGGGGCACCGTCCGGTTCGAGTGGAAGACGATGGCCGATGCCGCCGTGAGGGGCATGGACGAAGTGCCCGCGGGCTTCAACGTGAGCATCTCCGCGCCGTGACCCTTCCGCGCGACCCGAAGCCCTTCCCCGGCAGCGGCCTCCTGCACCCCGTGATGCTGGGGGCGGTGGTCCTGCTCATCCTCAACGACCACGTCTTCAAGGAACGCTGGCCGTCGTGGTGGACGGGGAAGCTCTCCGACGTCGCCGGGCTCGCCATGTTCCCGGTGCTCCTCCAGGCGCTCTGGGAGCAGGCCGTCAGCCGCCGCGCGCGCGCCTTCCGGCCTTCGCGCGCGGTGCTCGTGGGCGCGGTGCTGCTGACGGGGCTGTGCTTCGGCGCGACGAAGGTTTCGGTGGAGGCGGGGAATATGTGGAGCTGGGCGCTGGGGGGGCTGCAATGGCCCTTCCACGTGCTCAGGGCCTGGCTTGGGGGGACGCGCATTCCCGGGGTGCTGCCCACGCGGCACACCGTGGATGTCACGGACCTGTTCACGCTGCCGGCGCTGCTGGTCGCGCTGGGGCTGGGCTGGCGGCGGTCCGCGCACGAGACTCCAGCCCAACCGGGATAGTCCTTTTTCCAGGGCGTGTCAGACCCCCGCTGCACATTGCCCCCCGCCAGGCAGTGAACAGGCAGGGGTCAGCATGTCCGCACATTCTTCGCAGCAGGGCGCTGGGGCGCCTTCGAACATCCTGGAGCGGGTCCGTCAGTGCGCCGCTTCCGTCACCCGCTATCCGCTCGACATCCTCACGGGGGACGCGCAGCTCGAGGACGAGCTGGGCATCGACTCCGTGAAGCTCGCGGAGATCGCCGCGGTCGTCGGACGTGAGTTCAACCTGCCTCCGGAGCGATTGCCCAAGGGCGGCAAGGCGCGGACGCTCGGGGCCATCGCCGGGCTGGTGACGGAGGTGCTCGCGGAGTCCTCCCCGGTCCCCGCGCGCGTCGTGCCGGTGTCCGCTCCAGTGGCGCCGCCCGCCGTGGCGCCGGTGGCCTCCGCGCTCCGGACCGGACCGGAGCTCGAGGCACGCGTGCGCGCCGTGTTCGCTCGGGTGACGCGCTACCCCGAGGACCTGCTGACGCTGGACGCGGACCTGGAGGACGAGCTGGGCATCGACTCCGTGAAGCAGGCGGAGGTGATGGCCGTGCTCGTGAAGGAGCTGGGGCTGGGCGAGGGCCCGAAGCCCGCCGTGCGTCCGAGGACGATGGCCGCCATCTGCGAGGCCGCGCGCGCCGTGATGCCCGCGGCCTCCGTGTCGCCCGTGGCGATTCGTGCTGCGGCCGTGCACGTCGCGCCCGCGCCGCTGCCTTCGCGGACGGAGCTGCCCTTCGCGGGCAAGGTCGCGCTCGTGACGGGTTCGGGGAAGGGCATTGGCCGGGTCATCGCCACGCGGCTCGCGCGGGCGGGGGCCACGGTGGTGGTGAACTCGTTCCACTCGCGGGAGGACGGGGAGAAGACGACGCGGGACATCGTCGAAGCCGGGGGGAAGGCGCTCCACCTGTGGGGTTCCGTCGCGCAGGAGGAGCACCTGGAGCGGATGTTCTCCACGCTGGTGGACCAGCTGGGCGGGCTGGACTTCCTCGTGTGCAACGCGTCCAACGGGCTCATCGGTCCGTTCGACCGCATCTCACCGAGGGACTGGGACAAGGCGTTCCGCACCTGCATCACGGGCACCTATGAGTGCGCGATGCGGGCGCGTCCGCTGATGGCCGCGCGCGGGGGCGGCAGCATCGTCACGATGTCGACCTCCATGTCCCAGCGCTACATGCACGACCTGGGGTGCCAGGGCGTGGTGAAGGCGGGCGTGGAGTCGCTCACGCGCTACCTGGCCGCGGAGCTGGCCCCGCAGGGCATCCGCACCAACTGCGTGTCCGCGGGCCCCGTGCACGGTGAGCTGCTGGGGATGTTCCCCGACGCGCCGGAGCGGGTCGCGCGCTGGGAGGCGGCCACGCCCGGCGGGCGGCTGTGCACCGCGGACGACGTCGCCGACGTGACCGAGCTGTTGCTGGGGCCGAAGACCCAGCGTGTGAACGGCGCCATCTGGGTGGTGGACGCCGGCCTCTCTGGAACCGTGGACGGGCTCCTGCCTGTCGCTCGCCTGTCCTGAACGTCGCACCGGGAGCCACCGCCATGGAATTCTTCGCCGTCCCGTACGACATCCACTTCGATGACACGATGGCCTACGGGAGCCATCACTTCCTCACCAACTTCAAGTTCCAGTGCGCCGGGCGGGAGCACCTGCTCTTCAGCCCGCACGCGTTCGAGGTGCCGGAGTTCCGCCGCGACTTCGATCAGGTGCTGCTGCTCACCTACGAGGGCTATTCGCGCAACCTCGCCCCGGCGAACCTGGGCGACCGGCTGGTGGTGCTGACGACCCTGGAGGAGCGGGGCGAGGTCTCCCTGCGCTTCTGCTTCCGGACCCTCAAGAGTGATGGCACGCCGGTGGCCTGCGGCTACCAGACCGTGCTCTGCGCCAGCAAGGCCCAGGGCACCCTGTGCTCCTTCCCGGAGTCCTTCCAGAAGAGCTTCGACTCGCTGGCGGGCATCCATGAACCGGACGGCCCGAAGAGCTTCCGCGACCGCGCGCTTCAAGGCGGGGGCGCGGTCAATTCACTGTTCCCGGAGGCCGTCCGTCAGCTGGCGAGGACCCTGCTGGCGGACACCGGGACGCGCGGCGTCTCGCGGCGGGTCACCCTTCCGACGGAGCCCCTGCCCGCGGCTTCGGAGCCAGCGAGCTTGCTGCAACTGCCCGCCGGGGCGACGGCGTTCCTGTTCGCGGGCCAGGGCACGTTCGAGCCGCCCCTCTTCCTGCGGTTGAAGGCGCTCCAGCCGGAGCTGCGGGAGGAGCTGGCGACCGTCTCCGAGGCGTGCCTGGCGCTGGGCATCGACGTGACGCCCCTGCTCTCCGCGGAGGACGTCGCCGCGGTGACACGGGCGCTGGAGCAGGCGCCGCTGTTGGATCAGCTCGGCATCTTCCTGTCGGGCGTGCTCGGCGCCCGGTGGATGCAGCACCAGGGCGTGCGGCCGGACGTGTTCGTGGGGCACAGCTTCGGGGAGATCGCGGCCATGACCGCCGCCGGGGCGCTGGACCTGCGCACGGGGGCGGAGGTGGTCTGCCGGCGCATCCTGGCGCTCCAGCAAGTCTCCGAGGAGCTGGGCACGCTCGCGGCGGTCACCCTGGCTGAACCGGAGACCGTCCGGGCCCTGGCGGAGTGCGGGGCCCGGAACCTGGAGGTCGCCGGCCGCAACCACTCGCGACAGACGGTGGTCGCGGGGCCTCGCGCGGAGCTGGAGCAGCTGCGCGCCTTCCTGGAGCGACAGGGCAAGGGGCTCACCTTCATCTCCAGCCGCTACCCCTTCCACCACCGGAGCCTCTCCCCCGCGGTCACCGCGTTCCGGGAAGGCCTCGCGGGGATGACGGTGCACCCGCCGCGCGGCCCCATCTACTCGCCCATCGAGCGGCGCGTGTATGCCGGCGCCCGGAGGGAGCTGGCCGGGGCGCTCGCGTCGCATCTGGTGCGTCCGTTCGACTTCCTCGGCACGGTGGAGACGCTGGTGGAAGCGGGCTGCACCCGCTTCGTGGACTGCGGGACGGGCGGGCGGCTGTCGCGCATCGTCCAGAAGATCGTCCCTTCGGACACGAAGGTGGAGCTGACGTCGGTGGATGGCCTGCTCCCAGCCCAGGCCGAAGCGCCCGCGGTCACGCGGGAGGCGGGCCCTGACGTGGAGCCTGTCATCGCGGTGGTGGCGCTCGGCTGCATGCTTCCGGGTGGCGCGAAGGATCCGGAGGCCTACTGGAAGAACATCCAGCAGGGCATCAGCGGCATCGTCGATACAGGCGTGCACCACCCCGACCAGGTGGTGGACTTCGTGGGCCCGGCCGTCACGCCGGATCGCACGTACACATTACTCACGGGGCGCGTGCACGACGCCGACCTCGTGCCGCCTCCCGGGATGGATCCGGTGCGCTTCCAGCACTACGGCCGGGAGCAGAAGCTGCTGGCCATCGCGCTCACGCAGGCGATGGGAGTCCTGCGCTCCACCGCGCCGCGCGCGCCTGGACGCATCCAGTGTCTGTTGGGCTCCACCGCGGACGGCTCGCCCGAGTACGACGATGCGCTGTGCCTGGAGGCGGGAGAGGCCCTGCTCCGCGAACGGGGCGAGAAGGCCTCGGAGCTTGACCTGCTGGCGCGGTCGCTGCGGACGGTCCTCGGCGTCGGAGCGCGGTCTACGGAGCTGGCGCCGCACCCCACCCTCCAGGCAGTGGTGACGGACGTGGTGGGACCTGGCGTGTCCACGATGCTGCTCGACGCGGCCTGCGCCTCTTCGCTCTACGCCATCGCGCTGGGGATGAAGGCGCTGGAGCGGAGGGAGGCCGACCTGGTGCTCGCGGGCGGAGTGTTCTCTCCGGGCCCGGGCAACAGCTGCCTGTTCTCCCAGTTCAAGGGGCTCTCCGCCACGGGGAGCCGTCCGTTCGACGAGCGCGCGGATGGCGTCATCTTCGGCGAGGGCGCGGGCGTGGTGGGGCTGATGCGCCTGGAGGAAGCGGTCGCGGCCGGACTGCCGGTCTACGCGGTCATCCGTGGCGCGGGGCTCTCCAGCGACGGCCGCAGCAGCTCCGCGAACGTCCCGCGCGCGGACGGGCAGGTGGCCGCGATGGAGGCGTGCTACGCGGCGGCCCGGGTCGATCCCGGTTCAATCCAATACATCGAGGCGCACGGGACGGCCACGCCGGCCGGGGACACCACCGAGCTGCAATCGATTGGCCGGGTCTTCGGCGGCAAGCGCGCCGACTTCCAGCTCGCCAGCGTCAAGGCATTGATTGGCCATGTGGGGTGGGCCGCGGGCGCCGCCTCGGTCATCAAGCTGTGCAAGGCGCTGGAGCACCGGCGCTTCCCGCCGCAATCCCACTTCGACCGTCCCGGCGCCGGATTGCGCGCGTTGGGGTCGGGCTTCGTGGTGAGCACGCGGGAGCAGCCGTGGCCGGAGAACGGGGACCATCCCCGCAGGGCGGCCACGAACGGCTTCGGCTTCGGCGGCACCAACGCGCACCTGCTTTTGGAGGAGTACCGGGGTGGGCCGCTCGCGGCTCGCGCCAGGGTCGCGCCCTCCGCTGGGGATGGACTCGTCGTGGTGTCCGCGGAGGGCTTGTTTCCGGATGCACGCGGGACCCCGGTGGCGGGAGTGCCGGACGCACCGGGCGCGCGCTTCGACATGCGGGCCCTCCGCCTGCCGACGTCCGTGCGGCTGCTGCCGGACATCACCGAGGACATGGACTTCACGCAGCACCTGGGGCTCATCGTCGCGAGCAGCGTCGTCCAGAAGCTCGGGGCGTTCGACACGCTGCGCACGGGGACCGCGATTGTCCTGGGGTTGGAGGGGAAGACGCGCCGGGGTGTGGAGGCCACCTGCCGCGTGCTGGCCGCGTCCACGCGGCGACGGCTGCGCGAGCACGTCCGCCACGCACCGGAGTCCGCTCCGGTCCTCGCACTGTCGGACCGCCTGCATGAAGCGGTGATGGGCACGCTGCGTCCCTCGGGGCCGTACACCCTCCAGGGGATGATGCCCAACGTCACGCCGGGACGGGTGGCGGGAGCGCTCGACACCAAGGGGCCCAACTTCGTGGTGGACGCGGGAGCCAGCTCGCTGGCCGCGTCGCTGCGCGCCTCACAAGCCTTGCTGGCGAGTGGGTTCGACCTGGTGCTCGTGGGCAGTCCCCACGTGCGTCGTCCCGGAGAGGGGCCGGCCGCGTCCACGCCCGAAGAGGGCATGACGATGCTGGCCATCACCACGGTCGCGAAGGCGGAACAGCGGGGCCTGAAGCCCCTGTGTCACCTGCGGATGTCCGCCGGTGAGGGGACTGGGCCGCACGTCACGCTTCCGCCCCACTCGGCGGCGGAGTCCCTGGAAGTCCTCCGGGCGATTCGGGCCGCCTCCGAAGGCCGCGCCACCACGCTGCGCTTCCATCCGGATGCAGCGACCGGCATCCGGATGGAGCTTCAGCTCCGTCCCGGGAATGGCGTCCAGCCCACCGAGGTGCCCTCCGCAGCGTCCATCACGGAGACGTCCGAAGGCTTCGACCACTCGGCGCCCATCCGCTACCACGCGCCGGTGCTCGTCGAGCGTCCGGCCCCGACGCAAAGGCAGTCACGCCTGAACGGCCGGCGCTTGCTGTTCATCGCTCAGGACGAAGCCCTGGCCCGCGAGCTTGTGCCCCACGCTCGGGCGTTGTGCGGCTCCGATTACCGCATCCTGCTCGCGGGCGCTTCCGACGCCGGGGAGCGGATCCACGGCATCGACCTCTCGCGAGAGGAGACCGCGGAGGCCGGCTTCGATGCGCTCGGCTTCGAGCCGCAAGTCATCCTCGCGGTCTGCCGGATGGAGTCCAACGCGGGCGAGTCCTCGGTGGTCGCCGACACGGCCTTGCGCCATGAGGCCCTGGAACTGCTCTTCCTCGCCGCGCGGCGTGCCTATGCCGGACTGACCTCTGGAGCGGTGGAGCTGGCCAGCCTGTGCATCGGAGGTGTCGGCCCGCGCCGGACCCTGCATCCGGTGACGGGACTCTTCGCCGGCATGCTCAAGTCACTGGGGCGCGAGGTTCCCGCGCGGAGCATCCGCGCCCTCTCCACCAGCCCGCTCCCGCTCCCAGCCGCGCTCGACCGCGTGGGTTCGGAGCTGGGCGGGGAGGACGACAGCGCTCCCGTCGAGGTCTGCTTCGACGGCCCCCTGCGCTGCGTCCGACTGCTACAGCCCACGGAGGTCCCGTCACAGCCGGCGACCGGACTCGACTCCGGTTCGGTGGTCCTGCTCACGGGCGGCGGACGCGGCGTCACCGCGGTCCTCGCCGGGGCGCTGCTCAAGCGGTACGGCTGCAAGGTCGTGCTCGTCGGGCGGAGCGACCCCTCCGAAGCCCCCAAGCGCGTGCTCCAGGCACGCGACGAGGAGCTGGGGAACGTGGAGCGGGAGTTCTACGCCTCCGAGCTGGCCCGCGACCGCACCCAGCGGATGCCCGCGCTGCGCGGACGCTTCGAGCGGTACCTCGCCGTGCGGGAGCTGCGGACCACGCTCGACGGGCTCACCCGGCTTCCGGGCCAGATGCTCTACCGGGTCGCGGACGTCACCCGGCCCGAGGAGGTGGACCGGGTCGTGGAGGAGCTCGTCCGCGAGCACGGGAGGCTGGACCTGGTGGTCCACGGCGCCGGGACGCAGGTGTCCAAGAAGCTGAACCGCCGGCGCCTCTCGGAGCTCCGGAGCACGCTGGACACCAAGCTGCTGGGCCTGCGCAACCTCCGCGAGTCCTGCGCGAGCCGGCTCAAGCGCCCCGTGCCCTTCCATGTCCTGACGTCGGCCTTCAGCTTCATCGGCAACGACGGCCAGGCGGACTACGGCGCGGCCAATGAGGCGTTGGACCGGCTCTGCGCCTGGGTCAGTGACGCGAGCCAGGAGGTCCGCTGGTGCAGCGTGGGCTGGCTGGCCTGGGACGGCATCGGCATGACGCGCGGCTCGGAGTACCGGGTGCTCGGGGCCAGCCGCAAGCTGCGCGGCATCCGCGCCGACGAGGGTGAGGAGCTCTTCCTGCAACTGGTGGACGGCCGCCCGTGCCAGCCCATCAACGTGCAGCTCACCGAGAGCGAGCGTGGTTTCTACAACCTGGAGGTCCTCGCCACGCGAGCGCCGCCTCCGGAGCCGCCCCGACCCACGCGGCGGGACATCGTGGTCGACGCGGCGAGCGTCCCCTGCCTCGAGGACCACCTCGTCCGTGGCACCCCCACCCTGCCGGGCGCATGGGCCCTGGACCTGATGCTCCAGGCGGCGCTGGGAGATGCCCGGCCGGAGCTGCGCACCGTCACCATCGAGGATGCCCGGTTCTCCCGCTTCATCCGCGTGAAGCCGGGGAGCCGCCAGTCGCTGCGCGCCGAGTGCACCCCGCTCGGGGACGCCCCCGGACGCCACAGCGTCCAGGTCCGGCTGACCGGCGACATCACCCATGCCTCCGGCGTGGTGCTCGAACGCGACCTCGTCTACGCCGAGGCCCGCTTCACGCTGACGGCGGAGCCTCCCCGGGCCCCGCCCCAGCTCGACGCGGCCATGGCGTCAGGCCACGGCCTCGCCGTGCACGACCCGCACTGCGCCACCGGCTCCCCGATTGAATTGCGCAAGATGTTCGACTGCCTGGAGGAGATCCGGCTGGAGCGGACCGCCCGCTTCGCGCGGCTGGGCCTGCCGGAAGCCCCCTGGGAGGCGGGAAGCAGCGTGCCCGCGCTCGTGCTGGACGCGGCCCTGCGGCTGAGCGCGATGCACGTCGCGGGAGTCTCCGGCGACGTGTTCGCGCCCATCCAGGTCCAGCGGACCACGTTCGACCGGGACCTGGTGGCGGCGGGAAGTGGCGGCACCTCCCGCCACCTCTCCCTGAAGGCGCTCGCCCCGCGCCTAGAGGGGGACGTCCTCCAGTGCGGAACTGCGGCGGCGCACGACGACGCGGGACGCCTGCGCATGCTCGTCGAAGGCGGTATCGCCCGTCCCATGGCCTGAAGCCCCCCACCTTCCTGGAGGACCCCATGAACGACTCCCCTTCCCCCGTGGTTGCCTTCCCCGCGGATGACCCCAAGCGGCTTCGCTCAGAGCTGCGCCGGGTGCTGCCGCCCGAAGCCTTCGAGCGGCAGCCCCTGCGCGGCATCATCGCGCTCGGCCTCGTGCCCGTGATGGCGGCCCTCATCTACGCCCTCGGGACGCAGCCCCTGCCGGTCTGGGCCTGCCTCCTCATCGCGCTCGTGCTCGGACAGCTCATCACCGCCGTGGGCCTCGCCGCGCACGAAGCGCTCCACCACTCGGTGTTCCACAGCCGGGCGATGGAGAACCTCATCGGCTGGGTCGGCTTCGCTCCCTTCCTCGTCACCCCGGGCAACTGGCGGGCCTGGCACGTCCAGGCGCACCACAGCGCCGCCAACGTCCTCGTCCGCGACCCGGACGTCCTGCCCCGGCGGACGGACTGGCACACCCAGGTGTTCGCGAAGCTGTTCCACGCCATCTCGCCGGGGTCGGGCTCCTGGCTCAGCTTCATCAGCTTCAGCGTCTTCTTCACCGCCCAGGGGCAGGCCTTCCTCTGGCACCACTGCCGGCTGCCCGCGTTCCAGCACGTGCACTTCCACCGCATGCGGGAGCGGGTGCTCACGCTGCTCGTCGCGGCCGGCTGGGGCGCGCTGGGCTGGGTGCTGGGGCCCCGGGCCGCGTTCTACGCACTCGTGCTCCCGCTCTTCATCGGCAACATCTCGCTGATGATCTACATCGCCACCAACCACTGGCTGCTGCCGGCGTCGGAGGAGACGGACAACCCCTTCGTGAACACCGCCAGCGTGGAGACGCACCCGCTGCTGAACTGGCTGCACTTCAACTTCAGCTACCACCAGGAGCACCACATCTTCCCGGCGCAGAGCCCCAGGTACGCCCCGCTCCTGCGCAAGCACCTGCGGGAGTTGAACCCCCGGGCCTCCATCGTCTTCCCGCACGGGCACGCGCTGCGCATGCTCTTCCGGCGCCCGGCGCTCTACTCGGCGGATGGACAGACCCTGATGGGCCGGGACGGCACCCCGGTGATGACCACCCGCGAATTGCGCCAGCAATTGGAAGCCCCCGCGCCGTGAGCCTTCGCTGAAAAGACACAGGGCCCGGAACCTCGCGATTCCGGGCCCTGCGGACTCAACTCAAGACGGAGCTACCGGCCCGGCCAGTTCAACGCGCCCCGGCTCGTCACCGTGCCGGCGGGCACGCCGAGCACCTGGGCCACGTCCGCGGGCAGCGGCTTGCCGCTGTTGTACGCCACGCTGGAGGGGCGCACGACGTAGTTGCGCAGCGCCTGGTTCACGAAGAACGGGTCACCGCCCGACGCCAGGTCGTGGCCGTGCGTCTCCCAGCCACGGTCGACGCGGACCGCGGCCAGCGACGTGTAGTTCACGCCGCCCGTGTCCACCCAGTTCACCAGCGACTTCCCGCTGCCGCCGGAGCGGTAGTAGCTGTTGTAGTCCAGCCCGGAGAAGAAGACGTTGGGGCCGGTGTTGGTGAAGTTGCTGTCGGAGCGCGAGGCCTTGAGGGTCGTGATGTTCCCGCCCGACATGATGTTGTTCGACACGTCCACGTTCGCCGTGTCCGGCCCGATGTCGGAGCCGCGCCGGTCCTGCTCGTTGCGCGCGTCGTCGTAGATCCAGATGCTGATGGCCGCGTTGTCCACCAGGGTGTTGTTGTAGATCTTCGTGTTGGCGGAGCACGTCTGGATGCCGGCGTACGTGTTGTCATAGATGAGGTTGGACGCGATGATGCCGGTGTCGGACACCTCGTAGAAGATGCCAATCTTGTTGTTGCGAGAGATGTTGCCGACCATCACGCCGCCGCGGCAGTCCTCGTCACACCAGAAGCCCGCGCCGTTCAGGTTGTATTCAAAGACGTTGTTGCGCACCGTGAAGCCATTCATGTGCGCGATCTTCACGCCCGCCTGCGCGCAGGAGCGTGAGCAGTTGGTGCCGAAGCGCTCCGTGTTGTTGGCGTTGACGATGTTCTCCTCCAGCAGCAGCCCGTCCGGGACGACCGGGTTGGAGTTGGTGGAGCCGTTCGAGCCAATGGCAGTGAAGCCGTTGCTGGCGAAGACGGACCGGCGCACCACGCCGCCCTGGGGCTTCAGGCTGAGCGAACCCGCGGCCATCTGCGTGAAGACGCAGTTCTCCACGAACCCGTTCGTCGCGCCGATGTAGACGGCCGCGCTCGTGGTGCCGCTGTACTCGTTCGTCGCGTAGCGCCGGAAGCCCAGCCCCTTCAGCGAGTAGCCGGTGCCGCCCAGGACGAGCGCGATGGGCCGCGCGGCCACCTCCACGGTGTGGCCCGTGGGGTTGGTGGCGATGTAGATGCGGCGGTTGGTCCAGTCGTAGAAGAAGTTGCCCGGCGTGGCCTCCGCGAGCGTCTTCACCTCGTGCACGTACGTCCCGTCGATGAAGACCATCTGCGGGTCGCCCGCGGCGGGGTTCGCCGGGTCGCCGTACATATCGAAGTGGGCGCACGGCCCCGTGTTCGTCGTCGGCTGGGCGTCGTACTTGTACGTGTAGTAGCCGCCGTTGCAGAAGGACGGCGTGCTCCAGTCCATGGACCAGTGGCCAGCACCGTCGGCCGTCCAGGCGGAGGCCGGCTTCAGGTCCGTGCCATCGAACCAGGGCTGCTCGTGCGGATACGCCTGGAGCGTCATCGGCCTGGTCGCGACCTTGTAGTTGCCCGCGCCGTTGTTGTACCAGTCGCGGTAGGTGCCGCCGCGCACCACGATGGTCCCGCCCGACGGAACCAGCGCGATGGCGCGGTTGAGCGTGGCCACCGGGGCCGCCTGCGTCCCCGCGTTGCTGTCATTGCCGTTCGTCGCCAGGAAGATGGCGCCCGCCGGAATCGCGTAGTCGGTGTCAGGGATGGTCTTTCCCGTGTTGTCCAGGCCGGTGAGGCCGGGGTTGCCCGGCTGCTGCGCCGGGGCGGGGAAGAGCTGGTCCACGGGGATGATCTGCTTGGGCTGGCTCGCGGACGCCCAGGACAGCTTCGCGACGGAGCCGCCGGCGCTGTCGTAGTACTCCAATTGGATGTCGTACTTCTGGTTGGCCGTCAGCGCGATGGTGCCGCTGTTCTCCGTGGAGGCGTGGTCGGTCCAGTTGTTCACGAGCTGCTGGCCGTTGACCCACAGGCGCACGCCGTCGTCGCTCTGGGTGAAGAACGTATAGGTCTGCGAGTACAGCGGCATCACCTGGCCGGTCCACCGCACGCTGAAGCCATCCGCCGGAATCCCTGACACGGGCGCGTTCGTGCCCCAGTCGAAGTTCACCGTCGGGTCCGTGCGCTCCACGGTGAGGGCCTGGAAGTTCGCGCCGGTGAAGTACTGGCCCAGCAGGCCCGTGCCGCCGCTGGAGTCGGGCAGCGCGTAGGTCACCGTCAGCTTCGGGCGGTTGGCCAGGGTGGCGGACTCCGACGAGTCCAGCTCCAGCCCATCCAGGTTGGTGTTGGCATCCAGCGCGAAGCCGTTGTTGGTGACAGCGTTCTGCACCCAGCCCTGCACGGCCGCGACGCCCGCCGCGTTGAGGTCCACCCCGTAGCTGCCCGTCGCGCCCGGGATGAGCGTGGCGAAGGACGTGGCGCCCCGGTCCGAAGCGCCGCTGGCGCCGGCCGTGGCCCAGGCGGTGGTGCTGGTCGCGTTCGTCCAGGTGGCCTGCGCCTCGTTCCAGGGCCGGCCCGCGCCGTAGACGAAGTAGCCCTCGCCCGTCGTCGAGTTCTTCACGAAGACGGTCAGCCGGACGGACTGCACCGTCGCGTTGGCGGGGATGGCGCCCAGGTCGAAGCGCAGGAGGCCGTTGCCCACCTGGCCGGAGCTGGTGGGGTAGTCCCGGTCCAGGCGGATCGTCGCGTCCGCGCCCAGGTTGGTGCCGGGGGTGCTCTCCAGGAGCGTCGCGTCCGACGCGCCGGTGTACGCCGCCGAGGGCGACACCTGATCCTGGAAGGACACCGTGACGGGGGTGCCGAGCGCGAACGCCTCGGTGTCAGGTGACTCGGAAGGGGACGGTGCTTCGCCGCAGGCCACGGACAGCAGCACGGGCAGCAGGACCCGCGCGCGGCGCCAGTCCATTCGGGGGGAGGGAGCGTTCATCAGGGATGTTCTTCCATTCAGAAGGGAGGGGCAGGTCATGAACGACCCGGCACTCTCATAAAACAGGACATTCTCGTTAAACCCGGTGATTTGTTGCGGACCCACGAGTTCGACGACGCACCCGGTCATCCTCGTCCGGGGGGCCACTGGACGCGGGTCGTAGCGGCTTGACGCCTGGAGACCCGGCGCATGTCAGGCGGCCGACCAGCCGGTGCCCGGGTGTGTGAGCGGTGACTCCCCGCACGGAGGGCCCTCCCCCCACCTTGCCGCAACGGAAGTTCGGAGGATCCAGATGACGATGGAGTCAGCGTCCGGTGTGCGGTTCGCGGAGAACCGCTCCCAGAAGGAGTCGCTCCACGAGGCGAAGGTGGAGCGGATCGCACGCCAGCTGCGGACGCGGACGGGCACGCGCCCCGTGTCCTTCCGCAAGAAGTCCCCGCCGCATCAGGTGCCCAAGCGCAACGACAAGCGACGGACCGACGAGAAGATCGACCTGGGGGACCTGGATCAGATCCTCGAGATCGATCCGGTGGGGATGACCTGCACCGCCGAGCCCGCGGTCACCTTCGACGAGGTGGTGCAGGCGACGCTGCGCCATGGGCTGGCGCCCATCATCGTCCCCGAGCACAAGACCATCACGCTCGGCGGTGCCGTGGCGGGGTGCTCCATCGAGTCCATGTCGTTCCGCCACGGAGGCTTCCACGATACGTGCCTGGAGTACGAGATCATCACCGCGAAGGGCGAGGTGCTGCACTGCTCGCCCCAGCACCACCCGCTGGTGTTCCAGATGATCCACGGCTCGTTCGGGACGCTGGGCGTCCTCTCCAAGCTGCGCTTCAAGCTCGTCCGCGTCGCGCCGTACGTGCACGTGACGTATGAGACCTACGCCACGCTGGAGGCGTTCCAGCAGGGCATCTGGCGCCACTTCAACGCCCAGGACGTGGACTACCTGGACGGGCAGATCTTCTCCCCGACGAAGCACGTGCTGTGCGTGGGCCGCTTCGTGGAGCGCGCCCCGGCGGTGAGCCGGTACGATTGGCTCAAGGCCTACTGCGAGAGCATCCCGCGCCTGTCCGAGGACTCCCTCACGACCTACGACTACCTCTTCCGCTACAACCGGGGCGTCACCCACGTCAAACCCAAGAGCTTCATTGGCCGGGCGCTGTTCGGGAAGCTGGTGCACTCGGACAGCGTGCTGAGGGCCGCGAACCGCTTCCACCGCTTCCTGCCGGAGAAGAACCCCAACGTCATCGTGGATGTGTTCGTGCCCTTCTCGCGCACGGCCGAGTTCATGGACTGGTACCACCGCGAGATGCACTTCTACCCGGTGTGGTGCGTGCCCTTCCGTCGGATGCGGGACTACGAGTGGCTGACGCCGCGGTGGTGGGGCGGCGTGCATGATCCGCTGTTCCTCGACCTGGCCGTCTACGGCCTCCCGCAGCCGGAGGGCCGCAACCTCTACAAGGAGTTCGAGGACGAGCTGCAACGGGTCAACGGAACGAAGACGCTCATCTCATACAACTACTACGACGAAGAGACCTTCTGGAGCCTCTGGAACAAGGAGACCTATCAGGCCGTGAAGCAGCGTACGGACCCGGACAACCTCTTCCGGGACCTCTACACGAAGACGTGTCGGGCGGCGCTCGGGCTGTAGGCCGCCAGGGCCTTGGGCGCGCTCTCACGCACCCGCTGCACGGTGGACTCCCAGAGCAACCGGCGGGCTTCGGCATCTTCGTCGAAGTCGCCCTGGCGGATCCTTGCAGCGAACTCACGGTTCAGCTCCGCCAGCGTCCCTTCGCGCTGGAGCAGGGCCGCCAACGCCTGCTGTTCCTTCTGCTGCGGGCCTTCGCCCTGGCGCAGCTGGCGCTCGGCGATGCCCATGGCATTGGCCACCATCAACGCCGCATAGGCCTTGTCCCCGGGCAGCAGGGGCAACAGCTCCTTGCGCAGCACCTCGCGGGCAATCGCCAGCAGCGCGGCGCCGTCGGGACACTCACGCATGCCGGCCCCCGGTCATGCGGAGGACTTCCAGCTCCAGCTCCGGCACGACATGCGCCGTCAGCGCCAGCTCCAGGGACGGCTCCTGTCCGGAGACATGCCGCTCGCCCTGCTGCACGGCGATCACCGCCCACCGCACATGGGCGAGCACCTCCCAATAGAACACGGCGTCACGCTCGGGACGCCGGCCACTCACGCGCTCGTAGCCCCGGAACAGCGCCTCGCGGGAGCCCATGCCCCCCGCTTCCTCGTCGAACTGGCCGAAGCGCCAGCAGCGCGCGCAGAACCAGCCCAGGTCCTCCAGCGGATCCGACCAGGCCGCGAACTCCCAATCCAACACGGCCGTGAGGCCCGTCTCATCCACCATGTAGTTCCCCGTCCGGAAATCGCGATGCGTGAGCACCAGCTCCGGGGTGGCCGGCGCGTGCTGCTCCAGCCAGCGCAGGCCCCACTCCAGCGCCGGGAACGCCGTGTGATGGCCGTCCAGGAACTCACGCGAGTCCTTCACGCCCTGGAGCGCGGGAGACAGCGTCGGAGTCCGGAGGAAGGAGAGGCCTTCCACCGGCGGTCGGACGGCGTGCAGCCGCGCCAGCTCCTCCCCCAGGCGCTCCACCAGCACCTCCCGGTCACCGCCCAGGCCCGGCTCCTTCACGAGGCGATGACCGGAGGCCGTCCCCTTCGCCTTCCGCATCACGAAGAAGTCACGGCCGAATACGGAGGTGTCTCCGAGCCACAGGGGCTCCGGCACCGTCACGCCGGCCCGGAAGGCCACCTGCAACAGGGCGAACTCCTGCGCACGACTGTGTGACACGGCGACGCCCGACGGCGCATCCGAGCGCAGCACGCACTCCAGCACGCCCTCATGCAGGCCTCCTGTCACGGTGGCGGACAGCGCCCAGTTCTCCTGGATGGCGCCCCCGGAGAGCAGGCGCGCCTCGTGGATCCGCACCGCGTTGGCGCCGGCTCTCGCGGCCAGGAACTGCTCCAGCGCGTGCCGCTGATCATCCCTCATGAGGACACGCCCCACTTGAAGAACTCCGGGCCTTCGGACAGGTACGCGCGCGACAGCACCATCTTGTGGATCTCGCTCGCGCCGTCGACCAGACGCGCCTGGCGGGCGTAGCGGTAGATCCACTCGACGAGGGTGTCCTTGGAGTAGCCGCGGGCCCCCATCAACTGGATGGCCGTGTCCGCGGCTTTGTGCAGGGTGTCCGCCACGTGCATCTTCGCGATGGAGATGTCGGCGCGAGCGAAGTCACCCTGGTCCAGCTTCCAGGCGGCGCTCATCGTGAGCAACCGGCCGATGTGAACATCCTTCGCGACGTCGCCCAGCATCCACTGCACGCCCTCATGCCGCGCCAGGGTCTCCCCGAAGCTCATGCGCCGCGTGACATAGCCGCCCGCTTCCTCCAGGCAGCGTTTGGCGAGCCCCAGCCAGCGCATGCAGTGCGTGAGGCGGGCGGTGCCAAGGCGGATCTGCGTGACCTTGAGCCCATCACCCACGCCCAGCAGGCGGTGCTCGTCCGGAATGCGCAGCCCCTCGAAGACGAGCTCGCAATGACCGCCATGCTCTTCCGGGCCCATGATGGGAATGCGCCGCTCGATGCGCCAGCCGGGCTGACTGGCATCGAAGAGGAAGGCGGTGAGCCCCTTGCGCTCATCCTCGGACGTGCGGGCAATCAGGATGAAGTGCTGCGCCCCCTGCGCGCCGGTGATGAACCACTTGCGGCCGGTGATGACCCATTCGTCACCCTGCCTCTCCGCCCGCGTATAGGTCAGCGAGGGGTCGGAGCCGCAGCCGTCGGGCTCCGTCATCGCGAAGGCCGAGCGCACGCGGCCGTCGATGATGGGCTGAAGCCAACGCTCCTTCAGCGCCTCCGTCGCGAGCACCTTCTCCAGGACGATCATGTTGCCGTCGTCCGGAGGCGCGGCGTTGAACATCACCGGACCGAAGGGCGAACGGGCGGCTTCTTCATAGCAGGCCGCCATGCCCACCACGCCCAGGCCCTGCCCTCCTCGCGCCTTCGGCATCTGGAAGGCCCAGAGCCCTTCGGCGCGGGCCCGGGCACGCACCCGGGCCACCACGTCTTCACGGAGGTTCTCGTGCGCGTCGAAGACGTCTGGCTGGGTTTCCAGCGGCAGCACGTGCTGCTCCACGAAGGCTCGCACCCGCAGCCGGTGGTCTTCGATTTCGGGAGACAGGGAGAAATCCATCAGGGACTCCAGGAGGACTACAGGGTGGAGCAGAGGTGGCCGCCATCCACTTCCAGCACACTGCCGCTCATGTAGCTGCCGGCCTCTGATGCCAGCAGCAGCAGCGGTCCCTCCAGCTCTCGCAGGAGGCCGAGCCGGCGGAAGGGAATGCGCGCCATCATCTTCTGACCAGCGCCGCTTTCGAAGAACCCGCGGTTGAGATCGGTTTCGATGTAGCCCGGCGCAAGCGCGTTCACGCGGATCCGGTGACGCGCCAGCTCCAGCGCCATGGCCTTGGTGAGGTGGATCAACCCGGCCTTGGAAGCGCAGTAGGGCGACACCGAACCGCTCACGCGCAGCCCCAGGATGGAGGCGATGTTGATGATGCTGCCGGGCGTGCCTGCCTCCACCAGCCGACGCGCCACGGCCCGGGCCACCAGATAGGCGCCCTTGAGGTTGGTGTCGATCACGGCATCCCACTCGGGCTCCTCCACCTGGAGGAAGAAGTGCTCGCCGGACACCCCCGCGTTGTTCACCAGCACGTCCAGGACTCCGCCCGCCAGCCTTTCAGCCTCGGCCACGCCTGCCTGCACGGACTCGGAGCGGGTCACATCCAGCGACACCGCATGGGCCCGCGCCCCTGACGCCCGCAGCTGTTCGACTTCAGCGGCCAGCTTGTTGGCACCGCGCGCCGCCAATACGACCTCGGCGCCCGCTCGCGCCAGCACCCCGGCGAAGTGCAGCCCCAACCCACTGGAGGCGCCGGTGATCAGGGCGCGACGGCCCTCGAGACTGAAGGAAGATGGAGTCATGGATGACGCAAACGGTCGAAAGCCAAACGGCATTTCCAAAGACACTTACTGTTGACGCTGTGCCAACAAGCTACCATCATGCCGCTGACAGGAGCAAAGAGGCCCCCGCCATGAGCTACGAGCACATCCGGTTTTCAGTCGCGGACCGGGTCGCCACCCTGGAGTTGCACCGCCCCGAGGCGCGCAACGGCTTCACCGTGAAGATGGCGGATGAGCTCGCGGACGCGCTCTCCGCCGCGGATGCGGACGAAGGCGTGCGCGTGGTCATCCTCACCGGCGCGGGGAAGGACTTCTGCGTGGGCGCGGACCTGAGCGGCAGCTCGCTCGAGGTGACGCAGACGCAGGCTCCCGAGGGCGACTGGGTCGAACCCGCGACGCGGGTGACGCGCCAGATGTTCGCGCTGCGCAAACCCATCATCGCCGCCATCCAGGGGGCCGCGGTGGGCGTCGGCTCCACGATGATCCTCCCCGCGGACTTCCGCCTGGCCGCGAAGACCAGCCGCTTCGGCTTCGTCTTCAGCCGACGGGGCATCTATCCGGAAGCGGGCTCCAGCTGGTTCCTGCCGCGCATCGTCGGGATGGGCCGCGCGCTGGATTGGATGGTGAGCGGCCGGCTCATCCCCGCGGAGGAGGCGCTCGGGGCAGGGCTGGTCCGGTCCCTCCACGAACCGGAAGCGCTGCTCGATGCCGCGCATGCGCTCGCCCGCGAGCTGGTGGAGACCACCGCGCCCGTCTCCGTGGCCGTCATCCGCCAGGCCCTCTACCGGATGAGCGCCCTGCCCTCACCCGAGCCCGCCTTCGAGCTCGACAGCCAGCTCATCGCCAGCCTGGGAGAGAGCGCGGATGCGCTAGAAGGCGTGATGGCCTTCATGCAGAAGCGACCCGCGAAGTTCTCCCGGACGGTGACGCAGGACCTGCCCGCCTTCCTCCCCTGGAGGGAGCACCCATGAGCCCGGCCGCCTCGCCCCGCTGGAAGCGGCTCGAACCCGACGCGCGCAGGGAGCAGATCCTCGAATGCGCCACGCGGCTGTTCGGTGAGCGCCCCTACGCGGAGGTCTCCACCACGGACATCGCCCGGGAGGCAGGCGTCGCCCGGGGGCTGCTCAACCACTACTTCGGGCAGAAGCGGGACCTCTATCTGAAGGTCGTGAAGAGGATGCTGCTCATGCCCGGCCTGGAGGAGAGCGTGACCATGACGGGAACCCTGCGGGAGCGGGTGGAGCGCAGCGTCGAGTGGTACCTCGATACCGTGGCGACCCACGGAAAGACCTACGTGGCCGTCACCGGCATGGGAGGCATTGGCTCCGACCCGGAGCTGGAGCGCATCATCTCCGAGGCGGACGACGTCGCCGCCGCGAAGACGCTCGAGTTCCTGGGGCTCAAGGTCGAGGTCGGGAACGACGCGCGCCACCGGGCGATGATGCGCTCCTACGGCGGGCTGGTGAAGGCCTCCATCCGTGAGTGGATCCGCGGCGGGACGCTCTCCCGCGAGGACACCCAGCTGCTCCTGAGCGAAGCGCTGATCGTCATCGTGCGCGACGTCTTCTCCCAGCTGGCGAAGCAGGACGGCCCCGCGCGCGGTGACACCCGGGCGCCGAAGACGGGGCCCAAGCGGTGACGGAAAGACTGGCACCCCAGGGTCCGCTCGCGGGCCGCACGCTGCTGATGTCCGGCGGAAGCCGCGGCATCGGGCTGGCCATCGGGGTCGCGGCGGGACGGCTGGGCGCCAACGTCGCGCTCCTGGCGAAGACAGACACCCCGGATCCCCGGCTGCCCGGGACGGTGCACACGGCCGCCGCGGAGATCGAAGCCGCGGGGGGCCAGGCGCTCGCCGTGGTGGGGGACGTGCGCGACGAGGCGGACGTGCAGCGCGCCGTGGACGCGACCGTGGCGCGCTTTGGCGGCATCGACTTCTGCGTCAACAACGCGAGCGCCCTGGCTCCGCTCAAGACGGAGGAGCTGTCCGTCAAGCGGTTCGACCTGATGCAGCAGATCCAGCTGCGCGGGACGTTCCTCCTGACGCGCGCGGCGCTCCCGCACCTGCGCCGCTCCCCCCACCCGCACATCCTCTCGCTGTCGCCGCCCATCAACCTCGCGCCACAGTGGATGGGATTGCATCCGGCGTACACGCTCGCCAAGTACGGCATGACGCTGCTCACGCTCGGCTGGGCCGCGGAGTTCGCGGAGGCTGGCATTGGCGCGAACGCGCTCTGGCCCCGGACGCTCATCGCCACCGCCGCCGTGAGGAACCTGCTCGGCGGTGACACGTCGATGCAGCGGGCCCGCGCGCCGGAGATCATGGCCGACGCGGCCGTGGCGCTCCTCCAGCGCCCGCCGCGGACATGCACCGGACAGACCTTCATCGACGAAGACGTCCTCCGCGCCGAAGGCGTCACCGACTTCAGCCGCTATGGCGGCGGCCCCGACGTCGTGCTCGACCTCTACGTCGACCCCTGACGGGGGGAGCGCCACAGCACGTTTTGCCCAACGCATCGGAGGAGGTGCCCATGGATCCGTCGCGCGCAGACCTGGAGGCGCAGTGCCAATCCCTGGCGGACAAGCTCACGCTGCCGCTCCTCCTCAAACGCAACGCCGAGGAATACGCGGACGCCCCCGCCCTCACCATCGGAGACAGGACGCTCACCTGGGCGCAGCTGCGTGAGAGGACCGCCGCGCTCACCCGGGGCCTGGACGCGCTGGGGCTGAAGAAGGGCGAGCGGATGATGATCATGATGTCCGCCCGGCCGGAGCATTGGATTGTCGACCACGCCGCGGTCCACCTGTCCGCCATTCCCTGTACCGCGTACCAGACCCTGAGCACCGAACAGGTGGGCTACGTCGCGCGGCACAGCGGGGCCACGGTGGTGGTGCTGGAGGGCCGGGACGAGGTCGCGCGGTGGTGGCCGGTGCTCGAAACGCTGGGGGCGCTCCAGCGCATCATCGTCCTGGACCCTTCCGCCCTCCCCGCCGGGGACGCGCGCTTCGTCTCCTACGCGGAGGTCGAGTCCCGGGGACAGGCGTTGCACCAGGCGGCGCCGCGCGTGTTCGAGGACGGCTGGAAGGACATCCGGCCCGAGGACCCGATCGCGATGATGTACACGTCGGGCACCACCGGCGACCCCAAGGGCGTGGTGCTGAGCCACCGCAACGCCTTCTACGAGGCCATCGCCGTGGACGCCTCCATCCCAGTCCCGATGCGGGTGCCGTCCATCGCCTATCTCCCGCTCGCGCATGTCGCGGAGCGCGAGCTCGGGCTGTACCGCGCGCTCTACAAGGCGCTGCACGTCCACATCTGCGCGGATCCCGCGGACCTGATGCCGCTCCTGGCCCGGGCACGCGTGCCCGCGTTCTTCGGCGTGCCGCGCTTCTGGGAGAAGCTCGCGGGCGGCTTGAGGGCGAAGGTGGGTGCGCTCGATGCCTCACGGCGCGAGCCCCTGCTCGCGGCCCATGCGCTGGCCCTGGAGGCCTTCCGGCTCCAGGGCTCCGGACGGGCCGTGCCTCCGGAGCTCCTGCAGCAGGTCGCGGAGGCGGAGGCCCGCGTCCTCGCCCCCCTGCGCAAGACGCTGGGCCTGGACGCGCTCGAATGGGCCAGCAGCGGTTCGGCGCCCATCCCGGTGGAGATCCTCGAGTACCTCGGGGGCTTCGGCATCCAGGTGCTGGAGGTCTGGGGCATGAGCGAGACCACCGGCTGCGCGACCATCAACACGCCCGCGGACTTCCGGCTGGGCGCCGTGGGCCGGCCCATCCCCGGGCTGGAGCTGCGGCTGGCACGGGACGGTGAAATCTTCGTCCGTGGCCCCGTGGTGTTCTCGGGGTACCTCGCCGCGGACGGGCAGGTCGTCAGCGGGGTGGACGGGGACGGGTGGCTCGCCACCGGCGACATCGGCACGCTCGACGCGGACGGGTTCCTCACCATCACCGACCGCAAGAAGGAGCTGCTCATCACCTCAAGCGGGAAGAACATCGCGCCCTCCCGGCTCGAAGGCATGCTGCGCGCGCACCCCCTCGTGGGACAGGCGCTCGCGATTGGCGACGGCCACCCCTACGTGACGGCGCTCGTCTCGCTCGACCCGGAGGTCGCGCCGCTGTGGGCCCGGGCCCAGGGCCTCGCGTCGGAGTCGCTCGCCGACCTCGCGCGGGATGCCCGGGTCCGCGCCGAGCTCGATGCGCTCGTCGCCACGGCCAACGCCCGGCTGTCCCGCGCGGAGCAGATCAAGCACTTCGCGGTGGTGCCCGAGGCGTGGTCCCCCGCGACGGGCGAGCTCACGGTCACCCTCAAGCTCAAGCGCCGCGTGCTCCTCGCGCAGTACGCCGAGCGCATCGCCGCGCTCTACGCGAACACCTGACGCCCCCACCCACCGGATCCACGAGAGCCCCATGCATGCGAGAACCCCGGAGCAGGCCGCCTTCGCTTCCGCCATCGACGCGTTCTGCCGCGCCAGGACGGGGACGCGCGCGCAGCGAGACGCCCTGACGAACCACGGCGCCGAGGCCCACAGCCCCGCGCTCTACGCCCAGATGGCGGAGCTGGGCTGGCTCGGCGTGGGGCTGCCCCTGGAGTACGGCGGGTCCGGCGGTGGCATGTCCGACATCTGCCTCTTCGCGGAGCGGACCGCCTACGGACTCGCCCCCGTGGGCGGCTACATCACCACGGCGGTCGCCGCGGGCCCGTACGCGAAGTTCGGCACCGAGGCGCAGCGAGCGACCATCCTGGGAGGCATTGCCCGGGGCCGCGTGGAGGCCATCTCCATCTCCGAACCCGGGGCGGGCTCCGACGTCGCCGCCCTCACCTGCCGGGCCACGCGCACCGCCGGGGGCTTCCTCGTCAACGGACAGAAGACGTGGTGCTCGAACGCGCACCTCGCGGACCACATCCTGCTCGTGGCCCGCACCCAGGCCATGAGCACACGGCACGAGGGGCTCACCCTGTTCTGCGTCCCCGCGGGCACGCCGGGGATGGAGATCCGCGGCATCCCCACGATGGGCGGCAAGGAGGTCAACGACGTCTTCTTCACCGACTGCTTCCTGCCGGAGGACGCTGTCGTGGGCACGGTGGACCGCGCCTGGCCCCAGTTGATGGCGGGGCTCAACAGCGAGCGGCTCATCCTCGCCGCGGCCATGCTCGGCCGTGGGCGGCGCGCGTTCGATGACGCCGTCGCCTACGTGAAGGAGCGCAAGCAGTTTGGCCGGCCCGTCGGCTCCTTCCAGGCGCTCAAGCACCGCATCGCGGACCTCGCCACCGAACTGGATTGCTGTGAGCTGCTCGTCTACCGCGTGGCCGCCATGGCGGACGAGGCCCCCGAGCGGACCCTCCCCCGCGAGGCCTCGATGGCGAAGCTGAAGACGACGGAGACCGCCAAGCGCGTGGCCCTGGAGGGCATGCAGATGATGGGCGGCTACGGCTACGCGACCGAATACGACATGGAGTCGCACCTGCGCGCCACGGTCATCTCCACCGTCTACGGCGGCACGAGCGAGATCCAGCGCGACATCATTGGCAAGACATTCGGACTCTAGGAGACAGACATGACGACACGTCCCCGGTGGAGCTCGGACGAGCTCGAACAGGTGCGCGGGCTGGCGGCCAGCTACTTCACCAAGGAGGTCCTCCCCAACGTGCCCAAGCACGTGGCGCAGGGGTATCCGGACAAGGCGCTCTACCGGCGCGCCGGAGAGCTGGGCCTGTTGTGCATGTCCATCCCGGAGGCCTACGGCGGCGGCGGCGGCACGTTCGCGCACGAGGCAGTCCTCACCGAGGAGCAGATCCGCGCGGGCGACCCCTCCATGGGCTTCGCGGTGCACAGCACCATCGTCGCGCACTACCTCCTCGCCTATGCGTCCGAGGCCCAGAAGCAGAAGTGGCTGCCCCGGCTCGCGAGCGGCGAGTGGGTGGGCGCCATCGCCATGACCGAACCGGGGACGGGTTCGGACCTCCAGGCCATCACCACCCGCGCGGTGCGTGAGGGTGACTTCTACCGCGTGAGCGGCTCGAAGACGTTCATCTCCAACGGCCACGTCTGCGACTTCATCATCCTCGTGG
This sequence comes from Corallococcus sp. CA053C, assembly GCF_003611675.1. GTDB lineage: Bacteria > Myxococcota > Myxococcia > Myxococcales > Myxococcaceae > Corallococcus. The sequence goes on from NZ_RAWA01000010.1 coordinate 33,678, forward strand.
TGCGGACGGGGGACGTGAAGGGCCACGCGGGCATCTCACTGCTGTGCGCCGAGGTCTCCGACACGACGCCCGGCTTCCAGCGCGGCCGCATCCTCGACAAGCTGGGGGGCAAGGGCCAGGACACCACCGAGCTCTTCTTCGACGACCTGAAGGTCCCGGCGGTCAACCTGCTCGGCGGCGAGGAGGGCCGGGGCTTCGTGCAGCTGATGCAGCAGCTTCCGCCGGAGCGGCTCATCACGGCGATCATCGGGATGGCGAGCCTGGAGCGCGCGGTGGAGGTGACGGTCGCGTACACGAAGCAGCGTCACGCCTTCGGCAAGCCGCTGTTCGCCTTGCAGAACACGCGCTTCGAGCTGGCGGAGTGCGCGACCCTGGGGCGGGTGTGTCGCACCTTCGTCGACGACTGCATCGTGTCCCACCTTGAAGGCAGGCTCGACGTGACGACGGCGGCCATGGCGAAGTACTGGGTGACGGACCAGGCGTGCATCGTCGTGGACCGTTGCCTGCAGCTGTTTGGAGGGTACGGTTACATGAAGGAGTACCCTATCGCCCACCTGTTCGCGGACACCCGCGTCCTGCGCATCTTCGCCGGCGCGAACGAGGTCATGAAAGAGCTCGTCGCCCGTTCCCTGTAGACCCATCACCTGCATCTCCAAGGAGGCTCCGAGTGAGCCAGGAAGCATTCATCTTCGACGCCGTTCGTACCCCTCGCGGCAAGGGCAAGAAGGGCGCGCTGCACGGCACCAAGCCGGTGTCGCTGCTCGTCGGCCTCGTGGAGGCGCTCAAGCAGCGCAACCCGAACCTGGACCCCCAGCGCATCGACGACGTGGTGCTGGGCGTCGTGTCCCCCGTGGGGGACCAGGGCGCGGACATCGCCCGGACGCTGGTGCTCGCGGCGGGCCTCGCGGAGACCACCGGCGGCGTGCAGCTCAACCGCTTCTGCGCCTCCGGCCTCACGGCCGTGAACCTGGCCGCGCAGCAGGTGCGCTCGGGCTGGGAGCACCTGGTCATCGCGGGCGGCGTGGAGAGCATGTCGCGCGTCCCCATGGGCTCGGACGGCGGCGCCTGGGCGTTGGACCCGGCCACCAACTACGACACCTACTTCGTGCCGCAGGGCATCTCCGCGGACCTCATCGCGACGATGGAGGGCTTCACCCGCGAGGACGTGGACCGCTACGCCGCGCGGTCGCAGGCGCTCGCGGCGAAGGCGTGGGCGGAGGGCTACTTCAAGAAGTCCGTCGTCCCGGTGGTGGACCAGAACGGCCTCACCGTGCTCGACCGCGATGAGCACATGCGCCCGGACTCCACCGTGGCGTCGCTCGGTCAGCTCAACGCGTCCTTCACCGCCATGGGCGAGGCCGGCGGCTTCGACGCGGTGGCGCTGCAGAAGTACCACTTCGTGGAGAAGATCCACCACGTGCACACCCCGGGGAACTCCTCCGGCATCGTCGACGGCGCGGCGCTCGTCCTGGTGGGTTCGGAGAAGGTCGGCAAGGCGCTGGGCCTCACGCCGCGGGCGCGCATCGCCGCCATCGCCACGTCCGGCTCGGACCCCACCATCATGCTCACGGGCCCCATCCCGGCCACCCAGAAGCTGCTGAGCATCGCCGGCCTCAGCGTGAAGGACATCGACCTCTTCGAGCTCAACGAGGCCTTCGCCTCCGTGGTGCTCAAGTACCAGAAGGACCTGGGCATCCCGGACGAGAAGCTCAACGTCAACGGCGGCTCCATCGCCATGGGCCACCCGCTGGGCGCCACCGGCGCCATGATTCTTGGAACCGTGGTGGACGAGCTGGAGCGGCGCCAGGCGCGCCGCGCGGTCGTCACCCTGTGCGTCGGCGGTGGGATGGGCGTTGCCACCCTCGTCGAGCGCGTCTGAACCCCACCCCCTTTCGACACCCTTCGAGCAAATCCTCATGAGCGAACAGAACACCCTGCGCTGGGAAAAAGACGCCGACGGCATCGTGGTCTTGACCATGGATGACCCGGGCCAGTCCGCGAACACGATGAACGCCGCCTATGTGAAGTCCATGCGCGCGGCGGTGGACCGGCTGGTCCAGGAGAAGGCGAGCATCACCGGCGTCGTCATCACCTCCGCGAAGAAGACATTCTTCGCGGGCGGCGACCTGAACGACCTGCGCCGCGTGAAGAAGGAGGACGCGAAGAACGTCTTCGAGCTGGGCGAGGAGATCAAGGCGCAGCTGCGCACGCTGGAGACGCTGGGCAAGCCCGTGGTCGCTGCCATCAACGGCGCGGCGATGGGCGGCGGGCTGGAGATCGCGCTCGCGTGTCACCGGCGCATCCTCGCGGACGTCAAGGGCGCCCAGATTGGCCTGCCGGAGGTGACGCTCGGGCTCTTGCCCGGTGGCGGCGGCGTGGTGCGCACGGTGCGCATGCTGGGCATCACGGACGCGCTGATGAAGGTCCTGCTCCAGGGCCAGCGCTACCGCCCGCAGGAGGCGAAGGAGCTGGGCCTCGTGCACGAGGTGGTGGAGTCGGTGGACGCGCTCCTGCCCGCGGCCAAGGCGTGGGTGAAGGCGAACCCGAGCTCGCAGCAGCCGTGGGACGCGAAGGGCTACAAGATTCCGGGCGGCACCCCGTCCTCCCCTTCCTTCGCGGCGAACCTGCCCGCGTTCCCGGCCAACCTGCGCAAGCAGTTGAAGGGCGCGAACATGCCGGCCCCCCGCGCCATCATGGCGGTGGCCGTGGAGAGCACGCAGGTGGACGTGGACACCGCGTTCACCATCGAGTCGCGCTACTTCACGGAGCTGGCCACCGGCCAGGTCGCGAAGAACATGATGCAGGCGTTCTTCTTCGACATGCAGCACATCAACTCCGGTGGCGGCCGGCCCAAGGGCTTCCCGCAGCACACGGCGAAGAAGGTCGGCGTGCTCGGCGCCGGGATGATGGGCGCGGGCATCGCCTACGTGTGCGCCAAGGCCGGCATCGACGTGGTGCTCAAGGACGTGAGCCTCGCCTCCGCGGAGAAGGGCAAGCAGTACTCGGTGAAGCTCGTGGAGAAGGCCGTCCAGAAGGGCTCCACCACGAAGGAGAAGGGCGACGCGCTGCTCGCGCGCATCACCCCCACCGCGGACCCCGCCGCGCTCGCGGGCTGCGACCTGGTCATCGAGGCTGTGTTCGAGGACGTGAAGCTCAAGCACAAGGTGTTCCAGGAGGTGCAGGGCGTGGTGGCCCCGGACGCGGTGCTCGGGTCCAACACCTCCACCCTGCCCATCTCCCTGCTCGCCGAAGGGGTGACGCGGCCGCCCGACTTCGTCGGGATGCACTTCTTCTCCCCCGTGGACAAGATGCCGCTGCTGGAGCTCATCGCGGGCAAGCAGACCAGTGACGCGACGCTCGCGAAGGCCATCGACATCGCGGTGCAGATTGGCAAGACGCCCATCGTCGTCAATGACAGCCGGGGCTTCTTCACCAGCCGCGTGATTGGCACGTTCCTCAACGAGGCCATCGCCATGGTGGGCGAAGGCATTGCGCCCGCGTCCATCGAGCAGGCCGGGCTCCAGGCGGGCTACCCCGCCGCCCCGCTCCAGCTGGTGGACGAATTGACGCTGACGCTGCCCCGGAAGATCCGCCTGGAGACCCAGGCCGCCGTGGAGGCGTCGGGCCAGAAGTGGGAGGTGCACGGCAGCTACGCGGTGATGGACGCGATGATCGACCAGCACCAGCGCAAGGGCCGCTCCACCGGCGGCGGCTTCTACGACTACGCGGATGGCAAGCGCACGGGCCTGTGGCCGGGGCTCACCCAGCACTACACGAAGCCCGGCCACACCATCCCCTTCGAGGACATGAAGGAGCGGATGCTGTTCGCGGAGGCCATCGACACGGTGCGGTGCTTCGACGAAGGCGTGCTGCGCTCCGTCGCGGACGCGAACGTGGGCTCCATCCTCGGCATCGGCTTCCCGCCGTGGACGGGCGGCGTCGTGCAGTACATCAACGGCTACGAAGGGCCCACCGGCACGGGGCCGCGCGGCTTCGTGCTCCGCGCGCGCCAGCTGGCGGAGCGCTACGGGAAGCACTTCCTGCCGCCCGCGTCGCTCGTCGCGAAGGCCGAAAAAGGCGAACTCCTGCAGTAACCACCTCCCTCGGAAGGGGAAGTCCCATGCTCCGAACACCTCTCGACGCGAATTCAATCGTGGCAAGGCAGCGCGCCTTCTTCGAAACCCGCGTCACGCTCCCGCTGGAGTGGCGGCGGGAGCAGTTGAAGGCACTCGAAGGGGCGGCGCGCAAGCACGAGGCGGACATCCTCGCCGCCCTCAAGGCGGACCTGTCGAAGAGCCCGGAGGAGGCCTACCTCACCGAGGTGGGCAGCATCTACGGTGAGCTCAAGAACGCGCTCAAGCACGTGAAGGCGTGGATGCAGCCACGGCGGGGCTCCGCGCCGCTCGTCATCCAGCCGGCGCGGGCGTACCAGTACGCGGATCCGCTGGGCGTCACGCTCATCATCGCGCCCTGGAACTACCCCTACCAGTTGTCCATCGCACCGCTCATCGGGGCGCTCGCCGCGGGCTGCACGGCCGTGTTGAAGCCCAGTGAGCACGCGCCGGAGACGTCGCGCGTGCTCGCGCGGATGCTGGGCGAGGCCTTCCCTCCGGAGGTCGTCGCCGTCGTGGAGGGGGCCGCGGACGAGAGCCGCCGGCTCCTGGAGGAGCGCTGGGACCTCATCTTCTTCACGGGAGGCACCAGCGTGGGCCGGGTCGTGGCGGAAGCCGCGGCAAAGCACCTCACGCCCACCGTCCTGGAGCTGGGCGGCAAGAGCCCCTGCATCGTCGACCGGAGCGCGGACCTGGAGGTCACCGCGCGCCGCATCGCCTGGGGCAAGTACGTCAACGCCGGGCAGACCTGCATCGCGCCGGACTACGTGCTCATCCCCCCGGAGCTCAAGGGGCGCTTCACGGACCTGGTCCAGAAGGCCGTCCGGAGCTTCTACGGCCCGAACGCGCGCGAGAGCGGCGACTACGGCCGCATCATCAATGCCCGTCACTTCGAGCGCCTCTGCACGCTCGCGGCCGACGGGAAGGTCGCCTTCGGTGGCGAGCGCGACGCGGCCAGCCGCTACTTCGCGCCCACCGTCATCACGGATGCGCCCCTGTCCAGCCCACTGATGCAGGAGGAGATCTTCGGCCCCCTGCTCCCGCTCGTGGACTGCCCGAGCATCGACGACGCCATCCGCTTCGTGCGCGCCCGCCCGAAGCCGCTCGCCCTCTACAGCTTCGCGCGGGACGCCGCGGTGAACGACCGCGTCCTCTCCGAGACCTCCAGCGGCGGCGCGGTGACGAACGATGTCTGCGTCCACTTCGCCGCGGAGGGGCTCCCCTTCGGCGGCGTGGGCGACTCGGGCTCCGGCGGCTACCACGGCCAGGCCAGCTTCGACGCCTTCAGCCACAAGAAGAGCGTGGTGAAGCGGCCGTTCGCGCTGGACCTGAAGCTGCGCTACCCGCCCTACGTCGGGAAGCTCGGCCTGTTCAAGCGCTTCCTGTAACGGATGCGGGTGGCGCCCAGGCTCCTGGCGCCACCCGCCTCCTCCGGGCCTAAAGCGTCTTCACGTATTCGATGACCGCCCAGCGCTCGGTGTCCGTGAGCGACTGGGTGAAGTCATGTCCGCCGTTGCCCATCCCGTAGAGGTACGAGTTGAAGACCATCCGCGAGCGGATCTGCTTCTGGGTGATGGGCGGCGGTGACTGGTAGGCGAGTGAGTTGTAGTTGGCCACCAGGTTCGCGATGTTCGCGAAGAGGACGTCGGGCGTCGCCATGTCCTGGGTGCAGGGGATGAACGGATCATTGGCCGGGGTGTTGGCGCACGCCAGCGGCGTCACGCTCCAGCCAAGCTTCGCGAAGTCATACGCCGAATAGCTCATGTCGTAGCCCGCGTTGGTGCCCAGCACGTTGGGGGCGGTCTGCTTGCGCTTCCACACCGCGGGCCGGTCCGACGGCTTCAGCACGTCCCAGAGGGTGGGCACGCTGCCATTGTGGAAGTACGGAGCGGAGGCCCACGCCCCGTAGAGCGGCGGCGCGATGTAGCCAAACGGCTCGTTCCACACGTTCGGTCCGACGGGCGAGTACACGGGGCCGGTGCCGTTGTCGTAGGCGGCCCGCGGCACGCGGCGCAGCTCGCTCATGATGATGCCGTCGTAGAAGGGGCCGTGGTCGGGGTGCTCGTCGTTGTAGGCGAGGAAGGACGTGTTCCAGGCCCGGCGCTTGCGCTCATCCGCCATCAGCCCCTTGCGCGCCGGATCCGTCCGGATGGTCTCAATCGGCGTGATGACGCCGGCCACGCCCTTGAGGCGCGGGTCGGGCAGGAAGGCCGGGTTCGCCGCGTGACGCGGTGAGTAGACGCCGTGGCAGCTCGCGCAGGAGCCATTGCCCGGGGCCTTGGGGATGTTGGCGTTGGCGCCGTTCGCCCAGAGGTCGCGCTCGTGGAAGAGGATGGCGCCCTGCTCGGCGAGCGCGGTGTTGATGCCCTTGGGGTAGGCCGGGGGTGAGAGCGAGGTGAAGAAGTTGTCGTTGTCCTCGAACTCGTTGGACAGCGCCCGGCGCTCCTCGGGCGAGCGGGTCAGGTTCGCGACCCCGAAGGCCATCTCCGAGCGGACGTTGTCCGAGGAGAGAGCCCCGTCCCAGAACTGCCGCGTCTTGTAGGCGCGCTGCCACCAGTTGGGCGCGCGGGACATGCCTCCCGCATGGGTGGGGAAGTATTCGAGCAGGCTGGGCGCGAGTCCCAGCGAGTCCATGTCGAAGAGCGCGGGCAGCAGGTCGACGATGCCGATGGCGTCGCTGGAACCACGGCCCACGCTCCAGGGGACGGGGATGATCTCCAGCACGGTCCCGATGCCCGTCGAGCGGAACATGTCGGATTGGATGAGCCCGGCGTCAATCGCGTCGCCCGAGCGGCCCCACACGAAGCCCGCCTCCTGTTCGGTCCCGAGCCGCGAGTCGTGGCAGCCCGAGCAGCTGGAGGCGATGGCGCCCGTATAGCGCCCGTACTTGTCCTTCTCCTGCACGAGCCCGAGGGGCAGCTGGCCGCTGCCGCCCTGGGTGAGGTTGGGGTTCTCCCACGGCAGCGGGTAGGGATTGCGGAACGGCGCCTTGGAGAGCCCGTAGCGCTTGATGACCTGCTCGTCGAAGTCCGCCGGGCGGAAGGGGTAACCCCAGAGGGTGTAGATGTTGTAGTAGGCCAGCGCGGTGCTGAACGGCTGGAAGTAGGCGCGCGTCTCGATGTTCGTGCGCCCCCGGTTGACGCTCGCGCGGAACTCGCCGCACGTCTGGGGATTGGCCGGCAGCGTCGAGACGAACGGCGCCGGCGGGTTGTGCAGGTCCAGCCAGTAGGCGTTGAACTGCACCGCGGCCCCCGGCTTGTTGACGCCCGGCACGACCAGGGTGCGCGGATCCACCGGCAACGGCGCGGAGTCCGACTTCCCGGCGCACGCCGCCGAAAACGGCGAGCGCAGCGTCGTCGACTCCAGCAGCGGCAGGGGGTCCGCGCCCGCGCGGGAACCCAGCAGGGTGAGGACAAGGCAACCCGGTAACGCCCACTCACGGCTCCATCGCAGTCTCATTCGCGCGGCCTCCATCGATTATTGGCAATCTGCCAACAACGCGTTTTCTAGGCTCCGGCGGGGGCGCTCACAATACGCAGTGCGTCAATCGACGCCCGGAGCGGATTCCCTGGCGCCAATGCCAGACAAGATTGATATGTCCATTCCCACGGGCGCCCCAACTCCTTGCGGGCGCCTGAACGGAGGGGAAATCCAGATGAGAATCTTTACGGGTGGTGCCCGTGGCATCGCCGTCGCGCTGGTCGGTGCGGGTGCATTGGCTGCCGCGAGCTGTGGTGAGGCCCAGGTCGGCGCGAACGATCCGGTGTCCGCCCCGGGAGCTGCCGGTGAGCAGGAGCTGCGGCGCCCTGCCAACGACGTGGCCAACCTGCTGGACGACGACGTCGTGCCGCCCACCGTGGAGCTCACCTCACCGGCCACGGACAGCTTCCTGCGCGGCACCGTGGCGCTCACGGCGGACGCCAGCGATGACGTGGGGGTGGCCCGCGTGGACTTCCTCCTCGACGGCGCCACGGTCATCGGCACCGCCACCCAGGCCCCGTACACCGTGAACTGGAACACGGCGGCGGTGTCGGGCCCGCACTCGCTGACGGCGCAGGCCTTCGACGCGGCCGGCAACCCGGGGACCTCCAGCGCGGTGAGCGTCCTGGTGGACAACGCCCTCCCGATCATCCTCACAGGCCCGCCGCAGTACAACCCCAGCAACCAGAACTACGTGCGCGGCATCGTCAACGTGGGCTGGGCCGTGACGGACCAGAGCCTCTCCGGCGTGGCGTATGTGGAGTTCCTCCAGAATGGGGTCTGGATGGGTTCGGCCTCCGGCCTCCCGGACGCCTCCACCTACTACTTCTCGTGGGACACGCGGGTGCTGGGCAATCGCTCCTACACCCTCACCCTCCGGGCGACCGACAGGGCCGGCAACGTCCAGACCAGCACCCGCAGCCTCATCGTGGACAACGCGCTGCCCTTCGTGGCCCTCACCGCTCCGACCAACGGCGCGCAGGTCAGCGGCGTCGTCACGCTGTCCGCCAATGCGAGCGACAGCCAGGCGCTGCTCTACGTCCGGTTCGAGGTCGACGGCGAGATGCTGACGCCCTTCTCGACCAGCGCGCCCTTCACGAAGACGTGGGACACCACCGGCAAGTCCGGCACGCACCAGATTGTCGCCATCGCCATGGACCGGGCGGGCAACACCAAGCGCAGCACTGTCGCGACGGTCACCGTCCCCTGAGTTGAATGTGCAGGCCGGGCCGCGAGGCATCCCCTCGCGGCCTTTCAGGTCGCAGCGGCAACAGGAGCTGGGCCATCGTCACGGACGGGACGCCTGCGGCCTGGTTGAGATTTTCAAGCAATGGCGGATCCAACCAGGGAAACTCCAAGAACCTGGGAAATCAGCGCAACTCCGCGAGTGAGGTCCCGACAATCGCTCAAGGAGATTTCATGTCCAACTACCGCATCCAGAAGGGCGACACGCTTTCGGCCCTCGCCGCTCGCTTCAAGACCAGCGTGTCGGCGCTGGCGCGCACCAACCACATTTCCAACCCGAACCTCATCTTCGCGGGCAAGACCCTGCGCGTCCCCGGCAAGGGCGACAGCTTCGAGCCCTCCAAGGGCACCGGTGGCTCCAAGGGCTCCGGCGGCACGAAGGGCTCCGGCGGCACGAAGGGCGGCGGTCAGGTCGAGGGCAGCGGTGGCGCCGGGCCGGGCAGCGCGACGCCGGCCATGCGCAAGCTCGCGGCGGCGGGCCGTGCGGCGGCGATGAGCATCGGCGGGTACAACAGCCAGGGCCTGTGCGCCACGGGCGTGAGCCGGGCCATCCAGAACGCCTTCGGCGTCAAGGTCTGGGGCAATGGCAACCAGATCGACAACAACCTGCCGCGCGACAAGTTCAAGCAGGTCAATATGTCGCTTGAGCAGGCGCTGAAGATCCCGGGCCTCGTCCTCACGTGGGAGAAGACCTCCACGCGCGCGGGCAGCATCTACGGCCACACCGCCATCACCACCGGCGACGGCCGCTCGTCCGTGAGCGACTTCATCGAGCGCAACACGCTGGGCGCCGGTGGCCGCAGCGGGCTGAAGATCTTCATGCCGACGGTGTAGCGCCCGCCGCACACCGGCATCACCGTCGCCTCCGGGGCTGTCGACCGGAGGCGATGTCATGTCCGCGGACCGGACCTCCCGCCTTCAATCCGCGAACGTGTTCGGCTCCTTGCTGAAGCCCGCCTCGCGGTGATGCTTCAGCCGCTCCGAGCGCGACGCGTGTTCGAGCGCGGCGATGATGGCCTTCTCCGCGTCCGGGCCCCAGTCCTTCACCTTGGCGGGGTCCACGCCCTTGTCCTTCACGTACTTCTCGAGCGCCGCGGCGGCGACCCTTCCGCCCGAGCCCGCGTTGACCGCGAGGTCGGTCATGATGGCATTGCCATACTCGCTGGTGACGACGTCCTTGAGGTGGAGCTTCGCCTTCACGGGTTCGCCATGGGCGTCCTTGCCGGTCACCGACACCGAGCGCTCGCGGGTGCCGGAGATCTTCCCCTCGTTGGCGAAGCGGATCTGCGCCTGCTGCATCGCCGGGTCGGCGCCCGCGGCCATGTAGACGGCCGACAGCTTCACGTCGGTGCGGATCGCCTCGGCCGCCTCGACGCCCTTGAGCACAGAGCCATCCGCGCGGGTGAGCACCACGCCCTTCGCGTCGATGTCCAACCCGTACTTGCCAAAGCTCTTCTCATATTGTGTCGGGTCGGTCTTCTTCAGGTCCCGCATGAAGTCGGCCAGGGTGCCGTTGCCGTCCTTGCCGAGCGTCCACTGGGTGAAGCCCCATGAGACACGCCCCGTGTCCCAGGTGTTCACCTTGCTGAAGGTGCCCTCCAGGCCGGAGATGGACGCGAGGATCTTCTGTCGGTCCTCGCTGATGCCACTCTTCTCCAGCTCGGTGCCGACGATGTCGGCCGAGTCCCCCGCGACGGCGCCGCCGTCCACCGCCTTCCACGAGTTCGTGTACGCGGTTTCGCGGCCATCGCGCATCCGGACGGTCCTCCCGTCCACCGTGACGTCCGAGCGGATCTGCGGCACGTCCACCATCGGCGTGTAGGCGGCGACCCGGGCGAGCAGGCCGTCCTTCACCGTCTTCTGATGGTCCTGGGCCTCGGTGAGCTTCGCCCGGGCCGCATCCAGCTCCGCCTTCTGGGACTGCTTGAGCGTCTCTGCTTCCTTCGCATCCTTCGGCACCTTCGCCTTCGCGTGCTTCTTCTCCAGCGTGGCGACCCGTTCCTCGGCGTGCTTCACGGCGTCGTTGGCGCGGTGGAGCCCCGGGTTCGAACCGAGGTGATCCTTCAGCCACGTCTTGACCTTCTCGCCCTCGGCGGTGACCTTCTTGTCCGCGGCCTCGAGCTTCGCCTGCGCCGCCTTCTTCGCCGGCTCGGTGGTCGCCTTGTCGAGGGCCGCCTGCGCCGTGTTGCGCGCCTTCACCGCGTCCTTCAACGGGCCGTAGAGCTTCGCCTTCGGTGGCTTCCACGTCGCGATGTTGACGGGGATGAGGTCGTTGAGCTCCACGGCGTTGCCACGCTTGATGGTGCCCTCGTCCCGGGAGGTCACCTGGATGGCGTCCAGGTTCTTCTGGATGTCGGGGGCCGACGTCGGGGTGGTCGCCGCGGCCTTCACCGGGGCCTGCACCGGCGCGGCAGGCGCGGCAGGCGCGGCAGGCGCGGCAGGCGCGGTCGACACCATCCGCGCGAGTGCCGCGAGCGCGCGCTTCAGGTCCGGCCCTTCGAGCTCCAGGTGGAGCGCTTCGCGCAGCGGGGTCGTGGTCAGCTTCTCGTAGCGCTCCGCCACCTGCGGCAGCAGGGCGGGGTCCACGTCCTCCAGGACCTTGAGGACGGCGGCCTCGTCGGTGCCCCAGATGTCATCCATCGCGGCCTTCAGCTTCGTCGCGGCGGCCTCCGCGGGGCTGGCGTTCGCCTTGGACTTCGACGCCATCGCGGCCATCGGGTTGAAGGAGAAGGCCTGGTTGGTGGGCGGACGCCCGCGAATCTGCTCCGCCAGGCGAGCAAGGGTCGCCCCCGTCGCGCCGCTGGCGATGGCCTTGAAGAGGAAGACGCGCTCGGCGCCCGCGTCCGCGCGGGGTGAGGCCTTGGCGCTGACGCCCGCCTTCGACAGCAGGGTCGACAGCTCCTTCTGCTGCGCGGGGCTGAACCCGGCGATGGCCTGCGTCGCGGTGGCGACGACGGAGGCAGGCAGCGCGCCGGAGAGCACCTGCAACAAGGCCTGTCGGAGGGGTCCTTCCGGGAGCGCGGCCACTTGCTGCCCGACCTGCTGCTGCGCGGGAGCCTTCGGGCCCGCCGCGACCGGAGCCGCCATGGACGACGCGGAGCTGGGGGCGCGTGAAGGCACCGCCGCGGCAGGCGCCTTCGTGACAGGCACGTCCGCCTTCAAGACCTGTGAGAGCTTCGGGGCGGGTGAGCGGGTGATCTTGACCATGAGGCTTCGCAGGCTAACGCATCACGCGAGCGTCTGGCATCAGGCGGCGCTCCAGCGTGTGCGTGATGAAGCGCGTTTCCCAGGTATGTTTCACGGACAGGGGGTCGGGCGTCCTGGATTCGGCGATTGAAGCCAGCATCACCAGGAGGAGTCTCCATGCTCCCTGAAGCGCGGCACCCGCCGGGGCCCCACCCCTCCAGGCGGGGCCACGGCAGGGGGCTTACGGGACGGCGCTCACGTCCACGTCGACCACGCGCGGCTCCTCGGTGCTGCTCGCGCCGGTGAGCGAGGGCATCGCGGCGCTCACCTGGAGCGTCAGCGCCAGCTCTCCGGTGGCGAGCTGCGTGGGCACGTACTTCCAGAAGAGGCGCACGGGGCCCGCCGTCTCCCCTTCCGCCAGCAGCGCCTCGCGGGCGCGCTGTTCAATCTCCGCCGTGGTCAGCCGCGTGTGCAGCAGGTGGCCCTGGCGGCCGAGCGCCGGCCACTTGATCAGCGCCCGCTGGAAGCCGCCATCCGGCCCGTGACTCACCACCGCGCGGTGGCCCTCCACGCGGATGCCATTGATGGCGCGCAGCACGAAGGTCTTGTGGCGGTGGAGCTCGGGGGTGCCGACGACGCCGCCCTCCTCGCTCTGGAGGAACGACTGCACCTGGCGCACCGGCCCCAGCTCCGCCGTGGGGATGCCCCAGCGCTGCAGCCGGGCCAGGGCCAGGCGCTGCAACACCGCGGGGTCCTGCGCCGTCGCCGGGCCGCTCTCGGTCTTGCTCAGCACCAGCACGCTGCCGGCGTTGGGGTCCGCCTCCAGCTTCCAGGTCTGGGACTCCAGGTCGCGGCGCAGCGCGACCCCTCCCGTCAGGGAGAAGGCTTCGGTCGTCCCCACCAGCCCGCGCTGCAGCACCGCGGGGTCGAACGCGGTGCGCGGGAGCAGTTCGGCGGGCAGCGTCCCGGTAGGAGGCGTGGCGATCCCCGTGGAGTCGAAGGTGAAGCCGGTGGCCACCGCCGTCGCGGCGTTCGCGAGCTGCGCGACGGTGTCCACGGGGGCGGGAGGCTCACTGCTGTCACAGCCGAGCGCGACGGTGAGCGGGAGGGCGGTCAGGAGGCGGAGGAAATGGGTCTTCATGGCGTTTCGTTCTCTTGGATTCGAAGGGGTGGGAGCGACTGTCATCAGGGCAGGCTGCGGCCGCTGTCGGGGTCGCATCCGCCCACGAAGAAGTAGCTGGAGCCGGTCTTGCTTCCGGTGTTCTTGCGGTCCTTCCAGCCACCCGCCTCGAACATGCTCTTGCGCAGCGCCTTGGTCTCACCGAAGACGATGGACACCGGGCAGTCGTCCTTGAAGACGCCCCAGTCGTAGGCCTCGTCGATCCAGTTCTCACCCACGCCGTCGTTCTTCGAGCTGGCCGTGTAGTCGTCCAGGTAGCGCTTGACGAAGTTGCCGCACGACGAGTCACCGTGGAACGCATTCCAGATGCTGAAGCCACTGGTGCTCGTGACGAGCTGCCTGTAGCCGCCCTGCTCCCAGATCTCGATGTTGCCGGACTGACAGGCCTTCACGACGGCGATGTCCAGCTTGCCGTTGCCCAGGCGCATGTGGATGTCCGTGATGGCTTCACACGAGTCCACGTTGGTCCCCATCACCAGCCAGCTCCGGTTGTACGCCGTGTTGTGGCCGCCATGGGTGTGCACGAAGACGACGTCCGCGTCGTCCACGCCCGCGTTGAGCTGGGCGTCCTTCGCGTCCACCGCCTCCCCCTTCGCCGCGTCGGTCCAGAGGTCCGTGCGCGCGAGGCCGTTGTTGAGCGTGCGCACGTCGGTCCACTGCCCGGCGTTCTTGAGCGAGGTGAAGTAGTCCGCCACCACCTGCGCCGTCTTCGTGTGCACGGAGTGCGAGTCGGCATCGCACTGCCCCGCGCCGCCAAAGCTGGCGATGCCATAGACATGCGCCTCGTTCGCCAGCGCCGCCGCCGGCAGGAGCAGTGCCCCCGCGAGCGCCGCGCCCGTCCACTGCGTCGTTGGCTTCCGGAATCTCATGGTCCAGGTCTCCCCCCCGAATGGGGTGTAGGTGTGTTGGCCTCTCCTCAACGGAGCCCGGAACCCTTCCTCCTCACCTCCCTGGACGTTTTCCCCAGACGCTAGACTGGCCCCATGGCCACAAGGCACCGCGTCTATCTTGTCCCGGGCTTCTTCGGCTTCACCCAGATGGGTGACAAGGAAACGGAGCGCATCGCCTATTTCCAGCACGTCCCCGGGTTGCTCCAGCAGCGGTTCAAGGAGCGCGGCATCGACGCGGACGTGCAGCTCGTGGCCTCCTCCCCCACCTCCGGGCTCGAGGCGCGCGCCCGCGACATCTTCCGGGAGATGGCCCGGACGGCGGACAAGGACGACGCGGCGCTCCACCTCGTCGGACACTCCACGGGCGGGCTGGATGCGCGGAGCGCCGTCTCCCTCCGCATGGCCCAGGAGGCCCCGGCCTTCGTGAAGCGCGTGCGCTCGGTGGTGACCGTCGCCACCCCGCATCACGGCACCCCGCTGGCGACCTTCTTCCACCAGGGCGACCTGGGCAAGACGCTGCTGCGCTACCTGTGGCTCTTCACCTTCCTCACCCTGCACCGCAAGGCCATGCCCTTCAGGGCCGCGGTGCTCCAGGCGTGCTACCGGATCGTCCTGCTGGGCGAGCACGCGAAGCTCCCGCCCAACCTCTTCAATCAAATCGCCCGGCTGACGGCGGACCTGTCCGAGAGCGAGCGCGAGGAGCTCATCCAGTTCTTCAGCCGGGTGGGCGAGGACCAGACGCTGATCCGCGACCTCATGCCGGTGAGCGCGCAGGCCTTCAACGCGAACACGGCGGACCGGGAGGGCGTGCGCTACGGCAGCGTCATCACGGGCGCCCCGCCGCCCACGCTGCTCCGCCGCCTGTCTCCCCGCCTGCTGTTGCCCCCGGACTCGCTCCTCTACGGCATCTTCTGCTTCCTGTATGGGAAGAGCGCGCCCCTCTCCCCGGAGTTGAAGATTCCCGAGCGCACGCCCACGCAGACCCAGGCCCTTGAAGGGGCCTTTGGCAGGAAGTTCGAGTCGTGGAGCGACGGCATCGTCCCCAGTCGCTCGCAGGTCTGGGGAGAGGTCCTCCACGTCGCGACCGCGGACCACCTGGACGTCATGGGCCACTTCGACCAGCCGGAGGAATACATCAGCTGGCTGAAGTCAGGCTCCCACTTCCAGGAGAAGCAATTCCATGAAGTGTGGGAGCGGGTGATCGACTTCATGGTGGGCAGGCCCCCCGCCTGACCTGGGACGCGCCAGGGCGCACCTGCGAGCTGGCTCCCGGGTGGGGCGCATCCCGTCCCGGGCTCCCTATCCTTCTCCATGGACACGAAACCGAGCCATGGGGACGAGACGCGCCACTACGTGCCCACGCCCTTCCCCGAGTCCAGGGCCTTCCCCTGGGACGACCTGCTGGAGCCCACGCAGCGGGGCCTGTACGAGCTCTTGTCCTGGCTGGAAGCCGCCTGCGGAAGCAGCCTGGCCGCGGGGGACGTCCGGGACGAGCACCTCTCCACCAGCCTGCTCATCTCCGGCCCCCGCGGCTCCGGGAAGACCACCGTCCTGCTCAGCGCCGTCCAGGCCCTGCGCCACTGGAGGGCGTTCCTCGGGCTGACGCGGGGAGGGCAACTGGAGGCCGGTGCCAGCGGGGCGCGGGCTTCGGGCAGGGAGGCGATGCGCAGGGACCTGTGCACGACGCTCGAACGCATCGAAGGGCGCGTCGTGTGGCTGGAGCCGCTCGACCTGGAACCGGTTCCCCCGGGGGCCAACCTCCTGGCCACCCTGCTGGTGCGCGTGCGCGCCGCCCTCGATGCGCCCCAGGAGGACACGTCCCCGAGCACCGGGCACGGCAGGTGGTCCTCCTCCATCCTCGAGGAGAGCGCGGAAGAGGCCTGGGGAAAGCTGGACCACCTCATCCGCGATGCCTCGTTCATGTGGGAGGACAGCGCGTCGACGCTCGATACGCGAGCGCGCGCGGAGCAGCAGATCAAGGCCGCGGAAATCTACGCCACCTTCCAGCACCGCTTCGCGCGGGCCATGGAGGACGTGGCGAAGACGCTGTCCCTGCCCCGCTTCGGCACCGCCCAGGGCGAGCAGGTCATCCTCGTCCTGCCCATCGACAACGTGGACCGCAGCATCGAACACCTCCACAACATCGTGAAGCTCACCCGCATGGTGGCCAGCCGCCGGCTCTGGTTCGTGCTGGCCGCGGGCCACCAGGAGTTCCAGCTCTTCATGGAGCGCTCCTTCCAGAAGGAGCTCATCCTCTCCGGGCAGGCGGGCCTCGGGAGCGCCGGCCAGGACGAGACGCTCTCCATCGCCCGGCGCCAGTCGGCCACCACCCTGCGCCGCGCGCTGCCTCCCAGCTACCGCATCGACCTGGGGCCCGTGGATCCCTACAAGGCGTGGGACTTCTGCCCCCAGGGGGTGGAACCGGAGGACTCAGGGCAGACGCTGGGCAGTCTGCTGGAGCAGCTCCGGCTGCCCTGCCCCCCGAAGCGGGAGAAGACGCAGGTGCTGACCTGCTTCGCGGACCTCATCAACCTGGCGCCCCGGCTCTCCGACACGGTGAAGACGACCTACCGCGCGGCCACGCAGGACGGGCGGGACGTGCCCCAGCCCAAGGTCATCCTCACCCACCCGGGCAAGCTTGCCCTCGGATTGCCGGCGCGCACCCTGCAGGACCTCTGGCACGCCGCCCGGCGCGAACTCCAGAGCACCCACGCTGCCCCCGGGGAGGCCGCCAGCTCCGAGGGAGAGCGGACCGTGCGGGTGGCCACGGAGATGCTGCGCAATGCCATTGATGAAAGCGACCTGCCGGCCTGGGCGAGCCAGCAGTTGCTCAACCGCATCCTCCGGTATGACGACAAGGGGCTCATCTTCCTGGACCTGACGGGCAGGCCGGTGCGCCGCTCCAAGCGGACCACCCTGTCGGACGTCCTGGAGTGGCCGCGGCGGGTGCGGGAGGGCAACGAAGACGCGGACGCGGACGCGAACGAACGGGTGCTCCTCAGCGAGCTGCACCTGCGGCACTTCCACGACGTGGTGCTGATGCTGAGCGACCCGGACCAGGAGGGGCCCGGCGTGACCCTGCCCGGCAACGTGGCCGGCTGGTTCATGCTGCTGCACGACGTGCTGATGCTGTTCGAGCCGCCCCGGGTGCTGAACCCGGAGGTGACGCCCTTCGAGATGAGCCCCGAGCTGGTCGTGACGATGCACGAGCTGTGGGTGGACTCGACCACGCACCACGAGCCGCTCGTCCAGGTCGAGTGCTGGTGGAGCCTTCCCACCTGGAGGACCTTCGTCGAGTTCGCCATCTTCACCGCGCAGTGGAAGGCGTTCCTGAAGAGGACGGCGGACGGGTTCTTCCAGGTCGACAACATGCGGGACTCGCGTCTGAAGGTCAGCGCCCAACACCGCTTCATCCTGGCGGCCTGGGTGGAGAACATCTGCTCGGTGTCGGGCCGGGAGCTGGGCAGATGGGACTGGGGCGACGCGCACCAGGGGATGGAGTCGGTGGTCCAGGCGAGGGGGCTCGCCACCGTGCTGGGGCCCTACGAGCAGCGGGTGCGCCACGCGGTGGCGAAGCTCCTGGAGGACATCCGCAACTACAGCGTGGGGTCAGACCGGCTGTGGACGGCCCGGGTGTGGCTCCAGAACTCGCTGCCCCTGATGGTGCTGCCGGAGTTCGCTCCGGCCCCCACCCTCAGCGAGCTGCTGCGCTGGCAGGCCGGGGAGACGGATGCGAACGAGGTCTGGGACGAGCTGGTGGCGTACTGGAGCCACCATGGGCCCTGGCTGACACGGCTGCGCGAGCAGATGGTGCGCGCCGCGGTGGGACGCTCCGGCGCGTCCGAGGCGCTCCGCCGCCACCTCGGGAAGGACGAGGGCCGGGACATGGGCCTGTACTACGACTGGCTCGACACCGTGGTGCGGGCGTGGTTCCAGGCCATGGACCAGGAGGGCGACCCGCTGGAGATGGAGGCGTTGCGGAAGATGTCTCCCCTGCGGCACCTCCAGGGTGGCGCCAGCCATGAGCAGCACTGACGGACCGCGCAATGCCCAGGGCAACATCGCCCCCCGCCGCGTCCCGGAGGCCTACGTGCGCGCCGAGGTGGCCAGCTTCCCGCTGACCAGCCTCCGGGCCTTCCAGGAGTCGCTGACGGAGCTGGTGCCCTCGCTGGAAGGGCCGGCCGCGGGCGCCACGCGGGCACTGTGGCGCGACTGCGAGAAGACCCTGTCGGAGCACGCCAGCGGCTGGTCGCTGGACCGCCTCATCGCGGTGCGGGACGTGTTCTGGTTCGACTCGCGCCGGCACATCCGCGGCCAGAGGGATCCGCCGCGCCGGGTGTCCATGGCCGGCTACCTGCTGCATCTGGCGGACACCCACCTGGAGCGCCGGCCGGGGGTCACCGTCGTCGCCCAGGACACGGAGGCCGGGTCGGTGGACGCGCTCACGCACTACCGCTGGCTCACCTTCGCCATGCCCGAGGACCTGTTGATGTCGGCGGTACCGGTGGAGCCGCCGCCCACGCGGGTGGACATCGAACCGCCCCTGCTGATGCGCCACCTGCTGGACCGGGGCGTCACGGAGGTCCACCACCACGTCAACGCGGGCATGGACTTCCCGCTGCTGTGGACCTCGCTGCTGACCGCCATCGCGGATCCGGCCCTGGATGCACGCCTGCTGTCGGGGCCGGGGCTCCTCTTCGGGGACGGTGAGACGATGCTTCGCTGGCTGCTGGCGGCCGCGGTGGCCCGCTGCGTTCTGGCGGAGGTCATCCTGCGGGATGGGAGGCGAACGCTGCTGGACTTCGTCCAGGGCCTGCGGGAGTCGTCCGTCTGGATGCCCCAGCGCCGCCG
This sequence comes from Corallococcus sp. CA053C, assembly GCF_003611675.1. Lineage (GTDB taxonomy): Bacteria > Myxococcota > Myxococcia > Myxococcales > Myxococcaceae > Corallococcus. The sequence continues at coordinate 52,622 of NZ_RAWA01000010.1, forward strand.
GGTGCTCGCGCGGACGCTGGAGGCGCTCGCGCGCGCCCGCCCCGAGGTCCTGCCGGAGCTGGACGAGCTGCGCGAGCTCTACGGGGACCTCCACCCGCTGGCGGCCCGCGGCGGCGCCGAGCTCCCCGAGACCCTCGATGAGGTGTGGCGACGGTGCGACCCCATCTGCCTGCGGATGGGGCTGCACGCGCCCAACGCGGGGGAGCGCTGGCTGGTGCGCTACGGGCTGCGGCGGATGCGGCATCAGGAAGAGGCCGGCACGCCGGACCCGCACTTCGACCGCCTCTTCTGGCAGGTCCAACGGGTGCGCTGCCTGAGCTACCGCACCTACGTGCAGCGGCCGCTGACCGCGGGCCTCCAGTGGTTCATCCGCTTCTACGACCGACTGGGCGCGATGAAGCGGCCCCTGCACGCCGTGCGCGCCGAGGTCTCCTACGCGGTGGCGGGGGGCGATCAGCCCATCGCCGCCCTGGAGGTGCGCACCCGCCTCATGAACGACTCCATCCAGATGGCGGAGGAGCTGTGGGGGCTGACGCGCTCGTGGCGGCGCGTGCTGGAGCACGTGGGGAGGTCCTCGGGCCACGGGCGCCAGCCGGAGTTCGGCCTGGTGCTGCACCTGCTCAAGGCGCGGGACCCCAAGCGCCACTGGAGGGAGGGGCTGCCGCCCGCGCATGCCCAGGGGACGTACGCGGAGCCGGCTCCGGAGGGACTGTTCCGGCTGGGAGGTCGCTACGCGGACTATTTCGTCTCGCAGTCGACGCAGGTGGAAGCGCTGGTGGAGCTGCTGCGGGCGGTGCCGCTGTCGCTCTGGCTGGTGCGGGGGCTGGACGTCGCGTCGGACGAACTGAGCGTGCCCACGTGGGTGCTGGCGCCGCTGTACCGCTACGTGCGGTGGGAGGCCGCCCGCGCCGCGGCCCGGCCGGCGGCCCGGGGCGCCCCACCCCTGCGGCTGACGGGCCACGTGGGCGAGGACTACCGGCACCTCATGGAGGGGCTGCGCCGCATCTACGAGTGCCTGCACTACCTGCTGGACCACTGGGGTGGGCGGCTGGGACACGCCACCTCGCTGGGCGTGGAGCCCGGAACGTGGGCGGAGTCCGTGGGCGCGGTGATGATGCCGGCCGAGGAGCGGCTGTGGGACCTGGTCTTCGAATGGCGGCTGTACGGCAGCTACCGGCTGCCCGCGGGCTTGAACGCGGAGGCCCCACCGGGACGGCCCCAGCAGGTGGAGAACCTCATCCGGGAGCTGTCCGAAGGAGTCTTTGGCAGGTGTGTCGAGCCGCACGTGCTGGCCGAGGCCCATCATGTCCTGCACAACCTCTGGTGTCCGCCCCTGGCGCAGGAGGCGGTGGGCGTGGGGCTGGACGCCTTCAGCCGGGCTTCCCGCCGGCTGGACTGGATCCGGGTGCGCAACCCCCGGCAAGTCCAGGAGCTCATCGAGGGGTACCGGGAGGACGAGCGCGTGTTCCGGCGCGGGCAGCAGCTGGTGGACATCCCCCTGGATGGCGCGGAGGTGGCGGCGCTGCGGTCGGCGCAGGACGCGCTGCGCCGGTACGTGGGAGCGCGGGGAACCGTCGTGGAGGTGAATCCCTCCAGCAACCTGCTCATCGGCAACCTGCTGGACCTGCGCAACCACCCCATCCTGCGGCTCCTTCCGCCTCGGGCGGAGGAGGGGACGCCGCCGCCGGTGCCCATCGCGGTAGGCGCGGACGACCCCATCACCTTCTCCACCTTCCTCCTCCGGGAGTACTCGCTGCTGCACGAGGCGGCGCGGAGCGCGGGCTATTCCGAACGCGTGGTGCACGAGTGGCTGTCCACCATCCGGCAGACGAGCATGGACTCGCGCTTCACCACGCCCTGGCATCCCAGTGCGGAGCGCATGTCGGAGGACCTGCTGGACGCGCTGGGGACCTACGCGAGGCACCCCGCGGCGCACCGCACGGCCCGGGCCCCGGTGTGAGGCGGGTGTCGCTGTCGTCTACTTCGGCTCCGTGCGCCGGGAGGTGGCGCCGGCCTCCGGGGGAGCGCTGGAAGGCAGCAGCTTCTCCGACTGCCCGAGCAGCCTGCTGAGCACGTTGTTCATGATGGAGCTCAGGAACCTGTCAGCGAAGTACCCCGCGACCACCGACAGGGCCGCCAGGGCGAAGAAGACGGCGCGCCAGTCCTTCACGACGATGTTCAGGAGGGCCGAGTTGTTGCCTGCGTCATTGGCGAGGCCGCGAGGCACGACCGCGAGCAGCAGGTTGGACTGCTCGACGAGGAGGAGGGTGAGAGCCGCGAAGGCGCCGATGACAGGCTTCACGAGCAGGTGGTAGGCGAAGAAGCGGCTCGTCGCTCCCGTCGCGACGACGAAGCGCTCCTTGGAGAGCATGTTGGACACCACGGCGCCGGCGGCGCCCATGAGGCTGAGCAGCAGCAGCCCCTGGGGAACGAGCGCGTCAGGCCAGGTCGTGACGAGGGAGCGATTGAAGCCCAGCAACGCGAGGAGGGAGAGCGTGATGAGCAGCAGGGTGCTGAGGACCTGGATGGAGACGTTGATGGAGAGCTGCCAGAAGGTCTTGTCCACGCGATCGTTGATGACTCCCTGCGCCCCCCAGAGCACGTGGCGGCACCGCGCCAGGCGCTCCGCTTCGGGCAGGGAGGCGTCAGGGTCGCTGGAGGCAGGCGCCTCCCCGCGGAGCACGCGGACGCACTGGGACAGGGGCCCCGAGGTCCGCTCCGCGCCCAGCCAGAGTGCCTTCTGGGCGGAGTCCGTCACCCTGCGCTCGAACTGCTGCTGAATCTCCAGGGCGTGGGGCAGCAGCATGTGCCGGGGCATGACCAGCAGCAGCAGGCCGTCCACCTCGTGGATGATCTGCCAGAAGGAGAAGGACCAACGCCCGAACTGCCTGTCGAGGCAGCGCCGGGCGACCGCCAGCCTCTGATGGCACTGATCCAGGATGACCCGGTCCGCCTCCGTCAAATCCTCGCGGACCTTGCACAGCTCGTAGATGGAGGCGTCGTTCTCCAGCCTGTTCCAGAGCAACTGGGTGGCCGAGCCGTACCTGCCTGACCGGCGGCGGAAGCCGACGAAGCCCAGGATCGCGGGCAGCGGGTGGTCTTGAGGCAGGGTGTCGGAGGCCGCCATGAAAGACACATGGGCATGGCACGGAGGGATGCCAATCCGCCAGGGCTCCCGGGCACCCACCGCCTGGCCCACCGCACGCAGGTCCACCTTGCCAGTGAAATGACATACTCCCGAGGAAGTATCGCCGGGTTCCAGGTCCGCGATGACCTCCACGCTCAACCCCTTGCGTGCGCCGTGGTGGGATGGACAAGGGCGGACAAACGCACTGTAGTCATGGACGTCGCCAGGGATTTCAAATCCCGGGTTCGACGCATCGCAGGGGGGAACACCATGGACGCGAATCAACTGCTGGAGCTGGTGAAGCGCTATCAGGACTCCAAGTCCTTCATCACCAATGAGGAGACCGCGAAGCTCGCGCTGGTGGTCCCCTTCATCTGTGGGCGCTCAAGGCGCTGGTGGCCCGGAGCCTGGAGTTGTCCCTCACGGTGAAGGACGAGGTTCTCGCGGGCGAGGATCCCAGGGCCACGCTCAAGGTGGTCTCCAGTCAGTAGACGGGCCTCCACCCATGAAGACCCATTCTCCGCCTCTTCACGGAGGCCACGGGCGTGGTGAACAGGGCTCTGCTCGAAGCAGCCGCCGGGCTTTTCGCGCGTCACCGCGAAATGGTCCGGAGGCAGCGGCGTAGTCAGCGCTGACCGAGCACCTCCGGCATCCGGGCACTCGGCACCTTCCCCCTGCTCCCCCGGAGAACCGATGAAGGGCCTTGCCCCGCTGTGGGCCTTCGCGCTGCTCGTCCCGACGGTCGCCTTCGCGACGACCGCCCCCGCGCAACCGGGACCGACGACGGCCGCCGAGCTGCGGCAGTCCCTGACCGCACTGCTCACCGAACACCACATCCCGGGCGCGAGCTACGCGGTGTTCGACCGCCAGGGCATCGTGCTCAGCGGGGTCATCGGGCTGGCCGACAGCGACACCCGGGCCCCCGTCACCGACGGCACGCTCTTCCGCCTCGGCTCCGTCACGAAGACGGTGACGGCGATCGCCATCCTGCAACTGATTGAGCAGGGCCACTTCGGGTTGCAGACGCCTGTTTCGGAGCTGCTGCCGGATGCGCCCATCCGGAACCCGTTCGGAGACAGCGACCCGGTCCGCTTGATCCACCTGCTCACCCACACCGCGGGCTTCGACGACATGCACGCCAAGGCGTTCTTCAGCCCTGTGGAGCGACGGGGGCGCCACCTCGAGAGCAGCCTCCAGCATCCGGAGCCGCTCACGGTGCGTTGGCGCCCCGGCATGTATGAGAGCTACAGCAACCCGGGGTACGTGCTGCTCGGCGCGATCCTGGAGGCCCACTACCAGCAGCCCTGGGACGAGGTCGTCTCCGCGCGCGTGCTGGGGCCGCTGGGCATCACGCAGGTCGCCGCACTCGCCTCGCAGGCGGCCCAGCGTGACCACGCCAGCGGCCACAGCGGCGCCGACATGCATCGCACCCCGGTGTTCTTCGAGCAGACCCAGGCGGACGGTGCGCTGTGGTGCACGGCGGAGGACCTGGCCAGGCTGGGCCGCTTCGTGCTCACCGACGGCGCCTCCGCCCCCGGGGTGCTGCGGCCCGAGACCGTCCGCGCCATGAAGCAGACCCGGTCGACGGTGGGCGCCCGGGCGGGGCTGGCCTACGGCGCGGGGCTGGGGCTGCACCATCGCATCGTCAGGGGCTCGCTCTGGCAGGGCCACGCGGGCGGCGTCCTGGGCGCGAAGGCGAGCATGCACTTCCACGCCGAGCAGGGCATGGGCTACGTGCTGCTGGTCAACAGCGAGAACGGGCTGCGCAAGCTGGAGGAGGTGCTCGCTGACTTCATCTCCCACCAGACGCGGTGGAAGCCGCCGACGCCATCCCTTCAACCCCTCACAGGTGACGTCGACGGCTGGTACCGGCTCGTCAACCCACGCATCTCGCTGCTGAACCTCCCCACCTACCTGCTCAGCGTAGGGCGGGCGAAGGCGCAGGCCGACACGCTGATCATTGAGCCCATCCTGCCGGGCTTCGGCTACCAGGCGACGCTGAAGCACCATGGCAATGGCCTGCTCGCCGATGTCGATTACGGCGAAGTGATCAACGGAGTCGTGGTCCGGGATGGGGACGGCGCGGCCGTGGGGCTCGAGACGGGCGGCGACTTTCTGCAGCGCACGTCGATGGCGGCGGCGGTCCTCCCGCTCGCGAGCGTCCTGCTGTCGCTCGCCCTCCTGTTGAGCGCGCCCTTCGGACGACGCACCTCGCTGCGCAATCGCTGGGTGCGCCGCCTGCCGGGCCTCGCCCTGTTGGCAGGGGTGCTCGGCGGCGTCTGTGCGGCGAAGCTGGAGTTGACCGTGCTCGCGCACGCGAATTGGCAGACGGTCGGTGTCTGGGCGGCCTCCGTGTTGTTCCCGGCACTCGGCGTGGCCGGACTCGTCCTCAGCGTGCGCACCTGGAGGCAGGAGCCCGCGACCGTGGCCCGGTGGCGCTGCCTCCTCGGGTCCGCGTCCGTCGTGTGCCTGAGCACCTGGCTCGCGACGTTCGGTCTGTTCTCGTTCGCGCTGTGGCGGTGGTAGCGCGGCCCGAACGGGAGGGGATGGGCGGGACTTCCGCCTATGCTCGCTGCTCGCGACGACCCTGGGATGAGTCCAACTGGCGGACCGGGAGAACCTGCTGATGGCGATGGACCTGCGAATTGCCTCGTACAACCTCCTGGCGGACGCCTACGTCAAGCCCGAGTGGTTCCCGCACACGCCCGCGGACGTCCTCCAGCCGCAGCGGCGCCAGGAGGCCTTGGCCCGCCGGATCGCGGGGCTGGACGCGGACATTGTCTGCCTTCAGGAGGTGGAGCCCGACCGCTTCGCCGGGCTCCAGAAGGCGCTGGAGCCGCACGGGTACGCGGGCGTGCTGGCCCTGAAGCAACAGGGCCGACCCGATGGCTGCGCGGTGTTCCACCGCCTGGAGCGCTGCCTCGGCCACCGGGCCCATTACTTCAAGGACCGGCTGGAGGACGGGCGCATCTCGGGGCACCTGGCGCTGGTCGTGGACTTCGACGCCGGAGGGGATCGGCTGCGCGTGGCGTGCACGCACCTGCGCTGGGACCGGCCGGACAGGCCCGTGGAGCAGCACCAGGGGATGCAACAGGCTGCCGAGCTGCTCGAGGAGCTGGTTCAACGGGACCCGGAGGCCCTGTGGGTCGTGTGCGGTGACTTCAACGCGCAGCCCGGGGATCCGCTGGTCCGAGCCTTCACGGCGGCCGGTCTGCTCGATGCCCATGAGGGGCGGCACCAGCCGACCTGCAACGCGAACGGCAGGGCCAAGGCCATCGACTTCCTCTTCCACTCACGCACGCTGCAGGCGCAGCCGCTCCGGATGCCGGAGCTGGACGACCGGACGCCGATGCCGTCGGAGACCGAGCCCTCGGATCACCTGCCCATCGCCGCGCGGCTGTTGCGCACCTGAGGGAGCTCGGGGCCCTTCAAGTCGCGAGATGCGCCTCGCCGCCCTCGACGTCACCCGGTCGCTTCTCCCGGATCGGGTGGACAGGCTCCTCGTCAACCCGCCGCACCGGAGCCTCATCATCACCGGCTCGCTGCAAGCCGGCACGCTGCTGACGAGGGGAAAGCTCGTCGTGCTGGGGGACGTGAGAGCGGGGGACGTGTACGGCTGCTCCAGCCCCCACCCTCAACAGGCCTTCTCTTCGCACGATGCGTGGGATTTGAAGGCGGCGGCGGATGCGCTCGGGATTCCCCGGCCGTCTGTCTATGACCTCATCGACAAGAGTCCGAACCTGCGCACCGCGGGCAACCTGGGCGCGGACGAAATCACCCGCAGCTTCGAGGCGTGCGGCGGCGACCTGGATGCGATGGTGCGCGAGTTGGAGGTGTCGAAGCGCGCGCTGGGGCGACGGTTGAAGGAGCTGGGCCTGGTGGCGAAGGGGACGTAAACGGCGCGTGGCAGGCGGGCTGCCACGCCCTGTCTGATGGAATGGGCGAGCCACGGAACCAAGCCAGGTTCAACAGTCCCCCGGTTCCTCCCATTCGTCGACGTATGAACTGGCCAACGGTTCACTCCCATACGCAGGCGGGAGAAAGCGTGAATCGCTTTGCTTGTACGGAGGGTAGGGCATCAGTCTGCTTGATGTCAGCCGGAAGGGGCGCACGCATGAAGCCGTTCTGGGGTCGTCCGCACGTCGCACTCGCTGCCATGGGGCTGTTCCTGATGTCCTCGGGCGCGGCCCATGCACAGGAAATACAGGGGCGGGGCCTCACCAGCTATATGCCCGTGGACCAGACGGAGCCCTTCGCCGAGGTCATGACTCGGATGAAGGCCGAGAAGCCCAAGATCACCGCACGTCACCAACAGCTTCTCACCCAGCGCTATGACCTGGGAAACCGACCTGCCCCGGGCGTCACCATGTCTCGTGGGAAGGCCGTGCAGGAAGGCGTGCGGGTGAAGCTTCCGCAGGGCGTCACATGGGAGGCCCTCGCCGCCATGAGCCCCGAGGTGGTTCGAGCCAAGGGGCTCTTCCCAGGGGGCCTCATGCCGTTGCCACACCCGAATCATCCGGAAGGCGGCATGCTCTTCCCCAAGTTCCACATCGATGAAATCAAGCGGCAGGAGGGGAGGGACCTCACGCGGTTCGATCTCGACTTCGACCTGCCGGACCACCTGCTGCCGGAGTTCCCACCGCCCATCTTCCTCACCACGCGCCCGGACCTGGGGGATGTCTCGCAGGGAAAGCTGGTGACCCTCATGAATGTCCAGGAGCTGTTCAACGGCCTCCTGAATCCGAAGCAATTGGAAGGCTTGCGGTTGCTCGTGACGCCCTTTCCCCAGCAGCAGTTCAATCAGACCGCCGACCGTCGTTCCGAACTGCCCAGTCGGGGCGTGGCGTGCTTCGACTGTCACGTCAATGGCCACTCCAATGCCGCCACGCACCTGGTGGGAGATATTCGTCCCCAGGAGTTCCGCCACCGCATCGATACGCCGACCCTCCGCGGGGTGAACATCCAGCGCCTGTTCGGCTCGCAGCGGGCCCTCAAGACAGTGGAGGACTTCACCGAGTTCGAGCAGCGCGCGGCCTACTTCGACGGAGATCCCGTCATCGCCACGAAGAAGGGCGTCAACATCCTTGAGCGGGGCAGCCAGGTGCACTTCATGGCGGAGGTTCAGGAAATCCTAGACTTCCCTCCTGCTCCCAAGCTGCGCTTCGACGGAAAGCTGGATCCGAAGAAGGCCACCGAGCCGGAGATGCGCGGTCAGGCGCTCTTCTTCGGCAAGGCGCAGTGCTCCGTGTGTCACACCCCGCCGTATTATACCGACAACCTGATGCACAACATGCGGGCGGAGCGCTTCTACAAGCCACGCCTGGTGAACGGCGCGGTGATGGGCGCGGATGGCCCCATCAAGACGTTCCCCCTGCGCGGCATCAAGGATTCTCCGCCCTATCTTCATGATGGGCGGCTCTTGACGCTGGAGGACACGGTGGAGTTCTTCAACCTCATGCTGGAGACCCGGCTCAATGAGCGGGAGAAGAAGGACCTCGTCGCATTCATGCGCGTGCTCTGACGCTCGCGTGGGCGTGCGCGGCAAGCGTTGCTTCGCAGCCACAAGCAGCCAGGGGCTCCACGGAATCCCGTGGGAGGCTGACGGTAACGTGACCACTCGCTCTGAGTGGGGGCCCGTGCTGGAGCCAGCCTCCCAGGCTGCGTGGGCAGTCCCAGGTTTTGCAGGATGAAGCGTACATGTATGTCTGCGAATCAAATTCCGGGAGGGTTCCCAGGACGGGTTGCACTTGGGGGGAGTGCACGCCGATGTGGGCCTGTCTGCTCGGGCGACCGATTCAGAACGGTCAGGACAAGCAAGCAGCGCGTACGACACTCCGAAACAGCGAGGGCCTTCCTCCACTTGCGGTGAAACTGCTCACGCGGGTGCACGGGGTTGCCCCGGGGCGGGCTGATTCCAGGCGAGCGCGATGCGCAGCATCCGTGCCGACCCCTGCACTGCGCTGCGCCATGTCTCCCGGATCAGCGCCGATGCGCACAACACGCTGTGTCTCACGTGGTCCTGGGTCGCGAGCAGGTGACAAATGCCTGGACGCGCCCGAAGAGGAGAAGTGAGGGGTTCAGGACAGGGGGCAACAATCATGTTCCCAGTGGGGTGCGTGCCCTCCTGGAGCACCTGGGACTGCCCACGCTGCCTGGGAGACGGGCCCCAGCACGGGGGCCACCCCAGAACGCGGGGTGTTGAGCGCCAGGCCGCGGTGGCCCCCATGCCCAAGCCCCCTGCCGCGCCCCTGAGGGGAGCGCGGCCTGAGCGGGCGTGTGCCCCATCAGGGC